>JAXDBQ010000050.1:0-31144 GCA_034678605.1 Patescibacteria group bacterium | reverse complement strand
GGAAAAACCAATATGCCATTTCATATTTCAATTTCGATATCTTTGGCGATTTTGCGGACAGGTTTTCCATAACGCTTTTCAATATCCTTTTGCTCCGCTTTTCCCGCGAACGGCAAAAGCGAAGCGCGAAGCTTGGCAAACTCCTGCTTAAAAGCTTCTTTCACGCTTTCTTGGACCACCGCTTTTAATTCGCTTTTTTGAATAATGATATTTTCCATAATTTCAATATAATAATAATGTCCTTCTAAAAAATTGCAAGGATTTTAAATTTCACCCTCTTAATTTTAAACCAAGGGGATGCCCACGATCAGGCGGTATAAAAATTCCAGGATCGGACTCATGATGCCGGAAAGGAAAAAGATCAGCACCAGCAAAAACACAAATCCGTAGCGCTGTAAAAACACTTTGAAATCCGCTTGCGACGGCGGCAAAAGCGCAAACAAAATGTGCGAGCCGTCCAGCGGCGGGATCGGAATCAGGTTGAATATCGCCAGCACCAAATTAATCACCACCACCGCCTGCGCCAAGGCGTAAAAACCCGCCGAAAACGGATTGGAAATTTCGGGCCAAAACCGCAAGATCAGGCCAAAAACCACCGCCAGCGCCAAATTGGCCGCCGCACCGGCCACCGCCACTTTGGCGTCGCCCCAGCGCTTGTCGCGAAAATTGAGCGGGTTCACCGGCACGGGCTTGGCCCAGCCAAACAATATTGGCGAATTAACCGCCATCAAAAAAAACGGCAAAAACACCGATCCCGTCCAATCCAAATGCTTCAAGGGATTCAATGTGAGCCGGCCGGCGAATTTGGCCGTGGGGTCGCCCAACTTGTTGGCCGCGGCGCCATGCGCCACTTCATGAATAATCACCGAAAACACCAATGCGATAATTGAAAAAACAATAAAAGTTAATTCCATGATTTTAAGCGTAAAACTAAAAGCGCAAAACGCAAAACAAAAAATAAATCCGCATTTTTATTTTACGCTTTACACTTTGCGCTTTGCACTTTCCAATTATAGCACGATTCACGCCTCTTGCCAATTAATGAAAAATATCCTATGATTGTCCTGTTATCGACCATTTATGATTTTATCCTATGATTTTTATGATTATATGATTAAATGATTAAATGATTAAATGATTATATGTCCAAAGTTTGTCAACTGTGCGAAAAAAAAGGAATGATGACCTGGACCCGGGTGCGTCTGCGCGCCACCAAGTTCAACCCCACGGCCAAGCGCAAGCAACAGCCCAACCTGCAATCAACCACCTTGCCCAACGGCCAAAAGGTGATCGCTTGCGCCAAATGCATCAAAACGCTCAACAAACCCGCCAGATAGCCGCGCGGCTTGGGCCGGTATATCAGTTTCCCAATCCGCCGCGAAGCGGATTTGTTTGTTAACTTGCGGGGAATCAGATAGTGGTAATCTACACCCTTGGGGTGGGTGCAACGGCAGTTCGATTCTGCCTTCCCCGACATTGGCAAAGCAAACCGGGTTCATCCGGTAGTGAATTTTCGGCCTGTCCCGCAACAGCGGGGCAGAAATCGCAATGCGAGCCGAAAATCTACTACCGGATTCAATTCCCGGCAGCCCGAATGGATAGTTGATGAGCAATGAGTTGATGAGCAGTGAGAAAATTCAAAATGCGACGATCCAAACAAAAAACGCCATCACTGGTGTTTTTTGGTAACCCTGCGAAAAAGAATTCCGGTATTAACTGGTGGGTGCCCAAGGCCTTGCCCGCAAGCAAGGGCCATATCCGGCTCCCGTAAAAAGTTTGTTGGAAAACTTTTTGGCCACAGGGTTATCTTGATTATAACCCGTCCAAACCCCCTGTCAATGGTGCGTCAATCATATACGCAAAAACCCCGCAAAAGCGGGGCTTAGTATTTTAACTTTTAACTTCTAGATTCTAGATTCTAGATTCCTAATGCTTGCACCAGTTGCTTAATCAAAGACACCGCCACGGCCGGCGCCTGCAGGCTCACCGACATTTTGCCGTTGTCGTCGGCCACTTTCCACGGGCTTTCTTTCACGACCACTTTTTGCGCGGCCGCGTCCCACTCATAATCATAACCCGCGGTCAGCTCATAGTCGTCCACATGATCATTGGCCATTTCGGCCGGCACGGCGTTGCGCAAAAATATCTGGGGGATGCCGTGCAATTCCATGGCTTTCTCCATCAATTTTTGATCGGTTTCCAAGCGGTCTTTGATCGGCGCCACGCCCAACTCATCGCCTTCCTTGCCCACCATTCTTTGCCGACCAAAACCCGAACAATCGGGATTGTCGCAAATCAAATAGAAATCGCTGGTGGGTTGGTCATAACCCACTTTCGCAGTGGGGAAAAGCTTGGTGTTGCGCGACGTGTTGCAGATGGGACAAATGCGGCGGTACTTGATGCGCTCCTCGATCACGCTCGTGGGCACGTCGATGAACGCCATCACGTCCGGATCTTCGCGGAAACCGATCAAATCGCGGAAAAACAACGAATAGGACACCTGGTCCATATCCCGCGGAAACCCATCGATAAAAATGGTCTTGCGCGGCCGTTTGGCGATCTCGCGCTTCACCAGCGCCAAAATTAATTCCGTGGGCAAAAGCGTTTTGGTGTCGCGGCCTTCGATCACCGGAATCAATTTGTCCAACGGCGTCCAGCCGCGGTAGTTCTTTTTCAAATACAATTCCAAATCGATCTTTTTGGCCGGATCCTGGATCTCCTTGGAAATCGCCCGGATCATATCGCCCACCGAAAAATGTTCCAATTTGTCGGCTCCCAGCAGTTCGGCCAGCATCTTTGAATAAGTACCTTTGCCGGAATTTTTCTTGCCCAAAAGATAAACCACAAAAGTATTATCCTTGACAAAACTTTTTAATTTTTCAATCTCCTCCCCGGCCTTGTAATAAAAATAATCATGGCGCTCTTTGGGGTCGGTCAAATTGAATTTTTGGTCCTTGCCCTCCATTTTGGTTTTAAAAATTGGAAAATCCATCTTTTTGTCAAATTCGAATATCGAATATCAAAATTCGAAACAATATCAAATTTTCAAAATTAAAATATCAAAACGGAATTCCGTTTAAATATTTGGTCATTTAAAAATTCGGATTTGTTTCGATATTCGAAATTCGTACTTCGATATTATTTATTTTTCGGTTTTTACGAAAAATAAATCGCCGTTCGTGCGAAAAACAATGTCTCCGTTTTGGTCGGTTCTCAATGTCTTAATATCATATTTTGCCAGCATTTCCAAGACCTCGGCGCTTGGATGGCCATAGGGATTGCCTGCGCCGGCCGAAATCGCCGCCGCGGCCGGATAAACTCGCGCCAAAAAACCGGCCTCGGTGGAATAACGGCTGCCATGATGCGCCACCTTCAAAACATCGGCTTGCGGCGCGCCGGCCGCGTCAACAAACCCGCGGGCCGCGCTTTTGGCGTCGCCCGTGAACAAAAACGATCTTTGGCCATAAATGATCTTGGCGGTTACCGAAAGTTCATTTTGTTTTTTGTCCGGCGATTTTTCATTTTCCGCGGGCGACAAAATTTCCAAAACCAATTCCGGCCCGCCGGCCGGCGAACTCGCCAAAATGATTTTTTTTCCGGCGCCCTTGGTGATAACTTCGGCGCCTTCGATCAATATCAGCCGCCGCCACGCGTCATCCTCGGCGTCGTCATCGCCCATCCCCGACCAAATTATGTTGCGCGTGCGGTAATTTTCCAAAACCGCCAACAATCCGGCCAAATGATCGCGATCGGTGTGCGACAGCACCAGCCATTCGATTTCGCGGTCATAAACCGGCATGGCTTGGCCCAATTTTTCCAGCACCGCGGCATTTGGTCCGCCATCGATCAAAATTTGCAAATCGCCCAATTGCGCCAACGCCGCGTCGCCTTGCCCCACATCAAAAAACCACACTTCCAATTCTTTGCTTTTGCCCGCTCCGGCGATCATCAGCCACACCAACAGGTTCAACCCCGCCAACCCCAAGATTACCCACTTTATCCATTTATTTTTTTTAATCTCATTTTCCATTCCTTGATTCTAACACAAAAGCGCGGACTCTCGTTCGCGCTTTCGCCAAAACCCAACCAAAATTAAAAAACTCGTTGAGGCGATTTTTGCGGAGACTTGCGAGCGCGACCGGCGCGAACACGAGGAATTTTTCAGCAGAAAAATATCCGTGCTCCGCGAAAATACTTGCCGAATAAGAGTTTTTTTTGATTTTCAAAAACTACTCTTCTTTGAAATCCTTGGGCAAAATCTTGTACATCTTGGTGCCGCAAGCCGCGCACTCGCCGGTGGCCGCTTTGCGCACCGTGCCGCCCTTGCCTTTCATTTCCACGATCGCCACATTTTTCATTTCCTGATCTTTTGCCTTGCATTTCACGCAATAACCCGTCATTGTCATATGTTTTTTAATTATTTTTAGAAATTTATCCCCGTATAATAGATTACCCAAGCCCAAAAATTAAGTCAAGGATTCAAAGTAAAATTTAAAAATGAAAAAGTAAAAACGAAAACCAAAAATTAGAAATTTAAAAAACCCATATTTAATAATTTTCAATTTAAAATTATCGTTTTCAATTTTTAATTTTTACTTTTTAATTTACAAAACCGGCGGTTTGCTTTAAGATAAAACCATCTTTAACCAAAAACACCATGGCAAAAGACACAATTTATGTAATGGGACACAAGTCGCCCGACACCGACACGGTATGTTCGGCCATCGCCTATGCCGAATATCTGAAAAAAAAAGAAAAGATCAACGCGGTTGCCGCGGTATGCGGCGATTTGAATCCGGAAACCAAATTCGTCTTGGATCACTTCAAAATCGCCAAACCAAAAAAAATGGAAAGCGCAACCGGTAAAACCTTGGTTTTGGTGGATCACAACGAAAGCGCGCAAATGCCCGAAGGCGCGGATTCGGCCAAGATCATCGAAGTGGTCGACCACCACAAGATTTCGTTTGACTATCCCGAACCGATAAAATTCCGCGCCGAACCGCTGGGCTCCACCGCCGCCATCGTGGCCAAGATAATGCTGGCCGATAATTTCAAAATTTCCAAATCTTTGGCCGGCATTTTGGTTTCGGCAATCTTGTCCGACACCGTGGTTTTCAAATCCGCCACAACCACCGAAACCGACATCAAAATCGCCAAAGCTTTGGCCAAAATCGCCAAGATCGCCAACCTCAAAAATTTCGGCATCGAGATCAAAAAGCAAAAGGCCTCGCTGAAAGGCCTGACGCCGGAAAAAATACTGCGTTCCGATTACAAGGAATTCGAATCCCAAAACGGCAAATTCGCCGTGGGTCAGATCGAAGTGGTTGACTTGGCCGAAGCAAAATCGCGGCTTGCCGAGATAATGGCCGAGATGGAAAAAAATACCGCCGCCAACAATCTGGTCTTCACCGCCCTGATGATCACCGACATCATCAATTGCGGCACTCTGCTTTTGGTTGCCGGCGATGCCACCCTGATCAAAAAAGCCTTCGACCAAACCTGCCCCGATGGCATTTGCTATATCCCCGGCATGATGTCCCGCAAAAAAGACCTCCTCCCCCCGCTCCTCAAAGCCGCCGGATAAAAAAAATCTAAAAAAATAAGCCGTCAGATATCTCTCACAATTTCTCTATGATAGACACTGCCCACGACTTGAATAATTAAAAAAATAACTCCGATTATAAATGCAACAAAGAACAATGTTTCCGACAGCCAAGGAAAAAAGAATATCGCTAAAAAAATAATAAATAAACCTATCCAACCAAACTGGAAATTTCTCCACTGCTTTAAAGGAGAACCATATATATTCCCAATCATCGAATCACCTTGGTCAATTATCACATATTTTATCGAATAAGTAAAATTTTGCCGGCGGTGATTTGGGATTTAAGGTCGGCAGGAGCAATCGAGTTTTTGGCAAGCCAGGAGAGAATTTCCTGGTTTTTTGTTGGATCGGCCAAATTCACTTGGAAATTTTTCATTTCCGTGGCGAATAATTCATATTCGGCCAAATCTGGCACCAAAGTGATTTTCACGCCCAAGCCGTGGCGCACTTGGTCGGAAAATATCTGGTCGAACAAAAAATTGCCCAAGGAATGGAATATCGGCTTGTTTTTGTAGATTTCAATCGGCTGAATAACATGCGGATGGCTTCCCAAAACCAAATCCGCGCCCGCGTCGATGAATTTCCGACCCTTCTCTTGCGATCCGGGCCAAATCGAAGTTTGATATTCCGCGCCCCAATGGGCATAAACGAACACAAAATCCGCTTCCTCGCGGATGTTTTTTATTTTCTCCAACGTGCCGGCGATCGCCGGATCGCCGAATTCATTGTAACCGATGAACGCGATCTTTTTGCCGTTGATATCTTTTATCAACGCGCCTTCTTGATTGTAAAAATCACCGAAATGATCAATGCCGTTTTTCTCCAAATATGCCTGTGATTGAGAAAACCCCTCTTTGCCAAAATCCTGCACATGGTTGTTGGCCAAATTCACGATGTTGAAGCCGCTCGATTCGAGCATCGCGGCCAATTTGGGATCGAAAGTGAAGCTGGTATTATTGGGATCAAGCTTACGCGGTTTAAAATCAGTGAACGAGCCCTCCAAATTGGCTAATACCAAATCATTGCCGACAAAGATGTTTTTTATATTCTCAAACGGATATTCCGGCGAATTGCGATCAATGTACAGCTTTATATACCTGTCCAGCAACAAATCGCCAAACGCCAAAATCTTCACCGGCCCTTCCTCCGCTTTTTCTTCTGCCATTGTTTGATTTTCCACCGCCACCGCCGCAACCGCCATCGTCGATGTCCCATCTTGCACCATCTCAATTTTTTCCGCGCCCGCGTTTTTATTCGCCACCCTTCCAATTGCTATCAACCATAAAGCCACGCCGAACATTGCCACGCAAATTATCGCAATAATTATAATTTTTAAACTTTTAACTTTCATTTTTTATTTGAATTTTTAAATTTCTATTTTGAATTTTATCATTGAACTTTGATTTTATTTTATCCCCCGCCTCCCATTTTGCAACCCACAGGGATTGCAACCCACAGGGATTGGATCCCTTTAAAGATCCCTGTAAATTTTACCGGGATTCAACCCCTGATAACTCCGCGTATAAAAAAAGAAACCTTGAAAAAGGTTGCTGTTTGACTATGCCTCGGCTTTCACCTCGGCAGGATCGACACCGCCCACTTTCGCAAGGTTATTCTCGAATCGCCAGAGATATTCCGGCTGATAAAACAGCCAGTTGACGATCGCCAACATCTTCATGCGACGCAAATTATGCGTCAAGCCATCGCCCGGAACATCATTGATAGCGGCAAAACTGATGCCAGATCGCCTTTCAATTTCCTTAATGATTTGGTTGGTTTCCGGAAGCCCGCCTTCATAATAATATTTCCTTTCGGAAATAATTTTTTGAAGATCATACTTTTTGTTTCCGAAAACGAATTCGATCGCATCGACAACGCTGTCGTAGGACAAGTTCTTGGAGTCCTTTCCATCAGCAATCACTCTTGCCGCTCGAACCGCATATGCGGAAATACCCCAATCAATCCTAGACAATTCTTTGGCAACATCTGCATTTACGCCAAACGCGACCAAATCTCCGACCACGCATTGCGCCCTCATTCTTACCGCCAATCGCTTCTGAAGTTCTTTTAACTGCTCCAAAGCTTCATGCGCGGCATCCCGATGAACAATGGCATAGTCCCGCGCCGAACACACGATCGCATAGGCATCATCAATGGTTATCTCTTCAGTGTCCATCTGCCTTTTTATATCGGGCAGATTATCAGCAAGCAAAACCGCCTTGTCGGTTTCACTAAAGATATTACCAATGATAACTTCCGCTTCTTTGTTGGCCCCAATCTCGCCATTAATCTGATTTGCTTGCCGGCAAAAGACGACACAGCATTGAGCGGCATTAACCGCAACCTCTATGACGCCGGGGATCAATATCCTTTTCTCGTCCTGAACCCTTTGTTTTATCGCCGCCTTTTCCTCTTCGCTGAAATCAGGAACAACATTCCTGGTTCTTACGACTCTTTGCTGTTTCGGCTCTCTAGTAAATTGTTTGCCGAATCTTTTCGTGCTTGATACGCTCATTTAAATCCACCTCAACTCTTTTCATCCTACAATTCACAAAATTTGCCCAAACAACTGATTTCGCGGGCAAGCCAAGGCAAAAATTCAAAAAATTCCGGCTTTGGCTCGCCCGCGGCGATATTTAAAAGATCAAAATTTTCGCTTTTTATTATATCACATTTTCCAATTTTGTCAAGATTTATGCCGTTTCATAAATGCAAAGGGCTCTTAACAAAAACAATAATCTGCATTAAAATTGTATTACAATACATAAAAAATTACACAAATTTACGCAAATTAACGCAAAAATAATCAAAAAGACAAAAATTGCCACTTTAAAATTATAAAATTCAAAAACGGACCGCTTTAACTTGGTTAATATTCCGCCGGTCCAAAAAAAACGCCAAAAGGCGTTTTTTGTGTGAGCGGGTGAAGGGAATCGAACCCTCGTCTCGACCTTGGGAAGGTAGCATACTGCCACTGTACGACACCCGCAATCCGCCTACGGCGGAAAATTCAAATCACGAAATCCTAAATTCGAAACAAATTCAAAATAATAATTTCTAATTTCAAAAAATTTTCACTTTTTCCCACAAATCCATCCAGAAACCGCCGCCCGAGGCCGGCAATCCTTCGCTATTGGTTGTAGCATCACCCGCCCCGTCTTGCAAGACAGCGATCACCTCTTCGCCGGGTTTTTTGTAGCCCTGCTCGCGCATTCGTTCTTCTTGAAAGCCCTCACCCTGCGCCGCGCTCAAACCGGCCTTGAGCGCGGCGCGGCGCTCTTCCAGCACCTGAAGATCTTTTCGCGATTCGGCCACTTGCGCGTCCAAAACCCGGCGGCTTTCAAAAATCCGCCAATTGGAAAGCGCCAAAAACGCCATCACGGCCAGCGCCGCGAAACCCATGGCCAGGTTTGCCAGTTTTTTCTGCCAGGAACTTCTTTTTTTGATCTTGGGAATTCTGATTGCCATACTGAAAACGTAAAACTTAAAGCGTAAAGTGTAAAGTAAAAACGCGGAAAATGTAAAGCGTAAAACTAAAAGTGAAAATACGAATTTCTACTTTGCGCTTTTCGCTTTGCGCTTTAAGCTTTTCGGCTTGACGAAAAACCAAAAATGCCCGATAAAGATAGTGTGATCGCTTTGTTCGCTAATTTTATATTTTACCCCATAATTTCATGAAAACCAAAAAATTGTTCCAAAACATCTGGAAAGTGCTGATCGTTTTCGTGGCCTTGAGCACGATTTTGTCCCTTGTCGCCGTGGCCCTGTGATTATTTTTGCCAAAAAACGCCGCTTGCGGCGTTTTTTGTTTTCCACTTACACTTTTCGCTTTGCGCTTTAAGTTTGCTTAAACATGTCCATGAACACTTTGGAGGGAATGCGCATTTGGCCGCGGGCTTGCAATTTCTTTTTGCCTTCTTTTTGTTTTTTCAAAAGCTTGTTTTTGCGGGTCACGTCGCCGCCATAAAGCGGGGCGGTCACATCGCGCCGCTTGGCGCCCAAGGTCTCGCGGGCAATCACTTTGCCGCCCAAAACCGCCTGAATGGGCAGGGCAAACATTTGCGACGGCAGTTTATCCTTTAATTTGGCCGCGATCTTGCGACCCTCAAAAGCCGCGTCCTCCTCGGGCACGATTTTGGCAAACGCTTCCTGCCGCTCGCCGTTGATCAAAATATCCAGCTTCACCAAATTAGCCGGCCGATAGCCGATCATTTCATAATTCATCGACGCGTAACCCTGGGACACGCCTTTGAGATCATCATAAAACCCGCTCACGATCTTGCGCAACGGAATTTCATAGATCAACAAAAGTTTTTCATTGCCCACATAATCGGTATTCACATAGATGGCGCGATAATCCTTGGCCAAGTCCGAAATCGGCCCCAGATAATCGATGGGGGTAACGATCTCCAATTTCACCCACGGCTCGAATGTTTGCTTTATCCGCGCCGGATCCGGCCAATCGCTGGAAGTATAAACCGTCGTCTCGTCTCCCCGTTCATCTTTTACTTTATAAACCACCGACGGCGAAGAAATGATCAAACTCAAATCGAATTCGCGAAACAATCGCTCGCAAACGATCTCGGCATGAAGCGTGCCCAAAAATCCGCACCGGTAGCCCCGCCCCAAAAATTCTTTCATTTCCGGCTCAAAAACGAACGCCGGGTCGCTCAATTTCAATTTTGTTAAAGCGACTTTCAAATTATCAAAATCGTCGGCGTCCTCGGGATAAACCGAGGCAAAGATCATGGGCTTTGGCTCATCATAACCGGCCAACGGCTGAACCAAAAATGTTTTGGTTTTTTCGTTATAAGCGGCCGCCTGCGTGATGGTTTCACCCACGCGCACTTTTTCCGGATTCTTCACGCCGGTGGCGATGTAGCCGATCTGCCCGCAAAACAATCCGGCGGATTTTTTCATTTCCGGAAAAAAATAACCGGTTTCTTTGACTTGTCCCTCAACTTTATTTTGAATCAAAAATAATTTATCATTGGCCGCCGCTTGCCCGTCCAACACCCGCACATAAGCGATCACGCCTTGGTAAGGATCGTATTTGGAATCAAACACCAACGCCCGCAAGGGTTTGGCCGAATCTCCGGCCGGCGCCGGAACTTTGGCGATCACCGCCTCTAACAATTGTTCCACATTGATGCCGCTCCGAGCCGAAACCGCGAAAATTTCTTCCGCGGGCACGCCAAGCAACGCCGCCAAATCCGATTTGGCCTCGTCAACCAACACCCCCGGCAAATCAATTTTGTTGATCGCCGGAATGATCTTGAGGTTTTGCTGGCGCGCCAATTCCAAATTAGCCAAGGTTTGCGCCTGGATCCCTTGCGAGGCGTCCACCAAAAGAATCGCGCCTTCCACCGCTTCCAAACTGCGGCTCACTTCATAGCCAAAATCAACATGCCCGGGCGTGTCGATCAAATTCAAAACATGACTGCGGTATTCCAAGCGCACCGGCGTCATCTTGATGGTAATGCCCCGCTCTTTTTCCAAATCCATCATGTCCAAATGCTGGGATTCCAATTTGTCCTTCTTGATCGTGCCGGTGATCTCCAAAAACCGGTCGGCCAAGGTGGATTTGCCGTGGTCAACGTGGGAAATAATCACGAAATTCCTGATCTTTGTTTGGTCGTGTTCCATTTCTTTGGCAAAAATTCCTTAATTTCAGGCGATTTTAATATTAAAGCCATCACTAAATAAATCACAACGCCGATTGTTCCGCCCAATAATAAAATTAAAAACGGATCGTGCAAAAACCGTAAAAAAGCACGCATCGTCAAATATAACCCAAAAAATGTAAAAATTCCAGCGCCAATCGATTTTGCCAAAGAGACCGCGATCTCTTTTGCCAAAATCAATTTTCGATTTTTGCGCCAAAGCAAAAACCAAAGAATGGCAAATTGCAAGCCGTTGGCCAAGCCATAGGCCAGCGCCAGCGCCAATGCCCGGCCCCCGGGCGCGAATATAAATCCAAATGCCAGCCAAAAACTCAACGCGACATTGACCGCCACCGAGATCACCGTACTCCAGGTGGGCGAAGCCGTATCTTTCATGGCAAAGAATAAGCGGAACATCACCGGCATAATCGCCGAAAAATACATTCCCAAGCAAAAAACCATCAAAACTTCAGCGGCGCGATAAGCGTTATAAAGCGAAAATTCCCCATGATAATACAAAAAATCAACCAACGGTCCGGCCAAAACAAATAATAAAACCATTGTCGGAATCGTCAAAAAACCGATCTGGCGCGCGGTTTTGGAAAATTTTTTGGCCAATTCTTCCAAGCGTCCTTGAGCATAATCCTTGGAAAACGGCGCGAACGCCGCCGTGGCCCAAGAAACGCCGATAATCCCAACAGGCAAAGAAAATAAATTATTGGCCAAGTTGAACACCGTGATTGAGCCGGGATTCGCGGTTGACAAAATGGCCACCGGCACAATGAGATTGATTTGATTGGCCGCGATTCCCAAAGTGCGCGGCAACATCAAGGCAAAAACAAGTTTTAACGACTTGGCGCGCAAATCAAAAACCGGCCGCCACCTAAAACCGCAAACGATTGCCGGCCAAATCTGCACCGCCAAATACAACAGCGCCCCCAAAATCACGCCAATACCCAATCCCACAATTCCCATCGACGGCGCGAAAAACAAAATTCCCAAAATTATACCCAAGTTATAAAACGGCGCGGCCAAGCTGTAGGCCAAAAATTTTTTAAAGTACTGCAAAATTCCCGAAAAAATCGATGCCGCGCCAAAAATTATGGGGCTTAAAAACATCAGGCGGCTCAACAACGCGGTCTGCGCCAATTGTTCCGGCGAAAATCCGGGCGCCACCAAAATCACCAGCCGGTCGGCAAACACAAAAAAAACGGCGCACAAAACCGCCAAAAAACCAAAAAAAACATTGAGCGTGTTGCTGGCAAAGCGCCATGCTTCGTCCTTGTTTTTGGCAAAATAATCCGAAAACAGCGGCAAAAACGCCACCGTGATCCCCCCAAAAACCAGAATGTTGTAAATGAAATCCGGAATCCGGAACGCCGCATAATAAACATCCAGCTCCGGCCCGGCGCCAAACCTTTGCGCCAGCAACCAATCGCGCGCGATTCCCAACATCCGGCTGGCCACCGATGCCACCGCCAAAATCGCCGCCGGCAAAACGATCCCCCGGCTTTCGATATTCAACAACCCCCCATTAAAAAAATGATTCGACATAAACTGGAAAAATCCAAAATCAAAATATCAAATGTCAAAAAAAAGCAAAATCGCATTTTCGGGGTCTAACCCTCGCGTACTCGCGGGCGGTTAGACCCCAACAATAGAATTTTGAATTCAAATACTATTGAAGGGGTCGCACCCCTGCTCCGCGATGCTTCACGGGGGAACGACCCTTGAAATACAAAATTCATTTTGGATGGAAGGCCTAAGCCGGCAATAAGCCGAATTCTGTATCTCTTTGTCGGCATTGGCAAAGATAAGCAACCATTTATCTGCGACGACAATTACTTGCCGCCTGTAGCGAACTACTTTTTACGAAATTTTCCCATATATTCGGAAAATTCCGCTTGTTCTTGCACCCGAGCAAGGATTTAGCCGTTTCACCCTTATGTTGCCATAAGGATATTCCCTCGCCTTTCGGCTCGGGATGCCTCGCCTTTCGGCTTGGCCGTCACTGTTCGCACCTCGCCGCGCATCATTTGTTAAAATGCGCGCGGGAAGGGAATTACCCTCTGCTTTTAATCCCTTGGCTTGCGCCTTGGAACTGAGTGTTCGGACTTTCCTCCCCCTCCTAATTTTGCTCTTTTATTCGGCTATTTTCTGTTCTCTCTTTAATCCATCGCCAACCGCTTTTATGCTTTTTCAGCTGGCGTTCACGTTTTCTGGCATCGATATCCGACCTATACCATTCGCAGTATATAATTATCCATGGCCGCTTATTTTTTGTAGCCAACGATAAGCCACCATTATGTTCTGCCAAACGGCGCCGAATATTATCGGTAATCCCGATGTAAAAAGATTTGTCCATTTTGCTTTGCAGCAAATATAGGTACATAAATGAGCAAAATTAGGAGGGGGCGGTTGCTTTGCCGGCTTGGGTCTTCCGTCCAACTGCTATATTTTAACAATTAAATTTGACTTTTGTCAAATTTTATGATACCAAAAACAAGCGAGGTGAAGAAATGTCATCGATTACAGCAGCGCTTCAAGAATCTTTGCAAAACGGATATGTTTTTGAACTTGATATCCAACACAAAGAAATTGATGATACGAAACCAGAAAAAAAGAAAGCTATCCTTTATAAAATCAAACAAAAGCCAGACTACGGACGCATATCCAACTCGACCGAAGAAGCTATTATTGGTGTTTTGAAAGATCAAACCGCTTATATCCCAACCCAAGACGCAAAAAATATCAGAAATTTGGAATGGCTTGGCCATCAATATGGTGCCATAAGAATCGAATACGGATATTTCGGATTTGGAAAAGACCAATTTCAAATCTTATTAAATCAAAGGTTGGGTTGTCCAAGGGTAATACACGGCAACACCCTCGAAGAAGCCCTTGAAGAAGCTCTTGCATCCGCAAGAAAATAAAACCGCTTCTTCTTTTTTTATACAAAAATTACTTTCACCCGCGGAAGTCGCGGATGGCAATGCCGCCGGGGATCTTTTTGGCGGTCACCCGCTGCTTTTCCTTGCCACCCAGTTTGCGGAGCATTTCCGGTAACAAAACGATTGTCAAACCGCTCCTTAATATTATATTGGATATTGGTTCACAATCCCAATAACCACTTGCTTAAAGTTGCGTATTTAATCTTTTTTCCGTTGAAATTTTCCTCAGCCTCGAAACTTTGGGTTATTACCAGCCCGGTCTCCAGTCCAAATTCTTCCATTGCCTTGACAAGCGCTTTGGTTTCCCGTTTTTTGGTGTTGATATCTTGAACATCCCAGCAAACCTGTATTAATTGCGTGATGCCGGCGTTTTCTTTGACCAAAAAATCCACCTCTTCCTGAGCGCGGCTTTTCCAATAATATATTTCCATTCGAGGGTCAAAATAGGATCTTCTTTTGAGTTCCAAAAACACCGCGTTTTCCGCCAACTTTCCCAAATTGCCGCTAAAACGAAACCCAACGACGTTGGCCAACCCCGTGTCCACGGCATACACTTTTCGCGGGCTTCTTTCTTGTTCTTTGAATTTAAACGAAAACCTCTTAACGAAAAACACCAAATATGAAGCTTCCAAATAGGCCGAAAACCGCTTCGCCGACAAAGCCGACATATTCAAAAATTTGCCCGTGGATGTAAACGTTATCTGAGAAGACGTATTGCTCAAATAAAATTTGATAAGACTTTTTATTTCTTCGGATTTTCTGATTTTATAGCGTTTTATCAAATCTTTGCTGACGACATCATCAAAATAAGCAAGAATTATTTTTTCTTTGTCTTCTTCCAAAACAACAAGCGGAAAAGAACCAAGTTCCATAAATTCGGCAAAAAGCGTTTGAATTTTAATTTCATTCTTTGCCAACTCAAAATTATCTTTTATTTGCAAATTTTTGAATTTCAAAAACTCAGCCCAGGACAGCGGCAAAACCGTCGCGTCCAAATGCCGGCCGGTGAGCACGGTTGCCAATTCGCCGCTTAAAAGCTTTGAATTCGAACCGGAAACGATCATATTCGCTTTTCCCAGTTCCTGCGCCGTTCTAACCCATTTTTCCCATTTCTGTATTTCCTGCACCTCATCAAGGAAAACATAGATTTTGCCCCGCGGCGATTGATACTCCAAATAAGTTTCAAATATTTGCCCAAGCAATTTAGCGTCCAAAGCAACGAATCTTGGATCCTCAAAATTGACAATCAAAATATTGCTTTTACCCACGCTTCCCCCAATCAAATATTTCGCGAGCTGCCTCATTATAAAAGATTTTCCACTTCGCCTTGCCCCGGTTATAACTTTTATTTGCTCGCCGGCAAGCATTTTTTTCAAAACATCCAAATATAAATCCCGATTGATCCCGGTATTCAATTCTTTTGACCAAAAATTCCAATCTTCCAATATTTTTATGATCTCATTTTTATCCATTTTGATGATGTATGTTTAGAGCGTTGAATAATTGCCGAATTTTATTGTTTTTACGGATTTGCCAAGTTCAAAATAATTCGTGAAATCAATTATTCAACGCTCTCATGTTATAAAATATTGTAATTTTATTACATATACATTATATATGTTATAAAAAACCCGTCAAGCGATTCGCGTTTTTTTGTTACAACCAAAAACCCCGCCGTGTTCCAATCGCTTGAAATCAGGGCGGGCGATTTTAGATGATTAAATTTTAACCAATCAATATAAAACGCAAAAACAACCCTCCGAATTTTTCAATTTTAACTCATTCGCGGAAATCGCGTATCTTGAGCCATCATTTTCAGTTGGTCACATTTTGTGACGACCTGACTTCCTTCCCCTTTCAAACGATTTTTCAAAGTAGTCCAATAACTTTGCGCTTTTTTGTGTTCCGGTTGATCTATTAGCAACGCGACGATATCAACCACCGAAAAATACCATTTTTCTTGCTTTCCATCCCAAATCCGGCGGATTTTGCGGCCTTCAAAAATCGCCAAATTTTTGTTATTTTTTTTCATCGAAATTTTGCGAATTTTTTAGATTTTCGATCAAACACGCCTTGAATTCTTCGAGGTTTTCGGTTTTGGCGCGAAAGCCGCTGGCTTTGGGGTGGCCGCCGAAAGTAATCAGCAATTCCTTGCAGGACTTCATCAATGCCACGGTATCCACGCCGTCGATGCTGCGCACCGCGCCTTGGCTTTCGCCGTTGATGGTCTTGTAAAAAAACGCCGGTTTTTTATATTCGATGGCCAAAATCGACGCCATCGTGCCCAAAAGATTGGTTTCCCAATCGGCGCCGCCTTCAAAAATTATCGGTTCATCTTTGCCGACAATTTTTGATTTAACCTGCGAAACCGCGCCGTCGATCTTGGCGCGCCGCAAGCGGTTGGTTTCCAAAAACTCGCGAATCAATGTTTGTGATTCTTCCAGCGAATCGGTGGTGAGCAAACGAAACGACGCCGGCAAGCCGCCGCGCAAATCGCGCACATTCAAAACCGCGATAATCTTGTTAAGCCGATTGTTAAAATTGCGCGAATCGTTTTCAAAAAACGCGTCGGTGTCAAAAAACGCCCGCAATCCGGGACGAAACGATTGTTTTAAGGCCGCCAAACCCTCGGCAATGATATCAAGATTGTCGCCCTCGCGAGGCATCATATCGGCAACCGTGGCCAGCGCGGCCAGCTCGGCAAAACTCTGGCGCAAATTGCCGTAAAACGCGGCCCCGAAAAATTCTTCGGCCAGCCGGAAAACCAATCCGGCGGCGGAAAAAAATTTAAACGGATAGTCGTCGCCGGCCTGCTTGGGATCAACCACGATGTCGGCCTGGGGCACGCCGTCCAAAATCTCGTGGTGATCGATGATGATCGTGGAAAATCCGGACGCGCGCGCCAGCTTCACTTCCTCGAAATTGCCGATCCCCAGGTCAACCGCCACCAAAATCCCCGGGGATAGCGGCGCCAATTTTTCAAGCGCGGTTTTGGTAATGCCATAACCCTCTTTTTCGCGATCGGGAAAATAATAGGCCGCCGCCTTGCCGCCGGCGTTTTTAACGATCTCTCCAACTAAAATCGCCGCGGACACGCCATCGAGATCGGCATCGCCGTAGATGATCACCCTTTCATTATTGTTAACCGCCAATTTGATCCTGTCGGCCGCCTCTTTTAAATTTTTTATCGAATCAACCATCTAAAATTTCAAATATCGAAATTCGAATATCGAATATCGAAACAATATTAAAATTCAAATTTTCAAATTTTTAAAACCAACATAAGCTTTTGTTTTGAAAATTTAAAAATTAATAATTCGAATTTGTTTCGAATTTCGTGCTTCGTGCTTCGGATTTATTAACCCAGGGCTTGGATGCCCGGCAACTTGTTGCCGGCCAAAAATTCCAGCATCGCGCCGCCGCCGGTGGACAAAAAGTTGAATTTTTTTTCAACTCCGAATTTGCGGATCGCTTCCAATGTCTGGCCGCCGCCGGCAACCCGATAGGCGCCATCAACGGCCGCGATCGCTTCCAACACCGCCTTGGTGCCGGCGGCAAAATCATGTTTTTCAAACATTCCCATCGGCCCGTTAAAAAATATGGTTTTCGACCCGGCGATGATTTCGGCAAAAAATTTCGAAGTTTCCGGACCAATATCAAAAATGTCTTCCTCTTGGCGCATCAAACCCACGGCCGCGGCGCGCGAATAGCCCTCGGAAAGGTCCTTGAGCGCCAAAACGCCGTCAACCGGCAAATGCAACTTGGGCGAAGTGATGTCAATCGCGCCCACGACCGGATCCGGCGCCACCGCTTGAGCGCCGGCCAATTGGCGTTGGTGCGCCAATATCTGGGCGCCGATCTTGGATCCGATCAAAACATGATCGGCAACCTTGATGAAGTTGGAAATCGTTTTGGCTTTGCTTTCAACTTTCACACCGCCGATAACCACCGTCAACGGCCGGCGCGGTTTTTTAACGATTTTTTCCAAATTGGCAATCTCATTTTGAAATAAAATTCCCGCGTAGGCCGGCAGATGGCGCGGCACGCCCGAAATTGACGCGTGATCCCGGTGCGAACAGGAAAACGCTTCATTAACATAACAATCACCCATTTTGGCCAATTGCCGCGCGAATTCCGGATCGTTGGTTTTTTCTTCGGCATGAAAACGCAAATTTTCCAACAATAAAACCTGCCCGGGCTTGGCTTTCTTAATTTCGGCCATGATTTTGTCGCCCACGCAATCATCCAAAAATTTTACCGGCGCGCCTAAAGCGTTTCCCAAATATTTCGCGACCGGCCGCAAACTGGCCGGCTTGCCGCCAATTTCCAAATGGCTCATCAAAACCGCCGCCGCGCCGCTCTTTATCAAAAATTCGATCGTGGGCAATGTCTTAACAACGCGGAAATCATCGTCAATCCCGCCTTTTTCACTCAAAGACACGTTAAAATCGCACCGCGTCAGCACGATCTTGTTGTTGAAATCACCATCTTTTATTAATTTCATAAACGTTAAAATCCTAAATTCTAAACTCTAAATTCTAAATAATCTCAAAATCCAAAATTTAAAATTTAAAACGGTAAAACTGGAATTATTTTGAACTTTTAAATTTGAATTTTGGATTTGTTTGGGATTTAGGGTTTAGCGCTTGGGATTTACTCTTCGGAGTTTTTGGTTTCCGAGGCAGTTTTCAGCGCGTCGCGAAGCGCTTTTTTCAATTCATCGATCTGAATTTCTTTTTTGGGCCGGTCAACCGCCGTGTCATTTTTTTGGCCGGCAAAACGAGTGGGCTCGACCCGCGCCAAGTCCGAGAGCGAAAGCGCCGGCCGGTTTCCAACCGCCGGCGATGCCGGCGCGACAGGCCGATCGGCGCGGCGTTCGGGCCAAGGCGAAACGGCGCGCGGCGGCATCGGCCGGCGTTCATCCAATGGCCGTTCCGCGGCGTTGCCATGCTCGCCTCGATTGCCGCTATTTTCGGCCTGCATTTTTTTCAAACACGGCTTGCAATAAACCTTGCGACCGGGCTCGGGCTCAAAAATAACCTTGGTGGTCTTGCCGCACATCGAACAAATAATCTCATGCATTTTGGCCTGATTTTGGCCTTGGCGCTGGCCGGGCTCGGGCATCGGCGGAACTTTGGCCGCCGCTTCGCTCATCTCGCCGCTCCATTTGGCGATCTTTTCTTCGATCACCTCGCGGCGCACGCTATAGCGTTCGCGCGAAACCGCGACGATCTTTTCTTTTTCCGAAACCGCCTGCCGTTCCATCGGCGGCAAAGTTGTCGCCGAAAACGGCGCGCTGGTGATGCCGTCGATCATTAATTTCAAATAAATATGGTATTTGCCCAAATTGACGAAATCCTCGATGGTGATCTCGGGCGCGAATTCCGGCTCCAAAAATTCCGCGTCTTCGGCGCCCACGCGAAAAGCCACGATCGTGCCCACGTTGCCGAAAACCGCGTCTTTCACGCGCGAACTTTTGCCCGCACCGGTCATCTCTTCCAATTGTCCCAAATATTGATTGGCCAAAATCAGCGACAGGCGGTATTTGCGCGCTTCCGACAAAATATTCACGAATGAATCCGTGGCAAAATTCTGAAATTCGTCCACATAACAATAAAAATCGGCGCGCTCCTCTTCGGGAATGTTTTGGCGCGACATCGCCGCCAATTGCAATTTGGTGATCACCATCGCCCCGAAAAGCCGCGACGCGTCCTCGCCCACCATACCCTTGGAAATGTTAACGATTAAAATCTTTTTTTCGTCCATTATCTTGCGCATATCAATCGACGATTTCACTTGGCCGATGATGTTGCGCATCAGCGGATTGGCGATGAACTGGCCGATCTTGTTTTGAATGGCCGCGGTTGATTCCTGCTCGTATTTTTGGTTGTATTTGGCGTATTCATTCACCCAAAACGCGCGAATGATCGGATCGGTGATCTTTTCCACCACCTTGGCGCGATATTCCTGATCGGAAAACATGCGATTAATGCCCAGCAAAGTTGAATTGGGATATTCCAAAAGCGCCAAAATGGTGTTGTTTAAAATATATTCCATGCGCGCCGACCACACATCGGGCCAGATTTTTTTAAACACCGCCATCAAGCCGGCCGCGATCAAATTGCGGTGCTCGGGATTGGTGATCTCCATCACATTGAACGCCGTGGGATAAGCCACGTCGCCCGGGTTGAAATAAATAACGTCATTCACGCGCCAAGAAGGAATATAATCCAAAAGCTTTTCGGCGGCCTCGCCGTGCGGATCGATAAAGGCAATGCCATGGCCGGCATGAATGTCCTGAATGGCCATATTTTCCAGCAGATTCGACTTGCCCATGCCGGTTTTCCCCACCAAATACATGTGCCGCCGCCGGTCGTCGGGCTTGATACCGAATTTGGTTTTCTGACGCCGCCAAGAAACCTCGCCGATATAAATAATTTTTTCCTTTTGAACCATTTAATTTTAATTTCATTTATATGGACATTATCTCATTTTACAAAACTTTTACCATTTAACCAAATCCGTCGGTCGATAATTTAAAAAATGAAAATGAAAATTTAAAAACGACATTTAAAAATTTAAAACCGAAAAATACAGCGAAGCATAAAGTTTTTATTTTTTAATTTTCGTTTTTCCTTTTTCGCTCTCAATTTTTAATTTTAAAAAAAATTCCGCTTTCGCGGAATTTTTTAAACCGGAAGATTGCCCGGGGCCACGGTTTCCTTGGATTCGGTGCGGGTGATCCCGGGCGTGGGCGCCACGATTTGCGACGGGAAATGATAAAGCGACGCCAACTCCTCCACGTTTAAAATAATTTTGGCGCCTTCATCGCCCTGGCCGATATGCCACGGATTGTAATAATTCAACCGGTCGCGATAGGTGCGCAACAGCCGCCGCTTTTTCACATAAGCGCGCCGGGGGGCCAAATCATTCACAAATGGCACCGGCGACAACTTCACGCGCGTCAAGGTTTTGCCCCACACCCAAAGCGAATTGAATTCCGAACTGGTGAAATTATTGAAGTAGTTTAACAGCAAGCGCCAATTGGGCGTGTACCACACGTCGCGCTTGGCCACGTAAAGATTGCGAATATAGCAAGAAAAAAACGGCTTGTCGGCTTTCTTTTCCACCGCCTCGGCCAATTCCCGCTCGCCGGCGGTGAGCCGCATTTCGGCCGGAAACATTTCCGGCATTTTTTCTTCCGCTTCCTTGGGTCCGATAAAAATAAAATCCAAAATCTCTTTCCATAACGGCTCGCCTTCGGTCTTGCCCGCGTCCCGCTTCACCAATTTATCGCGCTCTTTGGCGCATTTTTTGGCAAAATCAATCCCTTTGTCTTCGGAAAAATAGATCGGACTGGCGCTAATCTGAATCCACAACTGCTCGCCGGGCTTTAACTTGGACATGCCTTCCATCAACGAGTTGATCGGATCAATAACCTCTTCCTCTTCAACTCCCTGTTCGACATAACGTTCATAGGTCGGAATCGGATACACCGCGTCTTTGAGCATCCGATAATCCCAGCCAAACAATTCCCAATCCTTGTTGGGAATATCATAAGGGATCGCCCGCGAATAATCCGGCTGGGCCTCGATCTCGGCTTCGGGAAACTGGGAATAAACCGCCGCCTCCACCGCGTCGCGGTAATCGGCAAAACACCGGATATAAAAATGTATCTTGCCGTCGATGGCCGCGATCTCAAACTTAAAACTGGTTTGCACTTCGCCGGTGACATACCTTTCCCACCAGTCCGGCCCGTTATAGATCGCGCCGTGCAACGCCGTGAACACCGCTTCCATGGCTTTAATCGATTTGGGCTGTATTTTGGGCAGCTTTATCTCCAGCAACAGCGGCTTCCACACCGTGCCAAACCAAAGTTCCGTGCGCCACCAAGTCCAGTAATAATCAAACCGCTTGGCGCACCAAAAAAACAGCGGCAGCCACCACCAGTGCCAAACCAATCTCCACGCGAAATCAATTATTTGACCAATTTCTTGAACCACTTTGAATCAAAATCCGAAGCACGAATTTCGAAATTCGAAACAAATTCAAATTTTCTCCGCCAAAGGACGGATCCGCCTCCGGCGGAAAATTTAAAATATCAAAACAAAAATACGAATTCGTTTTGATTTTTTAAAAAATTGAATTTCGATATTATTTCGATATTCGATATTCGATATTCGAATTTAAACCAAAAATAAGCGCTTGCCTGCGTTTTTATTATAACCCGAGTTAATGATAAATTAAAGGCGGTTAGGCTTGCTGGACCTCGGTCCGCGTTAAGCGAGGCTCGCCTTCGGCGGCGCGCCAATAACGGCCGTCGTTATCGCGCGAAAAGAATTTTTTGTTGCTCAAATTCATCAACACCGTGTTTTCCTTGATCTGGCGCTGCTTCATCACTTTTTCCAAAATTTCGGATTTGGTAAGCGGCCGATTCTCGCTGCCCAGAATATTGTTGATCACGTCTTTGACATCACCCTCGACATAACCCCATTCTTTGAGCGCGTATTTCCCGCGGCCAATCAAAACAAACCGCTTGTCGCGGATCAATTCGTTGTGCACGGTTTGCACCAAACTGCCCTGAATTCCTTTGGCCACATCGGAAAAATGCAACGGATTGCGGCTTTTTTTAAGCAACAAATAAATTTTGTCCTTGATTCCTTTTGGGTTCACTTCGGGCCAGTTTCGCAAACCATAAAATCCATCCTTGTTTTTTTGAATTTCTTTGGAAATGCCCAGATAGGATTCGGCCACCGGCTTTTTTAAGCCGCCAAGAGCGGCCAGTTCGCGCGGCGTCGCCAATTTTTTGGTTTCATTGAGTTTGGCCATCGCCAGCGCGATAAAATTCTTGGCTGCGGCTTGGAATTGCGAATCCACCGCCCAAAAAGCGTTATTTCCGTCGCTTTCCGCCCCGCGCGCGAATTCGCCCGAAATCACCAGCAAAAAATAAGCATGCGCTTTAAAAAGCGGGCCGCCCAATTCCTCCAACAAAACACTTTCTTCGCGCGCCCCGCCAAAATCTCTCAAGTGTTTGCCAAAAACCCGCGCCGGATATTTGACCGCGGCCGCGTTTTTTTTCATTTTTGAAAACGCCGCCTTTTCAATTTGGCGCACCCGTTCGCGGCAAATTTTATGGCTTTTGCCGATAGCTTCCAAAGTTTCCCGCTGAAAGCGAGGCTCGCCTTCGGCGGCGCGCCGGCCGGTTTTCAAACCAAAACGGCGCTCGACGACCTCGCGCTGTTTTGCCGGCAACTGGCTCAAAAGCTGTTCGCCGATTTTTTGATAATCTAATTTAACCATACGAAAAAATTATTTTTAGCGGCAACCAAAACGGAAAAATAAGATCTCCCCCCTCTTGGTTTCCAACATTTGATTATTATATATGATATTTCAAAATTTGTCAAATCATCGGGCGCGGCCGCAAAAAAAACAGGACAAATCCTGTTTTTAAAATTAAAATCAACGGCAAAACATTATTTTTTAATTCCGGCTCTTTGCCGCCAAAAAACCAAGATCTGCGCCGCCAAGAACACCGACGAATAGGTGCCGGTGGCAACGCCCAAGATCAATGCCAGCGCGAAATATTTCAAACTCGCCCCCGCCCAAAAATAAATCGCGAACACCGGCAAAAGCGTGGCCAACGATGTGTTAATTTGCCGGCTCAACGTTTGATTGAGGGCGCGATCGCAAATTTCGGCAAAATCGGCTTTGCGATCGCGTAAAAGATTTTCGCGGATACGGTCATAAACCACAATCACATTATTGATGGCATAACCCACCACCGTGAGCAACGCGGTAATAACCGGAATCGTAATCTGCACCCCTTGATATTTTCCCAAAACCGAAAACACCGCCAACGGCACCAAAACATCGTGGCACAAGATCAAAAACGACGCCGCGCCATATTGCCAAGAACTCACCGGCCCGGGTACGCTGCGAAACGCCACCGCGATATAAACCAGCATCGCCAGCAACGAAACCAGCACCAAGCCGGTCATTTTCCCGGTCAACTCTTTGCCCACGGTCGGACCAATGGCCTCAAAACTTTTTTCATTATATTTTCCGGTTTTGTCGAGTTTTTCCAACAATTGGCGGTGTTTTTCCGGACTTAAATTCTCACTGCGAATGGTAAGCCCTTTGTCGCCGGCGGCGTAAAGCGACAGATCTTTTATTTCCAAACCGGCGATTTCTTCCCGAATCGCGTCTTCGGCGGGCCGCTCGCCTTCATATTCAATCTCCATCACGCTGCCGCCGGTGAATTCGATTCCCGGCTTTAATCCAAACGCTCCGATAGCCGCCAAGCTGGCAATCGCCAACACGCCGGTCAAAATCAAAAATATATTTTTGTATTTAATAAAAGAAATCATAAAGTTAAGTTCAAAGCACAAAGCGAAAAGTGTAAAGTATTAATACGAAATTCGCATTTTTACTTTGCGCTTTGCGCTTTTAGTTTTACGCTTTTAAGCGATGGGTTTCCACAGCCAGGCAATTTTACCCAACTTGGTGTTGGCCATAACGCGCAAAAATGTCCGCGTGACCACAATGGCCGAATACATCGACAACAATATGCCCCAAATCAACGTGGCGGCAAATCCCTTCACGAAGCTTGTTCCCAAAAAGAACAAAATCAGCGCCACCACGATCGTGGTGAAATTGCCGTCGCGGATTGCCGGCCAAGCGCGAGAAAACCCTTCTTCAATGGCTGTTCCCAAACTTTTGCCCGCGCCCAATTCTTCTTTCAAGCGCGAAAATATCAAAACATTCGCGTCCACCGCCATGCCCACCGACAAAATAAAACCGCCAATGCCCGCCAAGCTCATGGTTACCCCCATCAACTTGAACGCCGCCAACAACACCACGCCATACAAAAGCAACGCCAGCGATGCCAACAACCCCGGAAGGCGGTAATAGACCGCCATAAAAATCATCACCATCAAAAATCCCATGATTCCGGCCGCGACAGTTTGCTCCAGCGATACCGCGCCCAAAGTGGGCCCGATCTTTTGCTGGCTGATGGGTTCGCCCAACGGCACCGGCAGGGCGCCTTCGTTCAATCGTTTAACCAAAGTCCGCGCCTCCTGGATACCGGCAATACCGGTGATCACGGCCTTGCCGCCGCTGATCTTTTCGTTCACATTGGGCGCGTAAAGATCGCCGCCATCAATTTTTTCATCGCCGGTGGTGTCGATAATCGCCTGGCCGTCAAGATATATGGCCAGCGGTTTGCCCACATTGCGCTCGGTTACTTGTTCAAAAATTTTGGCGCCTTCGCCATCGAATTCCAGCTCGATTATCGGCCGGCCGGTGTTTTGATCAAAATCAAGATTGGCTTTTTTGAGGTATTTGCCGGTAAGTTCGGTGGAGGCAAAATAAGGGTTTTGCAATCCAACTTGAAAATCCGCGACTTTCATCATTTCTTCCGGGGTCTTGCCTTCCAGTTCCTTGATCTTGTCAAGGATCTTTTGCGTTTCCTCCTCGGAGCGGGATTCGGAAAATTCCAGCCACGGCGTCTGGCCGATCCACTCGATGGCCTGTTGCACGCTTTCGATGCCCGGCAATTCCACGATCAAACGGCTCTCGCCCGCGGTTTGGATCTGCGGCTCGGCCACGCCATAACTGTTAACGCGCCGATCGATCAGATCTTTCACGCCTTCCATCACGGCCGCGCGATCGTTTTCCGGAATCTGGCTCAAGTCCGCCTGGTATTCCAGGCGCACCCCGCCTTTCACGTCCAGCCCCAAATTGAACGGCTTGTCCGGAAAACGCGGGATCTTCCAAATGAGCTTGGTATTAACCGCGTCAACGCCTTGGTTGACAACCTGCGGGAAGCAAAACGCCGCCGACACCAGCGCCAACACCGCGATGAAAACCAGCGACCAAAAATAATTTTTCTTCATATATAAATTAAATATTCCGTCTGTTATCCGCCCTCTTAATACCACAAATCCCCCCAAAAGTAAAATCTTGCGAGCGCGCCCGCAAGATTAACGCATTTTGTATTTTCGGGATCTAACCTCCGTGTAATCGCGGGCGGTTAGACCCCGTCAACAGCATTTAAATTTTAACTGTTGCAATCCTATGATAAAACCTTGCGTTTCAACTCCAAGACCTCGGCTTCTTTTTCGTAAAATTCGCCCTTGGCAAGCTTGAACAACAACGGCACCACGCCGCATTTGGCGCATTCGCCCCAAGCGCACTTGCCGCCATTTTCTTTTGACAACTGCCGGCACATGGCGATCTCCTTTTCAAAAGTTTCCTTGTCCATATAATATTTTGCCATTAAATTGCATACACCAGGTGTATGTAAAGTTTATTTTTCAAGAATGTCGTAATAGTTGATGCCGGTTTGGTAGCTTTTGATGGTGAGCGCGCACGGTTCAAACAGCGGGTTAGGCAAATTATCCAAAGCATGCCAATCCCATGATTCGCACATTTCCGTTTCCAAGACCTTGGGTTGGCCGCTAGCCCAATCGGCCAGCAAACTGATATGGACATAGTGCCGGGGCGCGTATTTAACAATATTGGCCAAAAATTGGAAGCGGATATTTTTTATTTCAATACCGCACTCTTCGGCAACTTCGCGCCGCGCGCAATTTGCAAACGATTCCATATATTCCAAATGCCCACCCGGAAACGCGAATTCCCCCTGGCCGTGCGCCCCCAACCTTTTCCCCAGCAAAACCTTACCATCTTTCAATATCATCACCCCGATCCCCACCTTCGGCTTGTTTTCTTGCTCCATAAATTTATTTGCCGCAGCAATCTTTCCATTCCTTGCCGCTTTTGCAATGACAGATTTTCCAATTTATCGGCTCAACAAAGCGCAAATAAAATCCGAACGGATCAACCACGCGAAAATCGCGCCACGATAAAGCCCTATCGGTTTTTTGCATCAAATCCTGATCCACACTATCCGGAATCAATCGTTTCACGGTTGCAAAATAATCATCGATCTCATCTTTTGCGATCGGAATCGTCAGTTCAATTTCAAACCCGCGCGGCGTATCTTTTGGATATCGCTTGAAATACGCTTGGTTATAAACTTTTTCGCTCCCGCCGTAGAGATTTAATATCGCTCCCTTCCGCTCCATCAAAAAATATCCTATCCCATTATTTATTTTGTCGTCAGAAGCAACATTGAAACCAAGCTTTTGATAAAAATCTTTGGCAATCCCGAAATCCGGCACATGCAACTCCACGAAAATATTATTTCCCATGACACTTCTTATACTTTTTTCCCGAACCACATGGGCAAGGGGCGTTGCGATCAACTTTATCGTAATTGGCGGCGGGTTGGGATTGCGGCCGGGGTTGGGGCTGGGCGATCTTTTGCGCGGCTTGCGGCGTGATCGACACGTTTAAAAGATTTTGCAAAATGTTGCCTTCCACGGTGTCCAGCAAAATGCGGAATTGCTTGTTGGCTTCGTTTTTATATTCCACCAGCGGATCCTGCTGGCCATAGGCGCGCAAGCGCGTGGCGTCGCGCACGTTGTCCATCAATTCCAAATGTTCCTGCCAAAAAAAATCAACGGTCTTGAGCGCGATAAATCTCCCCGCGGCCACCATCGCGTCCTTGCCATTTTGCTCCACCCGCTGGTTGAAACTATCAACGGAATTTCCTCGTTGCGCCAAATCCGCCAAATAAGCAAAAATTTCCTCATTGCTTTTGGCCAAGATATCGTCGCGCTTTTTATAGATCACTTCGCGCTGCTTGTTCATCACGCTGTCATAGTCCAATAAGTGTTTGCGCACGTCAAAATGCGAGCCCTCGATCTTGGTTTGCGCTTCCTCGATCCTTTTGGAAACCATGCCCGATTCGATTGGCATATCATCGGGAACTTTAAGCATCTCCATCAGTTTTTTCATGGCATCGCCGGCGAATATCCGGGCCAAATCGTCTTCGGTGGAAATAAAAAATTGCGTCGTGCCCGGATCGCCCTGGCGGCCGCCGCGGCCGCGCAACTGATTATCGATGCGGCGCGCTTCGTGCCGCTCGGTGCCGATAATAAGCAGACCGCCGGCATCGCGCACTTTTTGCCCTTCGCTTTGCTCGGGAGGATTGCCGCCCAAAATAATATCCACGCCGCGGCCGGCCATATTGGTGGCAATGGTCACCGCGCCCGACCGCCCGGCTTGGGCAATGATCTCGCCTTCCCGTTCATGGTTTTTGGCGTTCAAAATTTCATGCTTGACGCCTTCGCGCTCCAACAACGCCCCTAAATATTCGTTTTTTTCCACCGACCGGGTGCCCACCAGCACCGGCTGGCCGGCGGCGTTCCGTTCCTTAATCTCGGCCACCACGGCCGCGAATTTCCCTTTTTCGGTTTTATAGATCCGGTCGGGCAAATCCCGGCGCGACAACGGCTTATTGGTGGGAATCGGCACGCAATCAAGATTGTAGACCTTGTCAAATTCCTCGGCCGAAGTCATGGCCGTGCCGGTCATGCCCGCCAATTTTTTGTACATCCTAAAAAGATTTTGAAAAGTGATCGACGCCAAAGTGAGCGACTCGGCCTGCACCTTAACACCCTCTTTGGCTTCAATGGCCTGGTGCAACCCGCCCGACCAGCGGCGGCCCGGCATCAAACGGCCGGTAAATTCATCAATGATAATTATCTGGCCGTCCTTGACCACATAATCCCGGTCCAAACGATAAAGCGCCTGCGCCCGCAACGCCTGCTCTAAATGATGAAGGTATTTAATTCCCTTTTCTTCATAGATATTGCCCGAACCCATTATCTTTTCCACTTTGGCGATACCCGCTTCGGTGAGGGTGGCGGCGCGATCTTTTTCGTCAACTTTGTAATCTTCGTCGGCGCTCAATCGCGGAATAATGCGGGCGAAATCCTGATACCATTTGGAACTCTCCTCGTCGGGCGCCGAAATGATCAACGGCGTGCGCGCCTCATCAATCAAGATCGAATCCACCTCGTCGACGATCGCGTAATTAAACGGCCGTTGAACTTTGTCTTCCAGGCGGTAAACCATGTTATCGCGCAAATAATCAAAACCAAATTCATTGTTGGTGCCATAGGTAATGTCGGCGGCATAGGCCTCGCGGCGCGAACAAGGCCGCAAAAAATCCTGCGAAACATGAAACGACCCCAGATTGTCGCGCATGGTGTCGGCGATTTCCTGGGCTTTTTTATATTCCGGATCATACAAAAACGACTGATCGTGGTTGATGCACGCAGTGGATAATCCCAAAGCGTGATAAACCTGCCCCATCCAAACGCAATCGCGCCGCGCCAGATAATCGTTGACCGTGACCACATGCACCCCCGCGCCGGAAAGCGCGTTCAAATAAACCGGCGCGGTGGCGGTGAGCGTCTTGCCTTCGCCAGTTTTCATTTCCGCGATCTTGCCTTGATGCAAAACAATGCCGCCGGTTAATTGCACGTCAAAATGGCGCTGGCCCAGATTGCGGTGCGCGGCCTCGCGAACAAGCGCAAACGCCTCCGGCAAAAGTTCGTCCAGATTCGCATCCTTGGCCAGCCGCGCCTTGAATTCCGCGGTTTTGGCCTTCAATCCATCATCATCCAACGCCCTCATCCCCGCTTCTCGCGCGTTAATCGCCTCGACTTGCGGTTGAAGTTTTTTGAAATAATTTTTGTTTTCGTCGCCGAAAATCCTAGTCAATAAAGACATAAATTCAAAAGCAAGATTTATGATTTATGATTTAGGATTTATGAATGAATCCCTGATTTTATCTTAAATCTTAAATCTTTAATCTTAAATCATTGAATTTTTTATTCTATCCCAATTTATAAAAAAAGAAAGCCCGCCGGCTATATTTGCTTCTTTTTAAATTTTTGATGACAAATCGGGCAAGCACCATGCCCCCCCGTTCGCCTCTGACCGCATTTGCAAACCCAGGCAAATTTCTTAGTCCTCTTGGCCATTCCCAATAACCTCCGTCCCTTCTTCTTTTGTTAAATCACGCTTTGGCGGTTTCATGCGCGCGTTTCGCTCGTCGTCTTTTCTTAATACTTCTTCCCGACTCAAAAAAACATCCATCATGCATATCACTTATTGAAAAGTAAATTATTTGCGGGATTTGTCAAGAGTTTTTTCTTTGAAATCGGTGATCTGGCGTTGCAAATCGTCGCGCACGGCAACAATGGCCTTTTCCAAATCATCGGCGCTTTCGGCGGCGCGGATCTTGTTGCCGTGGAAAGCGATCAACACCTCGGCGCGCCAAATATCGCCCTTGCGCTGGCCGGAAGTGGTTTTGCCCAATTCAACGATGGTTTCGATCTTTGCCGGCAATGCCGGATCGTCGCCGGTTTGGAAAAAATCAAAATATCTTTTAAGGGAATTTATTTTTTGTTCGGCAAATTCGCGAATTGCCGGCGTGATCTCGAAATTCTTGGTCTTGATGATGATGTTCATGGCTTTTTTGTTTATGTTCCATTATACAAATTAAATACAAAAGCGCAAATCGAATTCAACGCAATGCTGTTGTTGGGGTCTAACCGCCCGCGATTACACGGGGGTTAGATCCCGAATTCAAAAATGCGGCGCAAAAAAGCAAAAGGATACCCTTTTGGAATATCCTTTTTAAAGCTACCGGTTGGAAACTTTTTTCTTGCTTTTGCGCGCCTTCATCTTGTTTTCTTTCGACGGCCGCGCTTTCTTTTTTTTAGGAACGACAACCATAATTTTGAAAATTTTTAATTTTTAATTTTAAAACGAAATTCACAAAATACGAAACAAAATACGAAATGGGAAGCAAAAGACCCGCCGCGCGAAAATTTCTTGCCAAAAAAAATCTTTGCGCGGCGGGCCGTCTTGCTCCTCCCTGTTTTAAAAACTACTTCTTCTTTTTGGTGCCGGCTTTCTTCTTGGTGCCAGTGGCTTTCTTCTTGGTGCCAGTGGCTTTCTTCTTGGCAACGGGCTTCTTCTTTTTTGCTACCATGGTTTTT
>JAXDBQ010000049.1:0-12827 GCA_034678605.1 Patescibacteria group bacterium | reverse complement strand
AATAATAATATTCCAACGACTGCGTGGTGAACACCAATCCCCGGCCAATCAAATTATCGGAGGCGGCTTGCGAAAGTTGCGCCACTTCGGCCACCCGGCTTGATTCGATCGAAATTACTTGCTGCAGGTTATAGCCGATAGTCCGGCTGCCGCCGCACGATTGGTTGCCGAATTTGTCATAGAACATTCCGCTTTGGCTTTCGCAAACCGGACTCACGATCACCGGATTGATGATGATCTCGCCGTCTTGCACGCCGTTGTCCTTGAAATATTGCTTGACGACCTCGATGTCGTTTTTTATCTGGCCGCTGCCGGTTTTAAGCCCGGCCGCGTCCACGCCGCGCGACAGGGCGCTTTGCCACTTCACCGTGTCGGCGGTAACGATCTTTTCGGCCGAGCCGGTCACGGCCAAAACATTGCTCAATTGCTTGGCCCGCAAAAACGAATCCGCGCCAATGGCGGTGGCAACAATGATGCCGGCGCTGATAATGGCCGCGGCAAACGGAATCGGATTTTTGATTTCCATAGGTTTTGTATTCGGGGTCTATCCCCTGCGTAATCGCAAGGGGTTAGACCCCTTTAATTTTAATTGTTGTTATTAAAAATATTTTAACCCGCCCTTGTAAAAAAACAAGAGCAGACACAAGGTGATGGTCTGCATGAATTTATTATCGGCAAATTTATAATAATAATTTGCGAATATGGATTTATTTATTTTTTAAAATGCTATCAGCGCGGAAAAGATATCTTTAGAGCGTTGAATAATTTAATCAATTATTCAACGTTCTCATCTTAAATCTTTTCCGCACCGCCATGAAAGCATGCGTTGATGTTCGGTTCATAGCAACCTATGGTCGCATCCATTCCTCAACGCGCCGTAGACTTTCGTCTAGGACTGAGTATCTTCGATGGTTCATGGAAACCACACTTTTTCTCATCACGCAAAGGCGTGTCGCAGCAAAATCACTATCCCAATTGCCTCAATATCGTCGCTGCCAACGAATACGGAGACACCTCCAATCTCCCAGATCGCCCTGGAGGGTTGATTCCGGCGTTGTTTAGTCGTTGCCGGTAATATTTTACTATCAAAATTCATTTTAGTTGTCAAGGTGTTTGGCAACGTTGATCAGGTGTTGGTCGTAGGTTTTGGAAAAGATGGTGGCGCCGTCAGGCGCGGAAAGATAATACCAGTAATCGGTGGCGATGGGCTCGATGGCGGCTTCGATCGAATCCATACCCGGGTTGCAGATCGGGCCGGGCGGCAGGCCGGCAAATTTGTAGGTATTGTAGGGCGAGTCCAATTCTTTGTCGAACTTGCCGTTGTTGACATACATCACCGTGCTGTCAACCTGTAAAGGCATTTTAGCGTTTAATCGTTTATACAAAATTCCGGCCACGATCTTTTTGTCTTCCAGAGTTTTAACTTCCTTTTCCAGCATCGAGGCCATCAATATCGTTTCAAAAATCGTTTTGTTTTGTTTTTGAATCTCTTGGCGCCATGGCGAGGTGAATTTTTTGCCGAAATTTTCCAGCGCGGCTTTAACAAAATTATCGGCGTTTGGATTTTGCGCCAGCTCATAGGTGTCGGGAAACAAAAATCCCTCCAAATCCGCGGCGGGCGGCGCGCCTTGCAAAAAATCAAATTGTTCTTGCCATGATTTAATCTTGGCCAAATTCAAAAACTCATGCCGGCTAATGCCGTATTTTTCCAATCCGTGGCTAATATCGGCCAAGGTTTGCCCGGGAATTATCGTGGCGGTTCGCGCCACCGTGTCAGCGCTTGTCAATTTTTCGATAATCCGGCCAAGGTTGTCGCCCTTGAAATCATATTCGCCGGATTTGAGATTTTTGAGATTGCCGGTTTGCCAAACTTGCCCCAAAAACGCCAGCTTGCTTTTGATATAGCCCTCGGCCTTGAGTTCCTCGGCGATCTGGAACACATTCTGTCCCCGCAAAATCGTGATGGTTTCCCGCGATTGCCGTTTTGTTCCCGCGAATTCAAAAACCGCCCCGATCGCAGCCATCATCAACAAAACAATTATTATTCCGACCCAAAAATTTTTCATTATTGGTGAAAGTCAAATTTCAAAATTTAAAAACTGGAATTAATCAGCATTTATTCCTCCTTTGGAAAAGGAGGTGGCGCGTAATCGCGCCGGAGGATTTGGAATTTCAAATCCCTCTTTTTCGCTACGCTCAAAGTGCTCCCTTTTCCAAAGGGAGAATAAATACAAATACACTATTTTTGAGGTATGATATTTGCTATATAGCTTTCGCTTTTTCCACATAGGCGCAATATTCGCAGTTCTCACCCGCCGCGGGCGGGGTGGCCGATTCAAGGCAGTCCTTCATTTTTAACAAGGTTGGCTCAACCCATTGGTCGTTGCCTTGATGGGCAATCACGGTCACCGTGAATTCCAATTTGGCGTCAAACGCCTCTCGGTCTTTGGTGGCGTTGGCGAACACGAAATAAGCGGTGTCGTTGACGATAAATTGCCGCCGGCGGAAAAGCCACTGGTAGAATTCGGCCTGGATCTTGTACCACTGCTTCCATTGGTCGTCGAGAGTGATCTCCTTTTGGGTGCTGGTGGCCTTGTAGTCCACGATATGGTATTCGCCTTGCGGATTTATCCAAAGATCGTCAATCGCGCCAAACATTTCAAAATTCGTGGGCTTGTGGATCACGCGCATACCCTTGAAATTTTCCCGCCAAATTTCCAATTCCTCGTGTCGCGCCGGAATCGCGTCAATACCATAGGCAGCCATGAGCGGATGCGCCACGCCTTGCGCCCGCCGGATGTCAAATTCTTTTTTTAAAAGATGATCCACTGCCGAATTTAACGAGAACCCCGGCCCGGACGGAATTTTGACGCCCAGGCGCTGTTCCAAATAAAAACACCGCGGACATTTCAAAAACATATCCACTTTACTTCGACTCAACGCGAACGGCTTGCTTTCGCCCGGATCATACAACGCCTTTTTATAAAACCCCATAAAATTTAGATTATTTTAATATTTATTTTGAGTTACGAAACGCTTTGTATTTTGGGGTCTAACCCTCGTGTAATCGCGGGCGGTTAGACCCCTTCAATAGTATTTGAATTTAAAATTTCCATAATTCAAGATATTTAATTATACCTTAAAATTTGTAAAAAAATAAGCGGAGATGTTCCGCTATGCGATAAATTCGGATAAAACCCCAAATTCATAATTTCGTCCGGTCCGGTCTTCCACCTGAATATTATTTGGAAGATTTTCAAATATGCACGGCAATTCTTTTAAAATAAACGGCTGTAAATGCCGCCATTTGATCGCGCTTTCCTTGCCTACAGTGATGCTCTTTTTGGTAACTTCCAGATAGACAATTCCCTTATCGCATAAACTGACAAGTTTTAACACGATCGCCTTGCCGTTTTCTTGCAATTTGGAAAATTCCGGAGTTTTCTCAATGGGCACCGAATCGAGATTGGCAAATCGAACCAATTTGTCAAAAGTGATTAAATTGCCTTTGTAGGAAGAGATTGAATAATTCCTTTGATCGGGGTCTTCAAATTCATCGGGCTTGATAACAATCATTTCTGTCAATCAATATCGCCTCCACGAAAAATCGTAAACTTATTTTTTAAAAAAGTCAAGGTTTAAACAAAATTATCTGGAAAGATCCGGCATTTTTGAATCGGTTTTTTTGAGTTTTGGTTTTTTAGTTTGGGGATTTTTCTTTGAGATACACTCGGGTGAATCGGATATCGATGTATTCAAGATTCGGGCGTTTTTGCGCGAATGATTCGTCGGCCAGCACCGCCAGCAATTTGGCCGATTGGGATCCGGCGTCTTTTAGCGGGTTAAAATAGATTTGCCAGCCGTCGGCGGTTTGCAAATTTATCCTTTCGGCCGACACCGCGATTGCGCGCGCGAGCTTGATTTTTTCGTCAATATCGATGTCGCCCTTCAGGCGCAAGATCGCGGCCAGATGATCTTTTTCCATCGCGTTTTGGCCGATCGCGATATTTTCAACGGCGGTTGATATTTCCAGCAAGTCGTTGTTTTTGGCCGCTTCTTCAAACGCGACGCCGTCTTGGTCAAGATTGTAATATTTGCCGGCCGCGGCAATTTGCGCCACGGCGCGCCGCTCCTCCACCGAGGCGATTATTTTTGAGGGGAATTCCCGTTCGATCTTGATGTTTTGCGCCTGGGGAAACCGCGCCAACAGGTCTTTTTTGGCCTGTTCCACGTCAAACAGCAAAATGCTTTTTGAATCGAAAAGCGCGATCTTTTTGGCCACCTGGTCTTCGATGGTTTTGGCGCAAACGTTCTTGTCGATCTTTCGCGCGCCGGCGATCTCGATGTCTTTCACTTCCAGCGCCGGCGAAAAACAAACCAGCCAAAAACCGCCCAGCGCCGTTGAAACCCAAAAAAGCGATTGCCAAAATCGCGGCTTGGACCAAAGCGGTTTTTTTCTTTTTGCCCGATGAGGTTTTTTGTAAATGCGTCGAGGCATTAAAATCCGAATATCGAAATTCGAATATCGAAACAAGCACGAATTTTCAAAATCTCAATGTTCAAAACGAAACGCGAATTTTAGTTTTGAAAATTTGAAAATTATGATTTCGATATTGTTTCGGATTTCGATATTCGATATTTAAAAATTTTTCAGAGTCCTCTTTTGATCTTCCTTATTGTTTCAAAAATATGGGTTGGCCAATATTTCCACGACAGCGGCAAGTCCATGGTGGCAAGATATTCGTGGGCGGCGCCGCCAAAACCCATCTTAAACAAGGTTGGCCCGGCCCAGGGATGCTTGGGATTTTTTTTGGGATCGGTAAATCCCCAAAAATCATAAATCGCGCAACCGCGCCGTTTGGCTTCCCTGATCGCTTCCCATTGCAATAGATACGGGATCGAATACTTGGCATACTCGCCTTTTGAGGCCGCCTGGTGGTAAAACGCGATTCCCGACCAAAATATTATCAACGCCGCGGCCGCGGGTTGGCTTTTGTATTTTCCAATAAACCACATCACTTGCCCGTCCTTGGCAAAGGTTTCGAACTCGCGCTTGATGTAATCTTTTTTGAACGCCGCGAATTTTTGCCGCCGCGCCACTTCTTCGTTCAACTCGCCATAGGTCTCGATCAGCCGCGGATCAACGCTTTTCTCGATCGCAATATCGGATTTTTTTTGCGCTTGCTTGATCAAATAGCGCGTGGTTTTGCGCATCCCTTTCAATAATTCGTCTTCGGACGGCGCCAGATCAAGCTTCCAGGTCGCTTCGTAGGCATTGGCGTGCATCGGCGCAGTTAAAAACTGAGATTTAAAAATTAAAAACCGAAATTCGGGAAACTGCAAATTTTTAAATATCGCTAAATTTTGTTTATTCCGTTCCAACAGCGGAGCGCAGCGAATAAATGACGCGCCCTCGTTTTTGCCCCATTTTGCCAATTCAAAAAATAATTCCTGGAGAATTTTTTGCGTTTCTTGCGGATCGGTTTCTATGATATTTGGGCCATGCTGAATCAAAATATGGGTTCCGCGCCTCGCTTTTATAATAACTGCCAAACAAACGGCTTTCAATTGGGACTTATCCACAACCCCCAGCCGCTTGATCTTGTTTCCTTGTCCCAACCAAAACTCGCCCCACTCCCAAGAAGAAAGAAATGTTTTCGCCTTGCATCGCCTGAAAATGTCATTCCATATGGATTTGTCGGTAATTTCTTTGATCACGCAAAGTCAAAAGTTAAAAGTTAAAAGTCAAAATTACAAATTAAAAGTTTTAAAGTTTTTAGTCGCGGTTTTGAGTTTTAAGTTTTGAGATTTGAGTTAATTAATTATTATTTTTTAAAAAATCAATTATTTGCCGGGTTTCTTTCTTGCTGATATTGATGTGCGTGGGCAGATTGATCATTTTTCCGGCAAATTTTTCGGCGTTGGGGCAGCTGCCTTTAACATAGCCCACGGTTTCGGATTTCGTGTCGAACGGATCCACGGGCGCGCGGTACCAGTCGCCCAAAAGCAGGTTTTTGCGCCAGGCCTTTTCTAATATCTTGGCCGCGTTGTCATGCCGAACGGCAAACCGCAAATACACCGATTTTCTGTCCGCCGTCTCATTCGGCAAAACAAATGACTTTTCTGCGCGGGGGTCCAACCCCCGCAACTGCCCTTTAGGTTTTCCGGGGATTAAACCCCCGCAAGCGGATAAAATTTCAAAATAAAAATTGGCCATTTTTTGGCGATGGATGTTAAACTTATCGATTTTTTTAAATTGGTGAAGCGCCAAAATCGCCAATTTGTCGGGTAATCGCTTGGGAAAATAATCGGGCTTCAATCCCCGTTTTTCTTTCCAATGAATTGCTTTTGACAAAACGCGAAGCCACTGAAACAATACCAGCAAATAGCGGCCGAAGATCGAATAAGTCGGCAAAATTAACCAATTCATCAAAACTGGATGCAATAATTGTTGCGATGTCCAACTTTTTGACGGATAGCCAATTTTCTTTTGGTAGGCGGCAATCTTTTTGGCCAATTCATCGTCGTTGGTCGTTGCCATACCGCCATAAACGCACGAGATCATTTTGTCGCGGCCGAAGGAAAAGAACGCGGCTTTGCCAAAGGTTCCGACTTTTTTACTTTTATATTCGGCTCCCAGCGAGTGGGCGCAATCCTCGATTAGGATCAGATTGTTTTTTTGGCAAATTTCAACAATTTCGTCCATGTCCGTCGGCTGGCCAAATGTGTGCTGCACCATCACCACCCGCGCCCGTGGCGTAATTTTCTTTTTCAAATCTGCGACCGATAAATTGTAATTTTGGTCGCAATCCACGAAAACCGGTTCCAACCCCGCCCAGCGGATGGGATTGACCGCCGCGTTGCAGGTGAACGCCTGCAAAAGCACTTGACTGCCCTTGAGAAGCCCTAACGCCTCCAATATCGCCATCAAACTCGACCGCCCGCTATTGAACGCATACGCGTGTCCCACCCCCAAATGCTTCCCGAATTCTTTTTCTAACTGCAAACTTGCATACACCTGGTGTATGCAAGTTTTTTTGAACAATAATGAAAAAGCCAATTTTACATCATCAGCTTGGGTGTTGGGCGACAGCGATATCGATATCGGCTTGAACGGATTCCTCATTATTCTTTATTTTACTCCAAGAATAACATCAAGCAAGTTTTGAGATAAACGGCCTTCGAGGAGAATTATATCATGGGCGGCAAGGCGAGTTTGCAAAAGCTCGCTGATTTTTTTTGGGTTGGCGCAAAAAATAATGTTTTCGGGTTTCATTCCAGCGGATATGGCGCCGGTTTTTATTTCTTTGAAGCGGTCTTTAGTGGCAATAATGGCCAAATCGCAGGTTTGGGCGATTTTTTTGCCAATCCCAAAATGAATTTTTTTTGACTCCTTGCCCAACTCGATTAAGCACGGCATAATAATCGCTTTCTTGCCCGGCCAAAGTTTTAAATAATCCAAATGCGCCATAACGCCGTCGGGATTAGCCGAATAGGTGGAGTCGATAACCGTAAAGTGTGTCGAGGTTTCACCTCGACACACTTTTTCGATAGTTTTTAAATTAAATGGGGTAAAATCGGTTTTGTTTAAAATTTCGCAAATTTCGGACAATTTCATGCCCGCGGCCAGCGCGCCGGAAATCACCAGCAATATCGGCTCAGCCATGAACGCTCCCCGCGCGTTGGTATTCAATTGTATTTTTTGGTCATTATATTCAATATTCAAGGTTAAATGTTCAATGTTCGCGTTTATCTCGCTTGCCCAAATGTCTTTGCCGATCAAAATTATATTTTTTGCCTTGATCTTTTGCTTTTGCGCGTCAAAATTTCGCGCAATCAGTTTGCTGTTGAAATTAACCAGCAGAGTCCCGGACTCGGCGAGGCTTTCGGCAAGTTCAAATTTGGCGTCGATGATATTTTGCTGGCTGCCAAACACGCCCAGGTGCTGTTGGTTAATGCCGGTAATAATGCCGATCTTGGGCTTGACGATCTTGGCCACCTGGCCGATGCGGCTTTTGTGCACCGCGCCGATCTCGCAAACAAAGATTTGATGCTCTGGCTTGAGCTCATTGATAATCGTTTGGGCAACGCCGATCTCCGTGTTCTGGTTGGCTTGAGTTTTTAAAACCTTGAATTTCTTGGTCAAAATTTTAGCCAGCAATTCCTTGGCCGCGCTTTTGCCGTAACTGCCGGTGATGCCGATAACCAATAGATCGGGCCGATTTTGAATAATTTTGGCGGCAATTTTTAAAATTTTGTTTTTTTGCCAGATCGTGAGCGGCTGCAACCCCAAAACCACAAAGCCGACCATCAGCGGCAAAACAATGTCCAATCCCAAAAGCCACAGCGCCGCCCAAAAAATATCTTGCCAGCTCATCTCGCCCAGATAAAAACCGAAAACCGCAAATCCCGCGCCAAAGACCAGCGTGTGGGCGGCGGCAATCAGCAACACCGCTTTTTGGGTCAAATCCGGATGCAAAAGATTCAGCCGCAAGATTTCCCACAATGCCCGCGCCGTTTGCGCCAAAAAGATCAAGCCGATCAAAAATATCGGCAAAAGAATTTTCTGGCCCAGCAAAAAATAGGCAAAAGCAAAAGCCAATACCGCGATCTTGCCGGCAAAAAGCGGATTCAAAAATAAACTTTTCCCCTTTTGCGTTTCAAAATGCGCCCAAAACCGGCCCAAATGGTATTCCTTCACCTGCCACAAATAAAGCCAAAACAAAATCTGCCGGTGGATTCCCAGCATCCAAATTAAAAACAGCGATAGATACCAGAATAGATAGGGGTAGGCCCAGAGATCCATAATTTAAAGATTTATGATTTAAGATTTATGATTTAAGAATGAAATCAAAACGCTTGCCAATTCTTGGGTATGCGTCCGGTGCAGTTTGTGGCCGGCGCCGGGAATAGTAATGAGTTTTGAGTTGATGAGTTGATGAGAAATTTCATGGGCGTCTTCGATGGGGGTTTCGGTGTCTTTGTCGCCCCAGACAATCAATGTTGGGATGTTGATCCGTTTGACCGAATCCAAAACCGATTCGGCCACCACGTTCAAAAAAGTTTGGGCCATCACGCCTTGCAGTTGGGCGTAATCGCGCGTGCCCGCGATGCGATAGACGATTTTGCGCAAAACCGGATATATTCCAAATGGAATATGTTGAAAAATAACTTTGGTTTTGGCTAAATATTTTGCCAAAAGCTGGCGCGACCCCAGGCGCGGCCGGCGCACCACCGCCGCGGCGCACAAAATCAATTTGTCAACTTTTTCGGGATATTTGGCCGCAAACTTGGTTGCCACTTGACCCCCAAACGAATGTCCCATCAAAACAAAATTATCCAACTTTAACTCGTCAGTAAAATCTTTCACCCATCCCACATAATCATCAACATTCCATGCCCGTTCCGGCACCTGGCTTTTCCCAAACCCCGGCATGTCCGGCACAATCACCCGAAAACCGCCCTGCGCCAGCAGCACCGCCGCCTCGACCCACGAATCCGACCCGATTCCCCACCCGTGCAACACCAAAACCGCCTCGCCGTCGCCAAATGTTTTGTAATTCGCTTCTATTTGATTTAATTTTACTTTTTTCTCCTCCATCTTGACAATATTTTAAATTCAATTAACCTTAGAAAAGGTGATTCGATTGAGTAATCCTCATGTAAGGCAGCTTTTATTAATTATTGCATGGATTGCTGACGCATTAATAGTTAATAATATGTGCAGTGATCCAAAAACGACTGTCGCGCAGGCCATAGGGTATGCCGCAAGCGGTATTATATTTGCGCTGCTCTTCCGCACGCAGATTGATATTATTAGGAAAAATTAATTCTTAACCATACAAAGAGTTAATCTTTTTTTATTAATGATGTGTGATAGGTTTCTGGTTTATAGGACTTGAGGCGGACGATCTCGATATTGAGATCTTCTTTTTTTATATGCTCGGGTAGGCCGGTTGTAAACGAGGTTTGGTCATAGCCAAGGGCAATGATGTCGGGTTTGATCTTTTTGATGATCTCATAAGGGCTTTCCAAATTGCCCAGCATGGCTTCATCGATCAGTTTGCATTGCTTCACCGCGGCCAGGCGCAACAATTCGGAGCGTTTTGGGAAATGCCCTTTCACAAGGTTTACCGTGACGTCCCGCGCCACCACGGCGGCCAGATGGCCGCCGAGTTTTTTTGCCTGTCCAAAAAAATTGATGTGGCCGGGATGGAGGCCGTCGAATGTGCCGAAAACCAAAACCCGTTTCATCAAAATTCATGATTTAAGATTTAGGATTTAAGATTTAGGATTTAAAATCATAAATCATATCTCATAAATCATAAATCTTGTTACTTTTTAGCGGTAATTGTCGTTATCCCGCCTAAATATGGCTGTAGCACTTTGGGGATGGCAACGCTGCCGTCGGCTTGCTGGTAGTTTTCCAAAACCGCGATCAAAATGCGCGGGCTGGCCACCACGGTGTTGTTGAGCATATGCGGATAAATGATATTTCCCTCCTTATCGCGATAGCGGGTGCTCAAACGGCGCGCTTGCCAGTCGGTGAGATTGGAGTCGCTGTGGGTTTCGCCATAGGCGCTGCGGGACGGCATCCAGGTTTCGATGTCATACATTTTGTATTTGCCCGCGCCCATGTCGCCGGTGCAAATGCTTAATACCCGGTGCGGCAATTCCAAATCCCGCAAAATTTCTTGAGAAATATCGCGCATGGTTTCCAGCCATTTTGACGATTCCTCGATATCGTTTTTGCAAATCACCACTTGTTCCACTTTCATAAACTCATGCAGGCGGTACAACCCCTTGGCATCCTTGCCATAACTGCCCGCTTCGGAACGATAACATTGGGAAATGCCGCACATCTTGACGGGCAGATCTTTTTCGTTCAAAATTTGGCCGGCATGATAAGCCAACAGCGACGGTTCGGCGGTGCCGGTTAAATAGACTGGCTCTTTCATATCCTCGCCGCTTTCCAATTTTCCCGGATTGCCGATTTGATAGATCTCGTCTTTGCCGGCCGGCAAATGGCCGCTGCCGACCAGCGCGAATTCCCGCACGATCGTGGGCGGCACAAACAAGGTGAAGCCTTTTTCGCGCATCTTGGCCAGCGCGTGCCAAAAGATCGCGAAATGCAGCAACACCGCTTCGTTTTTGAGATAATAACCGCGAAAACCGCCGGTCTTCACGCCCGCTTCGATATCGATCAGATCAAGGTCTTTGCCCAACTGGATATGGTCTTTGATGGGAAAATCAAAGATCTTGGGGTCGCCCCAGGTTTGCGCCACTTCGTTGCCCTTCTCATCGGGCGCCACGGGTGAATCCGGCGACGGGATATTGGGCACGGCCAGCATTAAATCGCCAAACTCGGCCTCCAACTCTTTAACCTTTTTGTCAAGATTGCCGGTGTTTTGGTCCAAGGCCTTCATCGCGTCGATGATCGCGTCGCGCTCCACTTCATCTTTGGCCAGCGGAATGGCTTTTGACGCCTTGTTTTTTTCCGCCGCCACCGCCTCCAATTCCTGTTTGGCTTTGATCCGCTTTTCGTCAATTTCCAAAAGATAATCAATGTCGCATTTGATGTTTTTTTTCTGGCAGGCGTCTTTGACAATGTCGGGATTTTGCCGAATGAATTTAATATCAAGCATAAATTTCAATGATTTAAGATTTGTGATTTAAGATTTATGATGAATACAAAATGCAAAATTATCGCCCTAAGGGCGAATCCAAAATCGATCTTGCATTTATTCTTAAATCATAAATCATAAATCATAAATCTTTATTCTCGTCTTTTAACCGCGGTTTCATTAAGGGAAACAAGATCACTTCGCGCAAGGCGTTGGAGTCGGTCAAGAGCGCGGCCAGGCGGTCGATGCCCATGCCCAAGCCCGCCGCCGGCGGCATCCCGTGTTCCAAGGCCTCGATGAAGTCGGTGTCGGTACGCTGGGCTTCGCCGAATCCTTGCTTGAATAATTCTTCCTGTTTTTTTAAAACCGCGGCTTGTTCGAGCGGGTCGTTTTGTTCGGAAAACGCGTTGGTGATCTCAAAACCGTTGACCAATAACTGAAAATTGGCCGAAGTTTGCGCATCGGCGCCGGTTTTTTTGGCCAAGGGTTTGCATTCGGCCGGATAATGGATGAGGAACGTCGGTTGAACAATCTTGGGCCGGCAGAATTTTTTATAGATCTCGTCGGCGATTTCGGGCTTGCCCGCGGTTTTTTCGAATTCCACGCCCAATTCCGTGGCCTTGGCCGCCAAGCTCTCGCGGTTGAGCGCCCAATAATCGATCTTGGCGAATTTTTTAAGGAGGTCGGCATATTCCACGCGCGGCCAAGGGGTGGAAAAATCGATCTCGGTTCCCTGGTAAGCGATTTTAGTTGTTCCCAAAACATTTCGCAGAATATCGGTGATTAATTCCTCGGTCAATTTCATCAATTGCTTGTAATCGGCATAAGCCCAATAGAATTCCAGCATCGTGAAATCCGGATTGTGCTGCTTATCCACGCCTTCATTGCGGAAGTTGCGGGCGATCTCATAGACCTTCTCGAATCCGCCCACCAATAATTTTTTCAAAGCCAGCTCGGGCGCGATGCGCAAGAACACATCCATGTCATAGGCGTTGAAGTGCGTTTCGAACGGCTTGGCCGTGGCGCCGCCATAAATGGTTTGCAGGATCGGGGTTTCGACCTCCATGAACCCGCGTTCGTCCAAAAATTCGCGGATGGCTTTGACGATCTTTGTCCTCACGACGAATTTTTGTTTCACCTCGTAATTGAATATCAAATCCAGATAGCGCTTGCGATAGCGTTCCTCGGTGTCTTGCAAGCCGT
>JAXDBQ010000048.1:0-5637 GCA_034678605.1 Patescibacteria group bacterium | reverse complement strand
TGAGCGAATAGTATTCTTTGATATTTTTGGCGCGCTCGCGGTCGGCCTTGCTGGGCGGATAGGTCTTGATGTTGAACGGCGGCGACACTTGGCCATTGATGAGCAAACGCAAGTCGGCGTTGTAGTTTTCCAGCCGATTGAGGTCTTGGGCGTTGAACACCGGCGCGAATTGCTTGGCCAAAAATTCCGAATCTTCCACCCCCACGCGGAAACTCGCGATTGATCCCACGTTGCCAAACACGCTGTCGCGGATCTCGTCTTCCAATTGGCCGATGAATTGATGGGAAATAGTCAAACACAATTTGTATTTGCGCGCCTCGGACAGGATCGTGGAGATCGTATCGGTGGCAAAATTTTGGAACTCGTCCAAGTAGAGGTAGAAATCCTTGCGGTCGGCTTCGGCGGTGTCCACGCGCGAAAACGCCGCGATGGTCAATTTGCTGGTGATGATCAGCCCCAGCAGGGAGCTGTTCAGTTCGCCCAGGCGGCCTTTGCTCAAATTCACCAAAAATATCTTTTGCTGGTCCAAAATCTCGCGGAATTTAAAAGTGCTCTTGGTTTGGCCGATAATGGGGCGCATATAATCATTGGAAATGAAGGTATCGAATTTGGAAGTGATGTAGGGCACCATATTTTTGAGCGACGCTTCCCCGCCCGCGGCTTCGGCTTGCTTTTCCCAAAATTCCTTCACCAAAATGTTTTTGCATTTGGCCAAAAGATAATGCCGGAAATCCTTGTCGGCCAAGACCTTGGGCACCTCCATCAAGGTGTAGGTTTCGTTTGGGTCGTCCATGAGCAGCTGCAAAGCGTTGCGCGCGTATTGTTCAAACATCGGCCCGCCGGTGGACTTCAAATCATAGAGTTTATCAAAGATTTTCATAAACTCATTGATTATAAATGTCTTTTGTTCGGGATATTTGCGATCGTATTCAAGCATGTTCAACCCCACGCAATATTCCAAATTGGCCGGATCAAAAATCACCACATCGTCCAGCCGTTCATTGGGAATCTTGCCCAAGATGTCGTCAATCAAGTCGCCGTGCGGATCCAAAATCCCCACACCGTCGCCGTTAAGCACATCCTGCTCGATCAAATTGGATAAAAACGCCGATTTGCCGGTGCCCGTTTGCCCGATAACATACAGGTGCCGCCGCCGATCATTGACGCCCAAATAGGCGTCGGTTTTGGCGCCGCGATATTGGTTGAAGCCCATCAACAACCCCTCGCGCGGAATTCCCACCGGCGGCGGCGCGCTTTTGGCATTAAGAATTTTCACGTTGGGCGTTTTCAAAAACGGCGTGGGAAAATGAAAAACGCTGGCCAATTCTTCGGTGCTCAAAATTGATTTTTGATTTGAATTGAAATCGCGGAAAATATAATCGTTTAAAATGGCCGCGCCCGCTTTGCCCGATTTTTTAACCATTTTGAAATTGTTCAAACTGGGACCGGAAAATTGGTCAAACGCGCCGGCCAACTGGTCGAAAACCTCTTCGCTGCGGATTTTGTCTTTGATCGAAACCACCACGCGGATATTGGTTTCAAAGCAATGTTTGGCCAATTTGGATTCCATTGATTTCATCAATTCTTCATCGCTTGATTGATTTTGAGAAAACTGCGGCGGCTCGTTTTCTTTGTTCTTGGCGGCCGCCAAAAGACCGGTGGCGTTTTTGGCCTCATGGAAACTCTTGCCTTGGCGCATCAATTGCAAAATTTCCCGGCCGCGCGCCTGCCAATGATTTTTGGCCGGCCGCAAACAAATTTGCACCGCGGCCTCCTCGCGATCGCCCATTTTGGTCAAGGTGTTGGTGATGCCCGCCAGCGGATCGGTTTCGATAAAATTGTAGCTTTTGACGGGCAGATAGACCGGCTTTTGGGTTTTGGCAAAGCCGCAAAACACCGCCTCGGCCGGGCCAAAAATGTTAAAGTCGTCGCTGGCCTGCACTTCGGCGTCGGGATAGATGCTGGTGATCTTTTTTTCGATGAAATTGCGGTAGTTTTTGGGCGCCGCCGCGAAAAAGCAAATTTCGCCTTTTACCCGGGCGATCTCCAGCGCCAGCCACGGCTTGGGCGCCAAAAACCCTTTGGGTTTGAGCGTGATCAAATTGGCGTAGAAATCCTCCATCACCTTGATCCAATCCTTTTCCTGGCGGCCCGACTGCTGAACCTCTTCGGCGCTTTTTTGCGGAATCCGCACCGACAGCAACACCATGTCCATCGACAGGCAAAATTTCGCCAATTTGCGCTTTTTGGCCAAAAACCAAAGCACGGCCAGCGCCAGCGCCAAAACCGCGCCCGCCGCCAGCCAACCCAAAACCTCGTTGGGGATTCCCAACGCCGCCCGCTTGCCCGCGGCGCTTGCCCGCGCCAGCCCGAAATAAACGATCTCGCCAATATTTTCCATTAATGTATTTTACCCTGTTTATCCCCAAAACGCAAAAACCGCTTTCGCGGTTTTTGTCAATATCAATCACAAAAAACTACCATTTCATCAAAAATTTGCTTACTTTTTTCAAAAGGCCATCTTTATTTTTTTTGTCACCAATATTATTTTGACCCGAACCATCCTCTTGGCTATTTAATGATTGCGCCGACATTTGACTCCTTTTGTATTCAACATCGGCTCTTTCTAAATCAGCATAAGTTGTATGCACTCTGCCGTCCGAGGTATTAAATGTTTGCAAAACACAAGAACGATTGCGAGTTTGAGCCAAATAATTCGCAACCTCCTCCGATAATCCGACATACGCCAAACCTGATTCATCAAACGCCACAAAAAAACTTGCGTGATCTGTAATTATTCTGTTATTTGATCCTGAGTATTCATGGATAATTCCATTAGTTATCTTTTTTGCTTTAATTACTTTTTTTTCCACGCCGCTATCGATAATTTTCTTTCGCTTGGCTGCCACTTCACTTTTTTTCGATTCTTCTTTGGCGACGATTTCTTCTTTTGTTAATCCCGGCGCCGAATCGGCTTCGGTGGCCTGACCGGCGGCTTCCGAAGTTTCCGGCGCGGCCGGCGTTTCCAAAATCTGTTTCGAGCTCGACGCGGCATCACCGATAATTTCCTCTTTATTTTCTTCCGGCATTTCGTTTGACATAGTTTTTTGATTATTTACATTATTGTTTCATTCTACCAAACCGCCACCCCGCCCCGCAACCCTTGACAAATTTCCAAATTTGTGTATGATAAACAAGGTTCATTTGAGGTGATAATATATACCCGATAACAATTCGCGGATATTCGAATTCCGATATCCTTTCCGCCCAAGCGCGCCAAATAAAATTCGGCGGCTTGATGCTATCGGCAATCGAAAGCCGCAACGAAGCAAGAGCGCGCGTTGTAATCAAAAAAACCAATAGTGAAGAAGAAAATGTAATTCTTGGTTTCGCGGCCCAATTGCAAATTGAAACATTCGAATCCGGCCGCCCCATTGATCAAATTGAATTTTGCGGCCAAAAACTATCCGAATCCCTGCCGGATCAAGCGGAAGGGTGGAATGAGTATGAATTGATAATATCCGTATTCCCTCCGGCCGCCTGAATCTTTTCACAGAAACGAAAAGATTCTTTTTTTTTACTTTGACGCGGATTTTCGGCCGGTTTTGGAAATTTCAATTTGCTCTTTTAAATAATTTTCCACATCTTGGCGCGGCAAATTTTGCTCCAAATAAGTTTTCAACGCCGCCAGCCGCGTTTCAAAATTTTTGCGGCCGGCAAACCGCGCGTCAAACGCCAGCGAGTTTCCCCGCGATCGCGCCTCCAATTTATCAATTTGCGCGTAAAGCGAGCCAACCATTTTATAAACCGCGCGTTTTTCGAAATTGTTTTCTTCCCCGCCAAATTTCAATCCATCGATCGCGCCATTCATCGTTTCCGAATCAAGCGCCAAAACAAATGCCGGTACGTTGCTTTCCGGCCCAAATTCAATTTGACCGCGGTTTTTTCTGAAACAATATTTCAAACCCGCTCCGCCCGATTGGTTTATGCCATCAATTTTATTTATTTTTTTGGCGCTTTCCGGATCATTTTTCAATCCGTCGTTCAAAAATTCATCCGTAGCCGCCACCGCTTGGCCGTTCAAAAAAAATATCGTGTCCACATGCGCGGTCTTTTTGTTCACGCCGGAATTCCCCCGATCGTCAAATTCCGCCGAACGGGCGCAAACTAATTCCGGCAAATATTTATTAAAAAGCGCGCTGGTGATTTTTTCCATCAATTCCCCGCCGATATTCTCTTTGCTTGAAAGCGATTCAAGGTTTTTGACTTCCGCCAAATCATCATCCACAACGCCGCGGCCGTATCTTGGCGAAACAATAAAATCTTCCATTTTTATCCGGCCGTCGCCTCCCACCGGCAAGCCGGCTTTTCGCTGTTCTTGGGCAATTTGCGCGATAATCCCATCCAATTTTTTGCCCCGTTCTTCCCAGCTTAAATGTTTAACGCCCCCTTCTTCGTCGGCTCGAGCTTTATTGCGCAATTTCAATTTTTCTTGATCTGTCTCGGCTTTTTTGATGATTTTATTAATTCCCATTTTTTCGCGCAACGCCGACTTGGCGGCTTCCCGTCGCGCGACCAAATCGTCTATTTCTCGCGAATTCAACCGCCTCGCCGGCGGTTTTGAACGGCCCAAGCCCGCCTCCGGCCGCGCTTGTCGCGGATTTGCCTTGGGCATTCCAACATTAAAATCCGCCTCCGGCCCGGCCGGCCCCTCAAAATTTTGTCCATTTTGTCCAATTTGTTCAAATCGATCATTCATAATTTTACGAATTCATCATGCTTAAACTAATTTTTTACTTCTTTTTTCACAAAATTGATAAATTTTTCCGTGGGAAAACCGGTGTCTTGATCCATTTCGCGATGCGGCACCGCGATCATATATCCCTTTATGTCAATATCTTTTTGATCTTTTTCTTTTTTTAAACGCTCTTTGTATTCCAAAATTTTTTCCCGAAATTCGCTGTGGTGCTTGGCTAAATGATTGGTTATTTGAAGAAACTTACCCTCTTTTGTTTTGACGCGGCATCCGGGCAAAACAATTTCATCAATTTCCAAAACTTGCATTTCTTGCGGCGTTCCCTTAACTTGCACCACATCTTTTTCACCCTCGCCAATACGCAAATCAATTTTTTTAAACGCGTCCTCATCGGGATGAACGATCCGCGGGTTATGCCCCGCGATCTCCAAAGCATGCGTTATTGCCACTTGGCTCAAAATTCCGGCGCGTAACCTTCCCGCCTCGGCGCAATCAAGGTTTAATTCGCGCCCGTTAACCGCGTTGCCGATCGATTCGACGATCTTCCAAAAATCATTCAAAAACTCTTTTTTATCGGGATTGTTTTTCACAAAATGAATCAGCAATGACTGATAAGCCGCCAACTCGCGCACAAGCGCTTTTGTCTCGGCTTTTAGGTTGTCCATTTTCTTATAATTCTCATCCAATTCTGATTTTTTCGCGGGATTATTTTTTTTATTTTAAATATCTTGATATAAATTTTTCTTTTCCCGATCAACCGCGAATTTTCTTTTCTCATAATTAAAAAAATCAACCGCCTGAAACATCGCTTCAACGCCCTCGATCTGGCCGGGAAATTTGTCCTGGTATTCCAATCGCGCCGCTTCAATCGCTTCTTTTTT
>JAXDBQ010000047.1:0-3835 GCA_034678605.1 Patescibacteria group bacterium | reverse complement strand
AAAACCCGGTAGGGCGTGATCTTTCCCGGCCGGAAGCCGAATTTTTTTTCGATCAAGTCCGGGATTTCCCAGCCATAAAGCGGCTTTTTGTCCAAAAGCGCCAGGATATAAAGCCAAAGATTATCGGTGGTATTTGATTTTTCCAAGCGTTTTATTGGAAGCATTGATTTGACAGGATATTTTATGGTGGTAAAATAATTGCGTGGGGTAAAGCAACCCTTGATTAATAATAACAAAAACATGGCAGAAAACGCAACCGAAAGAAAAAAAATCCGTTTGGCGATCGCCGGCATCGGCAATTGCTGTTCCAGTTTGGTGCAAGGCATTGAATATTACAAATATATCGGCAAGGATGATGAACCGGTGCCGGGGTTGATGCATAACGTGGTGGGCGATTATGCGCCGCGGGACATTGAAATCGCGGCGGCGTTTGACGTGGATTCCCGAAAAGTCGGTTTGGACGCGGCCAAGGCAATTTTTGAAAAACCGAATTGCACCAAAATATTTTGCGAAAATGTTCCGGAAACCGGTGTTATCGTTCAGATGGGGCCGGTTTTGGACGGCGTAGCCGACCATATGAAAGATTATCCGGAGGATCAGACCTTTAAAGTGGCCGACGCGAAATCGGTGGATGTGGCCGCGGAATTAAAACGGGCGAATGCCGATGTGTTGGTCAGCTATATGCCGGTGGGTTCGCAGAAAGCCGCCGAATATTACGCGCAAGCGGCATTGGACGCGGGGTGCGCGTTTGTCAATTGCATGCCCATATTCATTGTTTCCGATCCGGTTTGGGGGCAAAAATTCAAAGACAAAAACATTCCGTGCGTGGGCGACGATATCAAATCGCAGATCGGCGCCACGATCGTGCATCGCGCCTTGAGCAAATTGTTTGCCAATCGCGGCGTGGCCGTTGATCGCTCTTATCAATTGAATTTTGGCGGCAACACGGATTTTTTGAACATGATCAGCCGCGACCGTTTGAAATCCAAAAAAATTTCCAAAACCGAAAGCGTGGAGTCGCAATTGGGGAAGCGCTTGAGCTATGACAATTTGCATGTCGGGCCGTCGGACTGGGTGCCGTTTTTAAAGGACAATAAAATTTGCTACATCCGAATCGAAGGCCGCAAATTCGGCGATGTGCCGATTAATTTGGAGTTGCGGTTGAGCGTGGAAGATTCTCCCAATTCCGCGGGCGTGGTGATCGACGCGGTCCGCATGGCCAAATTGGCTCAAGATCGGGGCATCGGCGGCCCGCTGGCCAGCCCGTCGTCGTATTTCATGAAGCATCCGCCGGTTCAATACACCGACGCGGAAGCGTTTGCCATGGTTGAAGAATTTATCGCCGGCAAGCGCGAAAGTTAAAAAACAAGATTTATGATTTATGAAATAAGATTTATGAATTTAAATCTTAAATCTTAAATCTTAAATCTTGAATCTTGAATTTTAATGCTTGATATTCATCGGGACCGATTCAAGGGGTTGGAAAGCAAAATCGCGGATATTTCCGCGGTTTTGCCATTCACGCCCAATCAATACACCTTTTTGTCGATTGTCGCGGCTTTGGCGATGCTTTGTTTTATTATTTTAGGCGATTTTATCGTTGCGCTGGCCTTGTTTGCCGCGGCCGCCGGCCTTGATTTGGTTGATGGCGCGGTGGCGCGCCGCAAAGGGCTTTGCGGCGCCAGGGGCGCTTATTGGGATACGATTGCCGACCGTTATGTTGAAGCGATCTTTTTGTTTGGATTGTTGTTGATTGGATTGCCGGATTTTTATTTGCCGGCGGCCGCGTGGATCTTTTTGGCGCTTGCCGGATCAATGATGACCACCTATGTCAAAGCCGCAGCCAAAGAAAAAGGATTGTCGGAAGTTGAATTGAAGGGAGGATTGATGTCGCGCGCCGAAAGGTTCGCCTTATATGGCTTAATATTGTTATTTTTAATTTTTGGCCGCGGCGATTGGGCGATCGCGGCGGCGGCATTGGCGGCATTGTTGGCTAATTTCACCGCGATTCAGAGAATTTCGGCCGCACTTTCAAAAAACAAACCAACCGGGTAGTTTTTAAAAATCTCAATTAAGCGCGGATTATTTTGGGTTCCTTTTCGGTTATATCGGCGATTACCGACGGAGCCGATTCGGGCAGATCTCCGGCATTGATCACCAGATCGGGCAAGATTGATTTGCCGGCAAATTGCGATAAAATTTCGTCAATTTTGGTTGAAGCCGGTTGACCGGAGATGTTGGCCGACGTGCCGATTATCGGCGCGTTAAAGGTTTCCAAAAGCGAATTAATAAAGCGATTAAACGGAACGCGCGAAGCGATTGTGTCTTTACCGGCGCCATAAATTTTGATGTTGGGATTTTTTCGCAAAATCGCGGTGAATTTTCCGGGCCATTTGGTTTCCAAAAAAAATTGCTGTTCGGGCGAGATTTTTGCCAGTTTTTTGGCCATGGCCATATTTTTCACGAAAATCGGCAAAGGTTTTTTCGCGGGCCGGTTTTTTATCGCGTAGATTTTTTTTACCGCGTTTTCATTGGTCGCGTCGGCCAGCAGGCCATAAACCGTGTCCGTGGGCGCGATCACCGCGCCGCCTTTTTGGAGAGTTTGAGCGGTGATTTCCACCACATTCTGAAAATTAGCCGAAGTTAAAGAAATTGTTCGCATTTAATTTTTAACGATTAACGGTTAACGATTAACGATTTATCTGGTTTTCAAGGTATTCTTTTATTCGTTTGAATTCTTGAACCACCACCGGGCCGTCATAATCGCCGTTGTGCGCTGCGGCGCTGTCATAGATTGGTTTTTTTTGGTCAAGGTGAAGCGAGATTGATATGCTATTTTGTTCGATCTTGGCAAAAAGATGCCATCGGGGATAGCCGGATTTGGGCCGGGCGAATCCAAGTTCGCCGGTTTTTTGATCCGCCCCTTGGAAGTGGTAGCCAAGCTCGCGCGTTAAATTATAGATCGTATTTTTCAATTTTCCCGATAAAATTGTTTTCATAATGATTTATTTTTATCCATTGAGGTCTATTTGTCAAATTACCCTTCCTTTATATATATGCGGAATTAGCGAATAATATATTCGAATATATTTTAAAAAATCAAATATCAAGATAAAAATCTCAAACAAAACTCATTTTTTATCGGTCTTTATTTTTTTTATAAAATCATTTAGAATTTAACAATTGATGATTAAAGATTTATGAATAATTTGCATCGGATATTCATTGCCATTAATTTGCCGGAAAACATCAAGCTTGAATTTGCCCGTTTTCAAGATTTTTGGCCGCGATTGCCCGCCCGTTGGACAAAAAAAGAAAATTTGCATGTCACGGTTGATTTTTTGGGCAACGCCAACGATCAGGAAGTTAAAGAAATATGCGATATCGCCATCGAGACGGCCAAAAGGCATGGTTCGTTTGATCTTTGGTTCGATCGGGTTGTTTTTGGTCCTTTGGGAAAAATGCCGCCGCGGATGGTTTGGGCGACGGGCAAAAAGTCCGAAGAATTGGGCGCGTTGCGGCGCGATTTGGCCAATTCTTTGTATGAGTTTGCCGGCGCTGATTCAAATGGGGGCGATATTGGTTTCGCGCCGCATGTCACATTGGCGCGGATCGATCAATCCGGTTCGCGGCAAATGGAGATTGAAGAGATTCCAATGATTGATGAGAAAATAAATAATGTTTTTTTGGTTGAATCGATCGAATTGATGGAAAGCGAATTGCGGCGCGGCGGTCCGCAATACACCGTTTTGGAGAGCGTTAAATTGGGCGGATAATTGAATTTGAATATTTTGAATATGAAAAACCAAAAAGAAAAAATAAGAAAAATTTATTT
>JAXDBQ010000046.1:0-13696 GCA_034678605.1 Patescibacteria group bacterium | reverse complement strand
TGAGATGCGAAAAATACTAAAAGCGCAAAGCGTAAAGCGTAAAATTTAAAGCGCAAAGCGAAAAGCGGAAAGCAAAAAGCCGCTTTTTGTGTTAGAATCAAATCATGAAAACGGGAATCGCGATCGCAATTTTGTTTTTTGTCGTTGCCGGGGTTTCGGCATTGTTTTGGAACGAGGGCGCCAAGTTTGGCGAGATCTTTGTTTTTCAAGACGGAGTCGTTGTTAGCAAAGACAATTCGGAGTCCGGCCAAAAAAATAATTCCGCGCAAAGCGAACAATTTGCGGATGATCAGGGATCGAATGTTGGTCAGGAGGAAATCATTAAAGATGAAAAGATCGAGGCGCCGGAAATTTTAACGCCGGCGCCAAAGATAGTTTCCGCGCCGCCGGTGAAATTGCCCGAAATTTCGCCGGCGCAAACCGCGGGCGACGGCGCGCTCACCCGCGCCGGAATCATTGCCCAAACCAATCTCCAGCGGCAGATCAATTTGGGCGGCGGGCATGAGCTGAAGGAAAATGTTTATTTAAACATTGCCGCGGCCGCCAAAGCAAAGGATATGCTGGACAACCGGTATTTCGAGCACGTGTCCCCGGTTAACGGCGATGACGTGGCGGATTTTGCCGCCGCGGCCGGTTATGAATATATTGCCATCGGCGAAAACTTGGCCAAAGGCAATTATAAAAATGACGCGGATCTGGTGCAAGCATGGATGGCCAGTCCCGGCCACCGCGAAAACATTTTAAAATCCGGTTACCAGGAAATGGGCGCGGCGGTTTTATACGGAGTTTTTGAAGGCAAAAAAACTTGGTTGGCGGTGCAGATATTCGCAGCGCCAAAAAGCGCTTGTCCGATGATCAACGAGGGTTTGCTGGCCAAGATAAAAAGCGACGAAATAATTTTGCAAGATCTTTTGCAATCCCAGGAAGCCCTGGCCGCCGAAATTGACCGGCAAAAAGAGGCCGCTCGAAATTTGAAAAATAAAAATGATCTGGAAATTTTGGTGGCGCGGATCAATCAAAACGTGGCCGATTATAATGCCAAGCTCGCGGAAATAAAAACTTTTTACGCCAACCACAAAGTCCAAGCCGAAACCTATAATTCCCAAGTCCTGGCCCACAACTCCTGCCTTGCCGCCTTGGAGTAGTGGATTTCAATAAAAAGAGAGCGTTGAATAATTGATTTCGCGGACTATTTTAAACTTGACGAATCCGTGGAAATGGCAAAATTCGGCAATTATTCAACGCTCTAAAAAAACATTCTCGTATTCCGCGGAATATGAGAATGTTTTTGCGGGGAGGGCGAATAATCATTCGCTCCTACGGATACAAAATGCGGAGCAAGGCAAAGCAAAATTAGTCCTCTGGATGTCTTTGCGATCTTTGGGTTTGTATTTTACTTCTAGATTCTAACTTCTAACTTTTAATTCTTGGGTTTGGCAAAGGCCGCGAAGAGCGCGGGGACCATGAAGAGGGTGAAAAACGACGACACCGACAGGCCGCAGATGATCGACAGCCCCAGCGCTTGCCAGGTGGCGCTCGATAAGGTGATCGGGACGATGCCGATGATGGTGCAAAACGAGGTGATGAAGATCGCTTCGAAACGCGATTTGCCCGCGTCCACGATGGCGTCGCGGAATGGGATTTGGCTGGCCAAATTGAGATTTATCTTGTCCATCAGAATGATGGCGTTTTTCACCACGATGCCGAACAGCGCCAAAATTCCGATCAGTCCCGGAAAACTCAATGCCACATTAAAGATCGCCAGGCCAAAGAACACGCCGATCAAGGCCAGCGGCACCGAGATCAAGACAATGGCCGCCTGGGTGAAGGAATTGAATTGAATGATCATGGTGGCGATGATCAAAATCGCCGCCAGGCCCATGGCCGCCACGATCGATTGCACCGATTCGGCGTTGGTTTCATTGGCGCCGCCATAAACGATCTGGTAGCCGTTGGGCAATTCGTAGCCGGCGGTCTTTGATTTGAATTCGGCCAAGACCGCGCTGGCCGTGGTTTTGGCGGTGATATCGGAAGTTAACAGCACGGTGCGTTTTTGGTCGAGACGCAAAATACTTTCCACCGACGGTTCCAACGTGATTTTGGCAACATCTTTCAAGAATACGGGCATTCCTTGGTTATTGGTTATCTGCAAATTTTGTATGGCCCGCAGGTCCGGGACAAGCGCCTTGTCGAATTTGGCGATCACTTTTATTTCCGAATTGTCGCGCAAAATGGAAGTGATCTGGGCGCCCGAGATCGCGGTGCGCAATGTCGATCCGATCTGCGCGGCCGCGAGGCCGTTTTGGGCCAGTTTGGCGTGGTCGGCCTTGAAAACATACTGCGGCGATGTTTCTTTGAGGGAGATTTCGGCATTCACCGTTCCCGGGACCGATTCCAAAACCGGCTTGAGATCGTTGGCGATCTTTTGCAGTTGTTCGATATCGTTGCCGGAAATTTGCGCCTGGAAGGCCGAGCCGCTCGGCGGGCCGCCGCGCAGGGAAACGACCGTTATCTTGGCGCCGGGAATTTGGCTCAGGTCGCGGCGCAATATTTCTTCCAGTTCGTAGGATTTCAAATCGCGGTCCTTTTTTTCGACCAAATTCACGGTGATCGACGCTTTGTTGGCCGAGGACGAGCCGCTTTGCATCATTACATTGGAACCATTCACCGCGCCGCCCGCCACCGTGGAAAAATTATCGATCTCTTTATAGGAGGCCAATTTTTGCTCCACGATTTGCGCCAATTTGTCGGTTTGTTCCAGTTTGTAGCCGGACGGAGTTTCGATGTTGATGTAGATATAGCCGAAATCGTCGGCCGGAAAAAATTCGGATTTAACGATGCCCGACAGCGGCAAGGCGCAAGCCAGCGCGAATAACAGCGTGATGCCGCCAAAAAAGCGCCGGCGAATTTTTTTGTTGTCGATCAGTTTGGCTAGGTATTTTTCATAAAGAGGCAAGGCCGCGTTGATGTTCGCGATGCCTCGGCCGAAGCGTGTCCAAAAATCGTTTTTTCGGCCGCCGCCATCAATCAGTTTTTGCTTGATAAGATCGTCGTTGGCCGCTTCGGCGCGCATTAACTCAAGGTTTGCCGCCAATATTTTTTTGTTGCCTTTTTCATACCAATACACCAGCACGATCGCCGCGGTCAAAACGATGGCGCCGCCGGCAACCGCCAGCGCGTCTTTTTGCAGAAGCAAAACGCCGGCGATCGCGATGATGGTTGTTAAGCAGAATAAAAATAATTTCTTGGTGAGGCGCGTCCGTTCCAAAATCGCCGCCAGCGGATGATTGATCGTGAGCGCCACGGCCAGCGAGGCCAGCAGAGTGGTGGAAACCACGATCGGCACGGATTTTAAAAATTCACCCATAATTCCGGTGGAAAACAAAAGCGGCAAAAAAGCCCAAACCGTGGTGAGGGTGGTGGCGGTGAGCACGACCTTGAAATCATTGAGTACCAGCAAGATCGCTTCTTCGGGCGTGAATTTGCCGGTGCGCATGTATTGCTTGGTGGCCGACACCACCACGATGGCATCGTCCACGATCAGCCCCAGCGACAAAAGCAAAGAAAACATCGACAGGAAATTTAAAGTGATGCCGGTTGCCTGCATGATGCCGAAGGTGATGAAAAACACCAGCGGGATGGCCAGCCCCGCCACCAACGCTTCTTTGAATCCGATAAGCAAAAATAAAACCGCCATCACCAAAACCAAAGTGAGCGCGAAATCCTTGCCCAATTGGTCGAAGTCCTCGCGGATGTATTTTGATTGGTCGTAGGTGGCCCGGTATTCCAGCCCGGGTATTTTGGCGGTGAATTTATCCAATTCGGCTTTGGCCTCGTCAACGGTGGCGATGATGTTGCCGCCGGAGCGCTTAACCACGTTTATGGTGACGGCCGGGGAGGGCCGGCCGCCGCGGGCCGCGATCCGGGAAATTTTGGTTTTTTCGATCGCGGTCTCGGTGACCGCGGCCACATCCTTGAGCAAGACGCGGTTCGCGCCGCCGCCGGCAACCGGAAGTTTGCGCAATTGGTTCGCGTCATAAAGGCGGCCGTCAACGCTTATTGGATAAACATAGACATCGCTTTCAAAATTTCCCGATGGGATATTGATGTTGGCGGCCGCGATTGCGGCATTGGCTTGCGCCGGGGATATGCCGTGAAAGTTCAATTTTTCGGGCGAATAAGCAATCTCGATCTGGCGCTGATCGCCGCCGGCGATATCCGCTTGGCGCACGCCGGGAATTTTTTCCAAGATGTCTTTGATGTCGCGGGCGTAATCATAAAGGGTGAAGCCGTTATATGGCCCGCTGATCGCGATCGAATATACCGGCGTGTCGTCGAACGAAACCTCGCTTACCATCGGTTCTTCGGCATCGCCGGGCAGATTATTTTTGGCGTTGGCAACCGCGTCGCGAACCTTGCGGATCGAATCGTCCAGGTCTTGGTCGGCAGCAAATTGCACCACCACCGAGGAAACCGAATTGGCCGAAGACGATTGCAGAGTGTCGATTCCGGAAATTCCGGCAATCTTGGTTTCGATCTTTTTGGTGATCAATTCTTCCACGTCGGCGGGCGAGGCGCCCGGAAAAATCGTGGTTACCACCGCGATCGGGATCCTCACTTCGGGGTTGGATTCGCGCGGCAACTGGAAAAATGAATATATTCCCCAAACCGAGATCAGCGCGATCATCAGCGCGATCACCCGAAAGCGGTAGACGAAAAATGCCAGCCGCATTTTTTTCAGCGCCGGATCGAATTTCAATTTATCAAGATAGAGTTGGTCAAAAGTCGGCTTTTGCTCCATAAAAAGAAAATAAATTCAAGCACGAATATCGAAATCCGAAACAATATCAAATTTTCCAATATCAAATATATCTTGAATTACGAAACTATAAATTAAAATGCTTTTGTTGGGGTCTAACCGCCGCGCCTATTCATTGAGAATAAGCGCGGGGTTAGACCCCAAAATGCAAAATACAAAGCGTTTCGTAATTCAAAGAAATATATGAAACGGATTTTAAATTTTATTTGACTTAATTTTTGAATTAATTTTGATATTCGATATTGTTTCGATATTCGAAATTCAATATTTTGATTTTATTGCGTGATGATGGTGTCTCCTTCTTTGAGGCCGCGGACCGAGGCAACGATTTTGTCATCGGATTTAAGTCCGCCGGCAATCTCGATGTTTTCGCCGATCAAATCACCCGTTTGCACCGGTAATGCTTGAATAATGTTTCGCGAATCAATAATGAAAACAAAGTTGCCATTGTCCGTGAATTGGACCGCGTGTATGGGCAATAAGAAACCGCCGCCCGCCGCGTTTTTGGGATTGATCTTGACGCTCGCGTTTTGGCCGACAACGATCGGGATTTTGGCATTTTTTGTGATCGCGACGATCACTTCGGCTTTTTTGGTTTGGGCGTTAATGGCCGGTGAAATGTTGCTCACGATTCCGGCCGCGCCGCCGTCGATCTGGGCGGTATCGCCCAGATTGATTTTGGACAAGTCGTTTTCCGAAGCATAGGTTTTTACTTGCAAAGCGTTGGGATTCACGATGCTGGCGATCAGTTGTCCCGGCGTTGCCAGTTCGCCCACATTAGCCGAAATTTGGGAGATCGTACCCGAGATTGGCGCCACAATCGAGGTTTTGGCCAAGGTTGCCTTGAGGCCGTCCGCGGCCGCCTGCGCGCCGCGGATTTGTTCGGCGCTGGCGCCGGCAAGTTTCAATTCAAGGGCGTTATTGGCGGTTTGCCAGGCGGTATGGGCGCTCTGCAAAGAAGCTATCGCGCCGCCCAAAGCGCCGCGCGCCGCGGAAAATTCGGTTTTGTAGCCGTCGATTACTTGTTTGTGGGCGGCGTTGTCGCTGGTTAAGTCGTTGACTAATGGCGCCATGGCATTGGCAAGGTTGATCACGGATTGCAGGTTGGTTTTCGCCGATTGGGCGGCGGTTTCGATCTGGATTTGGTTTGAGGCGGCGCTCAATGTTTGGATGTTTTTTTGCCAATCGGAAAATATCGCCTCCAAGTCGTATTTTTGTTTGGCAATTTGCCGCGCCAGTTCATCGTTGTTCGGGCGCAGGATGATTTGCGCGCCGGAGATATTGGCCAAGATCAAGAATTCGGCCGTGCTTTGGCGCGGATTGGCGAAGAACTTGTCGATATGGTTGTGGACGGCGTCATCGGCTTTGGCATAGGCGTCTTTGATGGAATCGGCCAGCGCGGTTTTGGCGTTTTCGGCCGCGGTTTGGGAAAGCCGCAAGTCCTCGGCGCGGGCGCCAATTTTTAACGCGTCCAAATTGGCGAGCGCTTGTTCCAATTGGGCGGCAATGTCTTTGTCTTGCAGTTTAACCAAAACCTGGCCGGCGGCCACCCGGTCGCCCAGCTTGGCGTTGACCGAAACGATGGTGGCGGAAATTTGCGCTTTCAGGTCGGCTTGCTTGAGCGATTCGGCGATGCCGTTGTCCAAAACAATGGCCGGCGCTCGCGCGTAATCGGCAACCGAGATGAGCGCCACCGCCGGAAGTTGGGCCGCGGTTTGATTTTGGCCATTGTCGTTCAGTCGGTTGGCGACGGCAACAACAATTAGCGTCGCGGCCACCACCGAGAATATCGCGCCCAATTTGTGTTGTTTTATTAAAAAAATAAAATTCATTTTTTCAAATCCCAAACACTAAATCCTAAATCCTAAACAAATTCAAAGTTTAAAGTTCAAAGTTTTGGGTTTCAAATTTTGAATTTTGGATTTGTTTAGAATTTAGCGCTTAGAGTTTTGAATTTTTAATGGTTGTTTTGTCGGCGTGTTGCCGCGCAAATTGTTATTTTAGCCCTTTATTTTAAAATAACAATCCTTGACAAAATGGTTAATATATGCTATAATGCAAGTGTAAGATAAAGATAGGCAAAAGCGGCAAAAGCAAGGCAAGCACTTCAAAACCTGGGAGAATGATGGAGAAGAGAGAATGGTTCGCGCGGCCACCGGATTTCGGGGCGATCCCAAATCCAGTCGCCAAAATCGCGATCCATCGGGCAAACCTTGGCGAGCGCGTATATTGCTTACGCGGCGCCGGAATATGCCCAATCGTCCCCATCATTTTCCCAAGTTTTTTCAATTAAAAACGATCCAAACCGGATCGGGAAATGGCGCGTCAAGCGGGCCTGCTCGGCAGACTCGTAAATCTCTCTTCTCGCGCGCCATTTCCCGGCTCGGTTTTTTTTGTTTCAAATCCGGTTATTGGCTTATTCGCGCGAATGGCGGAATAGTTTGGGCGCGGCGTGGGGCGGGGCGAGGGAATATTCCAAATGGAATATTTTTTTTGTTTTTGGGCGATAATGGTAAAATGATGGTAAAATGGGATAAAAGATCGGCGCGCTGATGATGGACCAAAATGAAGGGTATTTCAAAATAGTTATGACTTTTTTGTGTTTGACTTTAAAATAGTCGCGTTGATGGCGATTGAAAAAGGCGGGCAAAAATGATAGTTTGGATTATTAGTTATCGTTATCATAGTTTATGACAAGTTATATTCAAAAAAAATGCGATGGTGGGCCGTTCGTGGTTAAGGAGTTAACTCCAATTTACGGGAAAAACGGGAAAAAAGTTACCCGAAGAGTTGAAAAGAGCGGCTATTTTTCGGTTGTTTCTCTTTTTTCCGGTTGTGGCGGATTGGACCTTGGCTTTGAAGGCGGTTTTAATTTTTTGGGTAAAAATTATTCGGCGCGTGAATTTAAAATCGATTGGGCTAATGACATTGACGAGGCGTCATGTCAAACATTCGCGCGATATTTTAAAAAAGATATTGTTTGCGGAGACATAACAAAAATATTAAGCGGTGAGTTTAACGCCGGTTTTTTTGATCAGCCATTACCTCAAAAAGCCGATATCGTGTTAGGGGGATTCCCTTGCCAGGATTTTAGTCACGCCGGCAAAAGGCGCGGTTTCAACAGCAAAAGAGGAGTTCTTTATAAAAGCATGATGGAAGTGATAAAACGGACTAATCCCGTGTTGTTCGCGGCGGAAAACGTTCGCGGATTATTAACCATGAATGATGGCGCCGCGATCGCGACGATAAAAAAAGATTTCGCTTCGCTTGGATACAGCGTGGCGCACGAGCTTCTTTTAGCCGCTAATTACGGCGTGCCTCAAATGAGAGAGCGCGTTATTATAATTGGAACAAAAATCGGCAAATTGCCTTCGTTCAAAACGGATAATCACAGTTATTATCCGAAACCGTTATTTGATGAAAAACATTGGGTTTCCCTTAAACGAGCGTTGGCTGATTTAGAACATGAAAAAGAAGGATCAATACCCAATCATTATTGGTCCAAGGCAAAGAAAAACAAAGGGCAGGGCAACTCGATCGTGTTAGAGCACAAGCCGGGCCCGACGATGAGAACCGAGCATCATGGAAACATCGAATATCATTGGAACGGTAAGCGAAGATTATCGGCGAGAGAGGCGGCGAGAATCCAATCGTTTCCGGATGATTTCGTGTTTTATCCTTCGACATCCGAAGCTTATAAGCAAATTGGCAACGCCGTTCCTCCCGTTATGGCGTGGCATGTCGCTAAAAGCATAGAAAATTTTTTAGAAAAAAATTTAAAATAATAATATGATTTACGCCGCAACAAAGTTAGCGAAAGAATCCGATTTTATCGTTTTATTGGATAAAACTAAAAACGATCTTAATCGAAATCTTGTCGCGATTAAAAAGATGGCGCCTCTTGATTTCGAGAATAATGTTCGCGACGAAATGAGGACGGCGGCGATCGGCACCATATTCGAAGGGAAAATCAAACAGACCGGTCCAGCCGCGTTTCCCGACATAGTCGCTAATGATTTTTTTGGAGTCGAAGTGAAAATGACGGCGAAAGATTCTTGGACGTCGACCGGAAACAGCGTTTTAGAATCTTCAAGAATCGCGGGGATAGAACGAATTTACATAATGTTTGGAAAATTCGGCGGGTCGGCTGAAATTAGGTTTAGGCTTTATCAAGAATGTTTGCCTGAAATTAGCGTGACTCATTCACCGCGTTACAGAATTGACATGGAGCTGCCCAAGGGAAAATCTATTTTCGATAAAATGAAAATAGATTACGATGTTTTGAGGAAAGAACCAAAATCAATTCAAACCATTAAGGCCTATTATCGAGGAAAACTTAAAGCGGACGAGGAGCTTTGGTGGATAGACCAAGAAAGCGTCGAAAGTTCCGTGAGTCCAATAATAAGATCGTTTAAAAATTTTAAAAAAGAAGAAAAGGTTGATTTTGAGGTTGAGGCAATGATATTTTTCCCGGAAATATTCGGCGCGAAGCAAGCGAAATATGAAAGATTGGCGGCGTATTTAATTACCAGCAGAAACGCGGTTTCCGCTAATTTACGCGATCAATTTTCCGCTTCCGGAAGAGGAAATATTTTAATGGACGGAAAAGCGGTAAAAGTGAAGAAAATTTTTTTTAAATTATTCAATAACGCGAAAAAAATAGAAAAAAGCATTAAATCGATCGCGCCGGAAAAATTGGCTTATTATTGGAGGGTCGAGCGCGTGAACGATAATCCGTTGGGACAATGGAAAGAATTAATTGACGCGAACATGATTTCAGTTGGCGAGCCGACCGCTGGAGAGGTTTTTGATGCTGGATTAAAATGAAAAAAAACAAGAAATTATTTAAATCGCGATTTTAACAAAAAGAAAACCAGTGACAAATTGACATTTGGCGAAAGGTCATCTTTGATGTCTAACATTCGCTCGAAAAACACCAAATTCGAGCGATTATTCATAAAAGAATTAAGGAAAAAAGTAAAATCGCGTTTTAGGACGAATGATTCCAAAATTAAGGGGAAGCCCGATATTGTTTTTCGTGAATATGGAATAGCGATATTTCTTGATAGCGATTTTTGGCATGGATGGCAATACCCTCGCTGGAAACACTTGTTAAAAAATGATTTTTGGAGAGATAAAATCGCGAAAAACAGGTCGCGAGATAAAAAAACAACGAATTTTTTGAAAAGAAAAGGTTGGTTGGTGATCAGATTTTGGGAGCATAAAATTTCACGGAATATTGATGAAGCCATAACAGTGATTACGGATAAGCTAAAAACGCGAAAAAGTAAATTTAAGCGCGTCAAATCCGGCAAATAAAATTTTTACAAAGTGAAAATAATGGGATTTGGGTAAAGTAGGTGATTCGCGCGTTGACAATGGTATATTTCGCAAAGTTGCTGGCGCGAATAGTGGAATAGTTTATGCGAAAGGTAAAATTCCAAATGGAATATTTTTTGTTTTTGGGCGGGGGGTGGTAGAATGGAATCGTAAAGAGAATCAAATTCTAAATTTCAAATTTAATTTATTGTTGCCGTTTTTTAAAAAGCGGGGAGTGTGCCGCGGGTTTACAAGAAAAATAGCGCGTTTTGGCTTTAAAATGGGCGGCTTGACATCTCTTGTGTAGTATAATATACTACAAACATAGGTTTTTAGTATAATATGATATATATGAAGCCCGAATTGATCAATTATTTACAGCAACAAATAAGAACCGCCGATGAAAGATTGAGACGATTCACGCAAAGTCCGGTTGGAGGAAAATATCCGTGCCGTTTTATGTTTGCGAAAATCAAGCGTTATATTGATGGTTATTTGAATAAAACCGCGACTGCTAAAATGGTGCTGATTCCGGGATTTCGCGGGGTTGGCAAAACCACAATGATGGCGCAGGTTTGCGAATCATACAAGAATCAAGGAAATGAAGTTTTATTTTTATCGGTAGAGGATGCTCGTAATTTATTTGGTGTCGGTATTGCCGAATTGATGGCCGCGTATGAAGAAATTTCAGGCATCAATATGGAAAGTGTCAAAAAGCCTTTATTAGTATTTTTGGATGAAATTCAAGCAGACCCAAAATGGGCGATAACGTTAAAGTCGCTTTATGAAAAAACCGCGAATATATTTTTTTGCGGCACGGGGTCTTCGGCGGTAATTTTGCAAACAACCACAAATTTGGCAAGACGCGCCATTTTTGAAAAAATGCCGCCAATGTGTTTTTCCGAATATGAAATGGTAAAAAATAACATTTTTCCGCCTCGCTTGAAGGAAAATATTCGTCAAGCCGTTTATTTTTCAAAAAACGCCGCTGAAGCATATGGCAAATTATTAGATATTAAAACTCAAGTAAATCAATATTGGGCAAAAATAAATCGGGCTGATATTAAGAAATATTTGGCGCATGGAACTTTGCCGTTTGCGATGATGATGCCCAATGACGGCGCGGTTTATGATTCGATCTCATTATTGTTGGATAAAATCATCAAGTTTGACCTTTCGACGCTTAATAGTTTTAATATGGAAACCATGGGATCGGTAAAAAGAATTCTTTTTGTCGTCGCGGAAAATGATACTACCAGCCTTAATTCACTTGAAAAAAGATTTGGAATAAACCGTTTGACAATTTCAAATATTTTTGAAGCGTTGGAGAAGGCGGAGGTTTTAATCAAGGTGCCGGCGTATGGGTCGAATATGACGGCCGCGAAAAAGCCGAATAAATATTTATTCATGTCTCCGGCGATCAGAATGTCGTTTTTTTATTTTACCGGGCAGGAAAACACTTATTTGACAAGGCAAGGAAAATTGCTTGAAGATTCAATCGGATCGCACTTGTATCGGGAGTTTATTTTGTGTGGACAGGGGGCGATCCGTTATGACAGCGCGCAAGGGGGCGCGGATTTTGTGTTGCAAATATTGAACAAAAAACAAATTATTATTGAGGCGGGAATGGGTGAAAAACACAGAGGACAAATTATCAACAGCGCCAAAAAAATACGCTCTGATTATAATTTAATTTACTCAAATTCCGAGTTAAGGATTGATAATGATTTTAATATATTGTTCGTTCCGCTGGATTATTATTTTTTGATGTAGATTTTTGCGCGTGAGGCGCGTCCGTTATTTGGCGGATAAATTCTAAATTTAATTCAGAAATTAAAGGAAAAAGATTTTTGGCTAAAATATAGCGTAATATGGAATAGTCATGACTTTTTTATATTACGCTATAAAATGAGAGCGTTGAATAATTGATTTCGCGGACTATTTTAAACTTGACGAATCCGTGGAAATGGCAAAATTCGGCAATTATTCAACGCTCTAAAAACAGTCAGGATTATGGGGCGTGATAATCGATTTTTATCGTTTATCGTTAATATCAAAAAAATGTATAACGGGAAAAAAATCGGGTTGGCGTTGAGCGGCGGCGGGGCGTTGGGCGCGGCGCATATTGGCGCCATCGAGGAGATCGAAAGGGCCGGCATAAAAATTGACTGCGTTGCCGGAGTTTCTTCGGGCGCGATCATCGGTTTGGTTTATTGCGCGGGCGGCCTCGAATCGCTGGAAAAATTCTATGACGACGTGCTGGCGGATTTTGGCAAAAAAAATCCGCTGGTTTTGGCCGGCGGCCCTGACGGCGTGTTCCGGTATATCCAATCGGCATTGGCCAAGCTTTGCGGCGGCAAGGATTTTAAAGATCTGAAAATCCCTTTTTTGTGTTGCGCCACGAATTTGGCCACGGGCGAGCGGGAAGTTTTAAATTCCGGCGATCCGGTGGCCGCGGTGATGGCGTCGTCGGCCTATCCGGGGGTGTTCGCGGCGCAAAACATCAACGGCAAATTTTATATTGACGGCGGCGCGAGCCGCAATTTGCCGGCCGAGGAGACGCGGTCGATGGGCGCGGATTTCGTCATCGGTTCGTCGATCTATGCGGTGGATAAGATCGACAGCGGCCGGGCGGGCAAAATGAACCGTTTGGAGATCGCGGGCCGGGCGCTCAACATTTTGGAAAAGGAATTGAGCCGCATCGAAGAAAAGCAATGCGACTTTTGCTTCAAGCCGGCGGTTGAGCAATTCCAGTGGTTTGATTTTTTCAAAATGGAAAAGATCGCAGCGCGCGGCCGGCAAAACGCGGCGGCGCAGATTGCCGATCTGCGGGCGCGCTTGGAAAGCGGCGCAAGAACCGAGCGCAAACCCGCCGGATTTTTTGCGGCGGTAAAATCATTCTTCGAAAAATGAAATTCACCCGGAGCCAAATAAAATTATTGCTTGTTGCGCTGGCGGTTATCGTCGCGCTGGTTTATGGCTGGTTGAGGGGTGATTTTGTCGCCACTGATTCGGGACAAAAACAAACTTCGGCGGTGCAAAAGCAAACCGAGCAAGCGTCCGCGACAAGCCAAGAAACCGCGATTGTCACCAAGGTTTTGGATGGCGACACTATTATTATCCAAGGTGGCGAGCATGCGCGCCTGTTGGGAATCGATGCCGATGAAAGCGGCTATCCTTGCTACCAAGCGGCCAAAGTTCGATTGGAGGAATTGGTTTTGGGCAAAACCGTGCAATTGGAAAAAGACGCCCAAGATTTGGACCAATATGGCCGCAAATTGCGTTATGTCTTTTTGAATGGGACAAATATAAATGAAAAAATGGTGGCCGAAGGTATGGCCATCGCCCGCTTTTATCCGGAAAATCAGAAATACAAAGACCAGATTGTGGCCGCGGAAACCGAAGCGATTAAAAATAAGGTTGGGTGCAAGTGGCAGGCAAATTATAGAACAATGAATAATGAATGATGAATTATGAATAAATATGAAACGCGAATTATTGATCAAATCAGGCAAGAGATGCGCGGGTTGGTGGATCAAAAAAAGGCACAGGAACTGC
>JAXDBQ010000045.1:0-4223 GCA_034678605.1 Patescibacteria group bacterium | reverse complement strand
GCCGGCTGGAGATGAAGCGGAATCGGATAATAAACCATCGTGGGAATGCCTTGGCTTTTTAGATATTTGGCCAAATCGTCGCGGCGCGATGTTCTGATAGTGTATTGATGGTAGACATGATTGTTTTGCGGGGCAACCGGCGGCGTTTGAATATCCCCCGCTCCGGCCAACTCTTTGTTGTAAATCGCGGCATTGGCCGCGCGCCGATCATTCCATTGATCGAGATATTTTATTTTCACGCTCAAGATCGCGGCTTGAATGGCGTCCAGCCGGGAATTGACGCCGATTGCCAGATTTTTATATTTGTCTTCCGGGGACGACCCGTGGCTTTTGATCATTTTAATCTTGGCGGCAACTTCATCGTTATCAGTCGCCACCATGCCGCCGTCGCCACACGCCCCCAAATTCTTGGTGGGAAAAAAGGAAAAACAGCCGGCATCGCCCATCGTTCCCGCGAATTTAATTTCGTTTTCGCGTTTTTCTTTTTCGCTTTGCGCTTTGCGTTTTACGCTTATTTTGGCGCCGATGGCCTGCGCGCAATCTTCGATAATCTTTAAATTATATTTTTGCGCGATAGCCAAAATCGCGGCCATATCGGCCATTTGGCCGAAAAGATGCACCGGCATTATGGCTTTGGTGTTCTTGGTAATCGCCGATTCGATTTTATCCGCGTCGATATTAAAAGTCCGCGGATCAATGTCAACGAACACCGGCTTGGCGCCGGCCGCCACGATCGCTTCGGCCGTGGCAAAGAAAGTGAATGGCGAAGTAATCACCTCGTCGCCCGCGCCGATATCCAGCGCTTTCAACGCCAAAACCAGCGCGTCGGTGCCGGAATTCAAACCGATAGCATGTTTTACCCCCAAAAAATCGGCGGCTTCCTTTTCAAAATTTTCCACCGCCGGCCCGCCGATAAACACTCCGCTTTTAAGCACGTTCAAAACCGCCGCGTCAATCTCGATTTTTAAATTTTGATATTGCCTTTTTAGATCAAAAAAATCCATTCTTTAGTATTATTTTGTTTCTTGAATATGCGTTCCATTTTTCAGATAGCCGCGGCCGCAAACCGCGCAAATGGCCTTATTGCGCTTGAATACCAATCCGTTGGCGCATTTACACATCCAGCCGGTAATCTTGGCAGGCACGCCCATTGCCAGCCCGTAATCGGGAATATCGCGGGAAACCACGGCACCGGCCGCAACAAAGGCATAACGGCCAATGGTTACGCCGCAAATAATGGTGGTGTTGGCGCCGATCGTGGCGCCTTCTTTAACAAGAGTAGCCCGCCAGCGGCCGTATTGCGGAAAATCTTTTTTGGGATATTTGGCTCGCGGATTAATATCGTTGGTAAACACCGCCGAAGGACCGACAAAAACGTAATCCTGAAGCGTCACGCCATTCCACACATCGATATTCGATTCAAGCTTCACCCCTTTGCCAAGCTCGGCGCCAAAAACCGCGCAGTTGTGGCCGATAACGCAATTTTGGCCGATAACCGCTCCCGAAAGCACTTGGGAATTGTGCCAAATCTTTGTGCCGGCGCCGATTTGGGCCTCTGGCGAAACTTCGGCGGTTTTGTGAACAAAAATATCATTTCCCATAATTCAAGTATAATTTTTCGATGAGCTCAATTGATGGCAAAACATCGGCGGGTTTAACGCCCTCGCCTCGCGATAAATCCCGATAAACGAACTGGTGCAGATTTTCCTCGGCCAGATTTTCTTTTTTGGAAAAATTCACCGCTTGGCCGTTAACCACAAATTCCCGCTTCCACGGCTCGTCGATCTTGGCGCCCACGCTCACGCGCCAAACGCAATCATAATTTACGCCTTTAACAAATCCAGTGCCGGTTTTGCCGTCGAAAGCTTCCATTTTCGCTTCCACCGCCGGGCCAAAAATATTCAACAACGCTTCAAAATAATGCGCCCCCATGGTAAACAGCGGCCCGCCCGACATTTCTTGGTTTCCCTTCCAGCCGTCGAAATAATGCCGGTCGCGGAAAACATGAACATCCATTTTGATATCATAATTTTCTTTGGGCGAAATTTCTTTTTTCAAGCGCCGATATTCCGGATGATGGCGTAATTGCTGAACCACAAAAATATTTTTTCTTTTTGTCAAATCGGCAACTTGGGCCGCCCGCAACGCCAGCGGCTTTTCGCACAAAACGATCTTGCCCGCGTCATTGGCCGCCGCCGCCATCGGATAATGAAGATGATTGGGCGTCAAAATCACCGCGCAATCGGCTTGCGGATTTTGCGCGATCTTTTTCCATTCCTCGCCCCGGCCGTGGCTGGCATCGCAAACATCAACAATCTCGCCGCCGGTTTGGCGGATCGCTTGCAAATGGCTGCGAAAAATAAAACCCGTGCCAATGACAACAAATTTCATATACACTTTCAATCACGAAACTCTTTGAGGCGAATGTTTTCGCGAAGCATTGCGGACGCGGCCGGCGGGCGCACCGAGCAAATTTTTAGCAAAAAATTTGCGTCTTCGCGAAAACATTCGCCGAAATTAAGAGTTTCGTAATTCAATATGATTGATTAAACTTTTAAAAACGATACACATTATTCAATTCGCGGGATTTGACGGCGTTGCGGGTGTCGATGACAATCGGGGCGGCATTGGCCAGCCGATCATAGTCAAAACCGGAATGCTCGGCCAGGATCACCACCGCGTCGTAATCTTTGGCCGCCGCCAAGCCGTCTATGATGGATTCCATAATCAGCGGCTGATCGTTTTTTAACATAAAATTTCCCGCCGGAATGGTGAATTTGGAAATATGGGGGTCAAAATAATCCACGCGCGCTCCCTTTCTTTTCAAATTGGCGATCACCTCCGCCGCCGCGCCCTCGCGCGGATCGTTGATATCTTTTTTGTAGGCCACGCCCCAAATTAAAATTTTGGCGCCGTTGACCGGCTTTTGGGCATTATTCAGGGCAAACATGGTTTTTGAAACCACATAGTGGGGCATTTGCTCATTGATCTCGCCGGCCAATTCGATAAATCGCGCCCAAAAATTATATTCCTTGGCTTTCCACGAAAGATAGAACGGATCCAGCGGGATGCAGTGGCCGCCCACGCGCGGCGACGGATAGAACGGCGCGAAACCATAGGGCTTGGTTTTGGCCGCGTCGATCACTTCCCAAATATCGATACCCATCTTTCCGGCCAGCATCGCGAACTCATTGATCATTGAAATATTGATCAACCGATAGGCGTTTTCCAAAATCTTGGTCATTTCGGCCGCGCGCGCCGACGAAACGCAATGGACATGTTTTAAAAATCGCGAATAAAACGCCGCCGCCAAGCGAGCGCATTCGGGAGTGATGCCGCCCACAACTTTGGGCACCTCGTCAAGCGGCATGGGATTGCCCGGGTCGATCCGTTCGGGCGCGAAAGCCAAATAAAAGTCCCGGCCGCGTTTTAACCCGCTCTCCTCGAACAACGGAAGCAAAACCTCGTCGGTGGTTCCCGGATAGGTGGTGCTTTCAAGGATTATCAATTGGCCGCGCCGCAAATATTTTTTGATCTGGCCGGCGGCGTTTTTGATGTAGGTAATGTCGGGAATTTTGTATTTATCCAGCGGCGTGGGCACGCAAATAATGGCCACATCGGCCTCGTTGACCCGCGAAAAATCGACGGAAGCGAAAAATTTGCCCGCGGCGATGATCTTTCGCAAGTCCTCGCTTTTCACGTCTTGAACATAGGATTCGCCGCGATTTAAACAATCAACCCGCTCTTGCTGGACATCTAAACCGATCACCTCCATGCCGGCATTGGCGATCTGGACCGCGTGCGGCAAGCCCACATAACCCAGACCAAGGATCGCCACCTTGGCGGTTTTTTCGTTTATTTTTTGTTCCAATTCCATATTTTTTACTTCAACATTGAATTGATGAGCGCGCGCGTCGATGATCCGACATAACCGGTGCCATTTTTCAATCCCAGCGGCGCCAAAATCCGCGCGGCGTGTTTTTCCTGAAACCGCGTCACCGCCGCCTGGGTTTCCGCCGAAAACCGGCCGTTGACCGCGCCGCCATAGATCGCGCTCCCCTGCTTTTTCAAAAATTCCTGCAAGCAAACCACCTGGGCGTAATTTTCCACCCCAAAATAAAGATCGGCGGCAATCGCCTTGCACGACAACCCCGCGGCCGAATCCCCGCCGCCCCCCCCGGCATGGAGCCCCCCCCCCAACCCCTGAAATCGCGCCAATTCGA
>JAXDBQ010000044.1:0-10824 GCA_034678605.1 Patescibacteria group bacterium | reverse complement strand
GCGGTCTACCAAGGCAATGTCCAAACCATTACCGCGGCCGCCAGCGATAATGTCGGTGTCGCCCATGTCAAATTCTTTTTGGATAATACCGGTAATCCCTTGGGCAGTCCGATCACTTCCTCTCCTTATACTTATTCCTGGAATACTTCCGGCGTTTCTTTGGGAACCCACACTCTGATCGTTCAGGCTTATGATGCGGCCGGCAATTACGGCCAGGCCTCGCGCACGATCTCGGTGCAAAGCGCAACGACGGCCGATACCACGCCGCCGACAGCGAGTATCACTTCGCCGGCTTACAGCACCGTGAGCGGTACGGTCAATATCGCGGTTTCGGCTTCCGACAACGTCGGCATTTATAAAGTTGAAATCTATATCGACGGCGCGTTGAAACTGACTAATACTTCTTCGCCGTATTCTTATACTTGGCACACTGCCGGCGGCGGCGCGGGTGATGGCGACCATGTGATCATGGCCAAGGCATATGACGCGGCCGGCAATGTCAGTCCTGAGGTTTCCAAAATCGTGAAAGTCCAGAATATTGCAGCTTGCACCAATGAATGCGCGGTTTCCGGCGCCACCCAGTGTTCTGGAACAACGGGCTATTTGACTTGCGGCAACTACGATAGCGACACTTGCCTTGAATGGTCGACCGCGGCCACTGCTTGCGCTTCGGACTATATTTGTTCAACTGTCACAAATGCTTGCGTAATTTCGGCAACGACTACTTCATCGGCGGTTTATTGCGCTTCCTACGCCTATGGCCAATGGAGCGCGTGCGGTTCGGATGGCAAGCAAACCCGGTCGATCGTTTCCCAATCGCCGGCCGGTTGCGTGTTGCCGTCCAGCGTTTTATTGACCGAAACTCAATCTTGCGTTTATGCCCCCCCGCCGATTTATTGTACCGGCTATGAATATAGTTTATGGGGGGATTGCGTGGGCGGCCGGCAAAATCGAAAAATTACCCGGGCTTTGCCGGCGGGCTGCGTCGGTGGCGCGCCGCCGTTGTTGGAACAAGATTGCGAGCAAAAAATATCAATTCAAACCATGGATGTCGAAATTAATTCAATGCCGGTTGAGGTAAAGATTCCTTGCGTTTATAATTACAGCGCCTGGGGCGCGTGCGTTGGCGGCAAAAAAACCCGGGCGATAATTTCCCGTTCTCCTTTTGGTTGCGATGCCGCGCCGCCGGCCGAACCATTAATTGAAAATTGCGACTCCGAAAATGAAATTTTACCATCGCGCCAAACTGACGCGCCGATGCCGGCGCCTGAGTCAATGATGATGGCGGCTCAAACGGCCGCGCCGGAAAATTTTAATGGCCGCACTTCCGCGAAATGGCAAAAATATTATTTTGGCGCGCCGGCTTGCAATGACGCGGCGGTTTGCGCCGGCAATGCCGATTCGGACAACGATGGCTTGAATAACAATGATGAATATCGTTTCGGCACTCATCCGAATAGCGCCGATACCGATCGCGATGGCCGGGTTGACGGCGACGAAGTGCGAAACGGATTGAATCCGCTTTTGGCATCCACCGCGACGTCGACCGACGCGGTGGTCTATGAAAATCCAAAGACCAAAGGCAAGCAAATGGAAGATATTTATCAGGTCACGGGGATTGATTACGCGTCGACAACTCAAAAATTAACGATAAAAGGCAAGGCCTTGCCTGATATTTACGCCACGGTTTATCTATACAGCGAAGAGCCGGTGATTCTCACGATAAAAACCGATTCCGAGGGAAATTGGATCCATATTATTGATAAGCCGGCCGACGGCGCTCATGAAGTTTATTTGGTGGTGAATGAAAACGATGGGGGCGTGATCGCCAAAAGCGCGCCGTTCGCGTTCGTGCAAACCGCTCAAGCCGCCTCGCCGCTTTTCGATGGCAATCCGGTCAATATGGAAAAAGCGGTTTCGCCGGTCAAGGCCCGGCTTCAAGAGGGATATCTGATTTTTATCGGTTCGGGATTGGCCGGATTGGTTTTGGCGCTGGCGATTATCGGTTTGATGAGGAATATCGGCGCGTCAAAAAAAGAATGAAGCCGCCGGCCCAAGCGGCTAAGTCAAAAAATAAATGGAAAATAAATCACAATCAAAAAATGCCATTTTTTCGAAGGCGTTTGATTTTATTAAAAATAACCTGGCGATAGGATATTCTTTGATTTTGTTGTTTTTGGCGCCGGCCGCTTTTTTCGCATATGGCAATTTGATCAATGCCAAATACGCGGATATGATCGACAATATCACGCGCAAAGAAGCGATTTTGGCCGAAGATATCCTGAATAACGCCGCTGGCGAAAAATTTTATGATCATGGCGCGTTGCAAGAGTTGGTTAAAAAGATCGCGCGTGAAAATGATGAGATCGTCGAATTATCGATATTGTCGCCGCGCGCGGGAACAACAACCTATGATGTGATCGCTTCAAGCGATCCGGTATTGGTGGGTAAGACGCGTGAAGACAATTATCAATTGTATTTGGCGCGCACCGAGGCCAACGGCGTTTTTTTGGATGAGAACCAAGGCGGGCGTTTTTGGCGGGTGATCAAGGCCGTCCGCGGCAATAGCAACGAAAAAATCGGCTACATGGTGATGTCGTTGTCCTTAAATAAACCCGATGCGTTGATGAACGAAGTGATCACTTTTTCTTATTGGATGCTGGCGCTGATCGTGTTGATACTGGTGCTGTTGCAAGCCAATCAAATCCGGTTGTTGAGTTATGCGTTCAGTTTGAATAAATTAAAGGAAGTGGACAAAATGAAAGATATGTTTATTTCCATGGCCAGCCATGAATTGCGCGCGCCGCTTGCCGCGATCAAAGGTTATCTTGATTTGATGAAAGGCGATAAAAATTTGGTTTTAGGCGGCGATTCGGCGCGTTATTTTGAGAATATTTCCATTTCAGCCAAACGCTTGGAAGGATTGGTTGAGGATATGCTGGAAGTGTCGCGCTTGGAAGGCAATCGTTTTCCCTTGGAGATCACCGAATTTGATCCCTATCCTTTGATCGGGCAATCGGTTGAGGAAATGCGTTCGCAGGCGATCCAAAAGAATCTTGAATTATTATTTGAAAAATCAAACGAACCGACAATAATTCGCGCCGATGCCAGCCGCGTCAAACAGGTGGCGGTTAATTTGATCGGTAACGCGCTTAAATACACTGAAAAGGGATCGATCAAGGTAACCGCGACTATCAAAAAAGGCGAATTCATGATCACGGTGGCCGACACGGGTATCGGCATTTCTTCCGAAGAGCAAAAAAATCTTTTTCAGAAATTTTATCGCGTCAAAAACGAAAAAACCAAAGCGATTTTGGGCACAGGGCTGGGTCTTTGGATCACTGCCGAGACCGTGCGCCGCATGAGAGGCCGGATTTCGGTGGAAAGCATCGAAGGCGTGGGCACCCATTTTACGATCCACCTCCCTTTGGCCAAAAAATAGCTTTATAAAATTGAGAGCGTTGAATAATTAATTTCGCGGACTATTTTAAACCTGACGAATCCGTGGAAATAGCAAAATTCGGCAATTATTCAACGCTCTAAAAATTTATTAAATCGAAAAAAATCTTATTTGGTGATTATTTTCGACGGGACGGATTCATTAATTATCTTGAATTATGAAACTTTTAATTTCGGCGAATATTTTCGCGAAGACGCAAATTTTCTGCTGAAAATTTGCTCGGTGCGCCCGCCGGCCGCGGCCGCAATGCTTCGCGAAAATATTCGCCTCAACGAGTTTCGTAATTCAAAGTAGTTAAATTAAAATTATGGAAGATCAACAAATCGAGAAGATCGAAACATTGGATTTTTACGCGTTGCGCGCCGCGGAACAATTATCGCAGTGGCAATATCCCAAGCTGGAGATAAAAAAAACCAGCCGCAATGTTTTTATCGGAAGCGGCGACGCCGACAACACCGGCCGGATTTTGGCGCAGAATTTTGGCGGAGTTGGTTTTTCGGTGGTCGATTATAAAAGATTTTTTGAAAACAATCCCGAGCGCGATTCGGAGATATATATCGTCAATGCTTCCGGCGCCAAAGACGGCGTGAAAATGGCCAAATGGCTCACCGAAAACGGTTGGCGGCCCAAGTTGATAACTTCCAATCCCGAGCCGCCGGCCGGAAAATTTTTGAAGCCAGTTGACATTTTTGTTTTTCCGGCGATCATCGAGCCGCCCACTTATAATGTGAGCACCTACGCGGCCATGCTTTACGGGATCTTGAAAGAAGACGCCTCGGGGCTGGCGGGCAAATTGAAAAATTTGCAAGTTCCCGATTTGCGGAAATATAAATTTATTTTCTTTTTGGCCGGCGACAAATATGAGATCATCGGCCGGATGGCCAAAAGAAAAGTGGCCGAAACTCTGGCGGGCATCGGCGCGGACGCCGGCGGTTATTCCAACGCGGCGCACGGAATGCTTTTGCAGCCCAACCCGGACCGGCTGGTATTTTGCTTGAATTGCGAATATGACGGGCCGGGCGATATTTATAAATTAAGCGGGGATTCCTATTTGGAATTATTATTGTCGGTCCATTATATCGTCGGCAAAAACCAAACTGAAATCGATTCGCGAAATATTTTGCGCAACTATTTTGCCAATGCCAAAAAGCAGGGTTGGGAATTCAACAAAGTTTGGTAAATGTCAAGAATTGCGTTTAGCCTTTTAAAATGCTATTGGGTTGTTGGGATGAGAATGAAAGAAAACGCCGTATGCATTATTGCTATATCCTTTATAGTTTGAAGACGAATATTTTCTATATTGATTTGGCCGCGGACATTGATTTGGCGTTGGTTTCGCATAACGACGGCCGGATGATTGCCACCAAGCCCCACCTGCCATGGGAAATAATCTGGCGCGAGGCGTTTGATTCCGAGGCAGAAGCGCGAAATTTCGCCCAATATTTGAAATCCCGGCATGGGAGCGAGTTTGCTTATAAAAGGTTGGTGGCGTCTCTTTTTCCGGAGATTCAAAATCGGCGGAAAAGCGTATCGCGGGCTTGATGATGCCAGCCGTTGCTTTGGAAATGCTTGCCATCGAGCGGCATTTTGATTTTTAAAAAATGGAACAATTAATTAAAACGTTTGTTTTGAAAAATAAATTTTATGTGATGATCGCGGCGGCGATCGCGGCGGTTTTTGTCGTTGCTTATTTTTTTGAAAATCGGAATTTTTTCGGCGAAGCTGTTAATGAGCCGACGCCGCAAACCGATGCCTCGGCGGCGACTTCATCCGAAAGTCAAAATAATATCGGCACCACCGAAGGCGATGGCGAATCGGCGCCGTTGGCGGAGATCGAAATCGGCGGCGGTCGATTTGTCGATGCCGGCGGCGACAAGGCCAAAATTGAAAATGCCGTTTTACCCAATGCCGGCGGCGATAGCCAAACCGCCGAGGTTTGCTTGAAAAATACTTGCTACCGGGTTGAGCTGGCGTTCACGGCGCAGCAACGCGCGCAAGGATTGATGTTTCGCAAAAATTTGGAGCAGTATCAAGGGATGTTGTTTGTTTTTGAAAATGCCGGAATTCATGGTTTTTGGATGAAAAACACGTTAATTCCGCTGGACATTGTTTGGATCGGCGAAAACAAAAAAATTATTTATATTTCCCAAAACACGCCGCCTTGCGCCGCCGATTCGTGCCCAAATTACGGCCCGCGCGAGCCGGCAAAATATGTTTTGGAATTAAACGCCGGCCAAATAAAAAAAATCGGCGCGGCGATCGGCGACGAAATCGCCATCAACCATTAATCATTGGTTTTAAATTTTTAATGGAATTTTGAGTTTGTATTGCAGGGGCGATTCCATGTAATCGCCCGTATTGCGTTTGCATTTTGTCAACGCTCAATGTTTAATATTCAATGTTTAACTCGGCGTAGCCCGAATCTTCGCCTTCGGTGACGGCAAAGCCTTCTTTTTTGACCAGGGCTTTGACGGCGATGTTGTCGTTTAAAAAATTGAGATAAATTTTTTGATATTTTTTGTCGCGGGCGATCTTGATCATTTGATCGGTGAGTTTTTTGCCCAGTCCCATTTGTTGCCAGGCGTCGGCCACCACGATGGCAAATTCCGCGGTTTGATCCAAGACATTTTCAATCAAGCGCGCCACGCCGATGGTGGTTGTTTTGCCGCCGATCTTGGTTTGGGCGATGATGGCGTTTTCGCGATCATAGTCAATTTGGGTGAAGTGGCGGGCGAATTTGGCGTTGATTTCCACCGGGCCGAAGAATCGGAAACGCCGGGCATCTTCGGAAAGATTGGCCAAAAACTCGCGGTGGCGCGGTTCGTCTTCGGCCATGATGGGCCGCAAAAAAATCTTTTGCCCGTTTTTGAGAATTGTTCGCGATTCGTATTCTTTTGGATAAGGCAAGATCGCCAAGTGCGAATAGGGCTTGGCTTTGGCAAAATCGATTCGCGAATCCAAAACCACTTTGGCGTCCACGATGAGGACGCCGTTTTTGTCGGCGGCCAGCGGGTTGATGTCCACTTCTTTTATTTGGGGGAAATCGGCCAGCAAATAGGAAAATTTATAAAGGAAAAATTGCAGTTCTTCGAAATTCGCGCCTTCCAGGCCGCGAAACCCTTTGAGAAGCGCGGAGATCTTGGTTTGTTCGATCAGATTTTTGGCCAAAGCCATATTTAGCGGCGGCAGGCCCGCGGCGACATCGTTGAAAACTTCCACGGCCACGCCGCCCATGCCAAAAATTATTACCGGGCCGAAAATCGGATCGGATTTGGCGCCCGCGATCAATTCGAATTTTTTGGCAATCATTTTTTCCACGGTAATGCCCGCGATATCTTTGGGGTCAAGATATTGCCGGGCGTTTTTTTGGATTTGGTCAAACGCTTTTTTCACCGAGTTGGAATTATTTAAATTCAATCTTACGCCGCCGACTTCGGTTTTGTGCAAAAGGCCGGCGGCTTCCAATTTCACCGCCACCGGAAAGCCGATCCTTTTGGCGATCGCCGCGGCTTGGCTTTTGGTTTTGGCCAAATAGGCCGGATTGGCGGCCAGGCCATAGCATTCCAAGAATTTGCGGCCGATGGCGCCGGCCAGCACGGTTTGGCGGTTTTTAATGGCGTCTTTAATGATCTCGCGGGCGGCGGCAACATCCGGTTTGAATTCTTGAGGGATGGTTTGGGGCGGGGTTTCCAGCGCGCGCAAATTTTCTTGCCAGCGATTGAGCCCCAAAAAACAGGCGATGGCTTTTTCGGGAGTGCGATAGACCGGAATGCCCGCGGCGCGGAAGACTTCCACGCCGGCTTTAACTTGGGCGGCGCCCATCAATGACGCGAACACCGGTTTTTTGCCGATATTTTCCAGCGACGCGATTTCTTGGGCGATTTTTTTGGCTTGGGTGACGGCTTGTGGCGAAACGATCACGATGGCGCCGTCGGCGTTTTGATCTTCAAGGCAGGCGCTCACCGCGGCGCGATAATTTTCGGGGTTGCCGTCGCCCAAGACATCCACCGGATTGGCGCGGCTCCAAGCCGGCGGCATTTTTGGATCAAGGTCTTTTATCGTTTGGATTGATAATTCGGCCAATTTGCCGCCGTTATTGGTTAAAAAGTCGGTGGAGATCACGCCCGGGCCGCCGGCGTTGGTGATGATGGCTAATCGATTTCCGGCCGGCAGTTTCACATGATTGAGCGTTTTGGCGTAGTTGAAAAATCCGCTCACGGTTTTGGTGCGGATAATGCCGGCGCGGTAGAATGCCGCGTTGAAGGCCTTGTCATCGCCGGCCAGCGCGCCGGTGTGCGAGGCCGCGGCTTTGGCGCCGGCCGGATTGAGGCCGGATTTTAGGCAGACGATGGGCTTGGTTTTGGCAAACGCGCGGGCCGAGCTGATGAATTTGCGGGCGTCATTGATTGATTCAACATACATCATAATGCTGGAAACATTTTGGTCGGTGTCGAAATAGTCGATGAGTTCGTCAAAACCGATGTCGGCCATCGATCCCAATGAAACGAAATGCGAAAAACCGATGTTGTCGCGCAACGACCAGTCCAAAAAAGTATCGCACAGCGCGCCGCTTTGCGAGATGAACGCGATGCCGCCCGACGCCGGAATCGCCGGCGCGAAGCTGGCGTTTAACTTGGCGCGCGGGTTGATGAATCCCAAGCAATTTGGTCCCAGAATTTTAACATTGTGTTTTTTGCCGCCGGCAACAATCTTTTCAAACATCGCTTTTCCCGCGGCGCCGGCTTCCTTGAATCCCGAAGAAACAATGATCGCGCCGCCGGTTTTGGTCTTGCCGCATTGTTCCAAAACCTCCAGCGCCGCGGCCGCGGGCACGGCAATAACGGCCAAATCGATTTTTTCATCGATTTCCAAAACCGAAGGATAGGTTTTTTGTCCTTGCGCGGTTTTTGAATGATTATTCACCGCGAATACTTGGCCGGCAAAGCCGCCATCTTTAATGTTTTTTAGAACCGCGCCGCCCACCGAGTTTTCGCGATCGCTGGCGCCCACCACCGCGATGGTTTTGGGATTGAAAAAGTTATGCAGTTGAAGTAATGACATAAAAAAAATTAAAATTAGATAACTGTTGGCCAAGAATGGCGTTTTGGCATTTATTCTCCCTTTGGAAAAAGGGAGCACATTGAGCGAAGCGAAAAGGAGGGATTTGGATCAAAAAATCCTCCGGCGCGATTACGCGCCACCTCCTTTAAAAAAGGAGGAATAGATGCGGCATTCAGTTTGCAATTCCTTCATTTTACCCTTTTATCGGGTTTTTGAAAACCGCGGTTTTGTTAACCATCTTAATTTTTTTGCGGTCGCAAAAAAAGCGAGATGGTTATTTTCAAATAAAAATAAAATTAAAATAAAAAGCGCCAAGCGCGCGTTAAAAAAACTTGAAGCGAAACAATAGTTTCGCCATGATGATGAAAAAAGGTTGCCGCCGGGTTTAAAGGGAGTAGCCAAGAGGGGAATTTCCGGCGGCCGATGGTTTTGATAATAATGAAATGAACTATAAAAAAAGATGTGGCTTGGCAAGCGAAGGGAGCGGCGGCGCTTTTTTAGAAGCTATGGCAGGGAGGGGGGGATGGCGCGGAAAATAGACTGGCTTGCCAAGCGATGGTTTTGTCGTTCGATCATCGATAAGTGGCGAGGAGCGGAGCATAGATAACCTTCTAAAATTATACGATTTCCGCCCCAGCCGATTTTTATATATCATATTCGTAAAAATTGTCAACTATTGACATTTTTGAAACTTAAGTATTATACTTTAACCAGTCCTTTTCTTGGCAGGGAAGGATGAAAACTAAAAAAGGAGGGGAAAATGCACCAAGAACCATCGGCTCTTTCAGATGTCCGTTTGTTAGCTGTTGCTCTTGCAAGCGAACGAAACGGCGGATTAAAAGCGGTTGAAGGGCAAAAAGATCGTTATGGTCCTGATTATTATAGTTAGCTAATAATCGGATCGACCAATGAAGAGAGATCAATGGCGCAAAATTTAATTTTATTTGTCATCTCTCTTCTTTTTTTCGGCAAGGCCGTTTTTTATATAAGCACGCGTGGTTAACATACGGGGTTGGTACGCGGGGCTTGACGGGGGTTTTGGCCAAGGTAGAATGTGAATACAAGATTTATAAATCCAAAGTTCAAATAATAAATTTTAAACAAAATCAAAATTTCAATTTTTAAATTTTAAAATTTAATATTTAAAATTTGTTTAACATTGAAAATTTGAAATTTGATTTTCCAACCCATGGAATTTGACCAAAAGTGCCATGATTGCAAGACCGCCATCGAGATCGAAAACAACCAGATAAAAAACGGCGTCTTGTTGTCTTATCAAGAAGACGGCAAGCAATATGACGTTTTCAAGTGCCATGATTGCTACAAGCAAAATCCGCGCCTGGCCGACTACAAGTCCTGCGAGGTTTATTCGCGGGTGTGCGGCTACCTGCGGCCCGTGGGCCAGTGGAACGCGGGAAAGCAAGCCGAATATGAAGAGAGGAAAGAATACAAGAATTCCTAAATCCTAAGCACTAAATCCTAAATTCTAAACAATATCAAAAATCAAAACATCAAAGATCAAAACAAAACACGAATTTGTTTTGAAATTGTGATTTTGATATTTTGATTTGTTTAGGATTTAGATATTAGGATTTAGGGTTTAAAAAAATTATGGAGAATACTTTGAAAAATTTGGCGGCGGCGTTTTGCGGCGAATCAATGGCGCGCAACCGCTACGCGATGTATGCCAAGATCGCCAAAAAAGAGGGCTATGAGCAGATCGCCGAAGTTTTTTTGCTGAGCGCCGACAACGAGCGCGAACATGCCTCTTGGCTTTTTAAGCTGATCAACCAGTTGCAGGCCAAGGCCGGCAAAACCGGGGAAAAAATCATGGTTGAAGCCGAAGTGCCCACGGTCTACGGTACCACGGCCGATAATTTGAAGGCGGCCATCGCGGGCGAGAATCATGAACACACGCAAATGTATCCGGAGTTCGCGCGCATGGCCGACGACGAGGGATTGCCCGAGATCGCCCAGCGCTTGCGGGCGATCGCCAAGGCCGAAGAGCATCACGAGAACCGCTACCAAAAGGTTTTGGAAGTGGTAGAAGCCGGCACGGTGTTCGAAAAAGCGGCCGATTCCTGGTGGGTTTGCCGCGAATGCGGTTATATCCACTATGGCAAAACCCCGCCGGAATTATGCCCGTCTTGCGACCATGCCAAGGCGTTCTACCAGCTGAGATGCGAAAAATACTAAAAGCGCAAAGCGTAAAGCGTAAAATTTAAAGCGCAAAGCGAAAAGCGGAAAGCAAAAAGCCGCTTTTTGTGTTAGAATCAAATCATGAAAACGGGAATCGCGATCGC
>JAXDBQ010000043.1:0-15495 GCA_034678605.1 Patescibacteria group bacterium | reverse complement strand
TTGAAGGAAAAATAAAAAATAAATTATGGAAAACAAACAAAAAATTTGGCTGGCGGTTTCTTTGTCGATGTTTCTGATCCCGGAAATTTTGTGGTTTAACGGCATAAGGGGAAATGTTGATATTCCATGGATGCCCATTGAAACTTTTGAACAATTTGGAAATATTTTGCTGGCTTCTTTTACGACAATAGTTCCTTTCGCGGGTTTGGCGGTTGCGACAAGAATTGTTGCAAAATTAAAAATAAACAAAAAATTTAAAATCACCTTTTTTTTATTTTCGATTCCATTATTATGTTGGACGGGATTTATCGCTTTAATGTTTATTTGGGTTATGGCGTATTATTTTAGCGGCGTGCCTCAAATAGGTTAAAAACTATGAAAATTCATTGGTCATTTTTTGTGTTTTTACCAGTGGCGATCGGGATTGCGATTATTTCTTTTGCTTTTGAAAATGAAGGAATAAAAATTGAAAACGCCGACGAAGCGGTTGATTTTGATTTGGGCGCGCCGCCGGAGGACTTTTTGTCCGCCGATGACGCGGCCGAATTGTCGTGAGGTGAAACCTCGCGACACTTAAAACAAATAAAAAGCAAAAAATATGGAAAATAAACAAAAAATTTGGCTGGCGGTTTCCCTGCTGATGTTTCTGATCCCGGAAATTTTGTGGGGATTATGTGGTAATTTTTTATATAACATGATTCGGCTTACTTTTTCGCTTGGGGAATCAAATGTTTTTTATAATTTATTTAAATTTCCGGATAGTTCGCAATCAAAATTATTGTTGAATTTATCTTTGCTGATACAGCTTGTCGGTTTGTCTGGATTGTTTTATTTTATCTTAAAAATTAAAAATATAAATTTAATAAAATATTTATTATTATTTATTATTTTTGTTTTGATTGTTACTAATTTATTTTTTTTAATTTTTATTTTTAATTTTAATCCTCAAATAGGTTAAAAAATATGAAAAAAATCAAATGGCATTTTTTTGTATTTTTCCCGATCGCGATTGGCGTCGCGGTTGGATCTTTTGCGTTTGAGAACGCCGGAATAAAAATCGAAGAGGCTGAAGAAGTTGTCGATTATGATTTGGAAACGCCGCTGGCGGATATGCTGGACGCCAGTGACGCTCCCGAAAAATTTTCCAATGATATGGCAATTTGCCGCGTCGATGAAGTGATCACTATTGATTTGGAGCCGGTGGAAATTCCGGAAGCCACCACGGGGACGCTTTCAAAAACGCCGGTGTTGTTTGTGCCGGGGTTGATGGGAACAAATATTAAAAAATCAGATCAATTTTTATGGGTGAATAATGAGATGTTTTTACCATGGAATTCTGATAGTTTTATGGATGACCTATCTTTCAAATTTGATTTATCTCCAATTAATAATACTTTAACTTTGGAAAAAGTTGTTAGCAAAATAGATGTTAGCGGTATTCCTTTATACGACTATTCGCAGGGGTTGGCGGATGAGTTCGCGGGGGTGGGGTATAACGTGGTGGAGGGGAGCGCGGATCAAACATTTTATTCATTTCCCTATGACTGGCGCTATGGGGTGAGCGGCAAATATCCGGACAATAAAACCAACAGCGACTTGTTGGGCGAGAAAATCGAGGCGTTGGCGCGAATTTCGCCCACGGGCAAGGTGGACGTGGTGGCCCACAGTTTGGGCGGGCTGATTGCCAAAAAATACGCCATGGAGCATGTTTTTCCCAAGATCGGCAAACTGGTGTTCGTGGGCGTGCCCAATTTGGGATCGCCGCTGGCGGCCAAGGTATTGCTGTTGGGGCATGATTTCAAGATATTCGGCCTCAATTCCGAGGAAATCAAAAAAATTTCCCAAAATATGCCGGCGGCCTATGACTTGTTGCCCGGCCAAAGTTATTTTGCCGCCAATCAAACATATATTGCCGACACGGGCAATTTTTTGTTTCCCAAGAAATTGGATTGGCCGCAAACTGATGCTTTGCTGCGGCAAGCCGGTTTGAACGGCGATGCTTTAAACGGCGCGACCGCGTTTAACTCCGCCGAATTTGCCGATTATGACGTTGCCGATCGGGGCATTGACGCCTATAATATCATCGGCTGCAAGTCGCCCACGTTAAAAGGGCTGGATTATATTTTGGCCGATGGCGCCACGCCGGCGTTTTCATTGGCGCGCGGGCCGGTTTCCGGCGACGACACCGTGCCTCTTGCCAGCGCCCAGAGCTTGGAAACTTGGAGCAGCAAGATCTTTTTCGCGATCGCGCCCGAGCACGGTAAAATGCCGAGTGCTGACGGCATCCGGCAAAAGATCGTCAATCTCATTGCCGGCAGCGATTTGGCTGTCGGCCCGACGATCGTTGACAAATACCAATTCGAACAGAATCCCGATCTGTGCGCGCCGCGCCTTTTGGCATTTTTTGCTTTGAGCCCGGTTGACATTTATATTATCGATCAAAACAACAATGTGGTTTTGGGCCCGGACGCGGACGGCAATTTCCATTACCAAATTCCGGGCGGCGGCTTTGAACACGGCGACGGCCACCAATATGTTTATTTGTCTTTGGATGATTGGCAAAACTACAACGTCAACCTCAAAGGCAAAGAGGCCGGAACTTTCACCTTGATCAAAAAACAGATCATCGGCGAGCAAGAGTCGCCGGAAACGATATTTAAAGATATTCCGGTGTCGCCGGAGTTTGCGGCGCGATTGAAAATTGAGGGCGATGATTCAAAAATTATCACTGATGACAATCAGGAAATCCTGCCCCAAAATTGGTTTGCGTTCCAGGGATTTTTCCCGCCGGTGAAAACCAATCAAACCAATATCGCCAAAGCCGGCAGCGCGGTGCCGTTGAAATTCAAATTGTTTCACAAGCAAACCGAATCGACCGATGCCGCCGACATCGTTCAATTTGAATTCCAATCGGTTGATTGCGTTTCGGGTAACGTTGCCGGCCCGGTTGAAATTGACGCGGCTGGCCAAGCCGGCAAGTTGCGTTATGACCAAGCCGAAAATCAATTTGTTTATAACTGGAAAACGGAAAAAACCGCCGGTTGCCGGCGCGCGGCCGCAATCGCCCGCGACGGCACGCGCCTGGAAGCGGATTTTATGCTAAAATGAGAATGAATAAAAGTTCAAAATCAAAATGTCAAATGTCAAATAAAATCCAAATGATAAAGCATAAATGTCAAATAAAAATACTTTATTCTGTTTTTGGTATTTGTCATTTTGATTTTGGATTTGATTTGACATTTGGATTTTGGCATTTTGATTTTTAGATATTATGTTCAAAATCGTTCTATTGAGGCATGGGGAGTCAATATGGAATAAGGAGAATCGGTTCACGGGGTGGGCCGATGTTGAGTTGTCGGAGGCGGGCATGGAGGAGGCCAAAGAGGCCGGGCAAATTCTCAAAAAAGAGGGGTGGGTTTTTGATTTGGTTTACACGTCAATTCTAAAGCGCGCGATCGATACAACCAATATTGTTTTGGCCGAATTAGACGAGGTCAGACCTCGGCAAATTGTTTTGGCGTGGGAGTTAAATGAGCGGCATTATGGCGGTTTGCAGGGGTTAAACAAGAAAGAAATGGCCGATAAATACGGCCAAGAGCAGGTTCATCTTTGGCGGCGGAGTTATGGAACGCGGCCGCCGGAATTAAGCGATGAGGATTTTGAAAGGCAAAACGCGCAAGCAATTTTTAAAGATATTCCCGAGGATAAAATGCCCAAAACCGAATCGCTGGCCGATTGCTACGCGCGCGCGGTTGATTATTGGCAAAGCGATATCGCGCCGGAAATCAAAAATGGCAAAAAAGTTTTGGTTTCCGCGCACGGCAACAGCTTGCGCGCGATCGTGAAATTTCTGGACGATATTTCCGATGATGAGATCTCGAATTTGAACATTCCCACGGGCGTGCCGCTGGTCTACGAACTGGACGGAAATTTAAAACCGCTCAAGCATTATTACCTTGGCGATTCGGTTGATATCGCCGCCAAAATCGCCAAAGTGAAAAATCAAAGCAAGTTGTGAATCGCGGCTATTGCTTTAATTTGGAGAATTGTTAAAATTAATCGCATAACAAGTTAAATTAAAAATAAAATTATGGCGAAATATCAAGTTAACAAAGACAAATGCTTGGGATGCTTTATTTGCACCGTGAATTGCCCGGCCGGTATGGCGCAGGACGATGATGGCAAGGCCAAGGTGGTGGATTCTGACGCGGTTGAATCATGCGGCGGCGAAAGCGTTTGCCCGCACGGCGTGATCGAAAAATCCCAAGAGGCATAGTTTGAAATTCAACCAAGGCCGCTTTGTGCGGTTTTTTTGGTTGCAACCGCTCATTGGGAATACAAGTTTGCCGAGGTCAGACCTCGCCGAGTACGCCGAGGACTGACCTCGAAATACGAATATCCCCTGATGAGCGGTTTTTTTGGTTGGGTTGACAGCCGTTGCTTATCGGTTAGAATGCCAATGTTGTTGAAAATAATCAGATTAAAAAAATATGGCAAATTGGGCGAAAAAGGTGCAGGACAGGATCTTGCGGGTGCCGGTGCGCGGCGGCCGGTCGGAAAAGGTTATCAAGAATGGATTTGACGATCTGGTGTTTATTCCGGCGCAATTGGCCAAGCGGCCGGTGGATTATTTTAAAGATAAAATTTTTGCCAAAACGGTTTTGGGAAAAAACAGTCAAAAGCCGGTGGAAATCGAAACGCCGATTTTGATCGCGGCGATGTCGTTTGGCGCGTTATCAAAGAGCGCCAAGATCGCGCTGGCCAAGGGCTCGGCATTGGCGGGCACCGCGGCCAATACCGGCGAAGGCGGGCTTTTGCCCGAGGAACGGCAATTTGCCAAAAAATTGACGATCCAATACAGCACCGGCCGGTTTGGCATTGACGAAGAAATTTTGAAACTTGCCGATATTATTGAAATAAAGATCGGCCAAGGCGCCAAAGGCGGCCAGGGCGGGTTGCTGCAAAAAGAAAAGGTGACGCCCGAGATCGCGGCGGCGCGGCGGGTTAAATTGGGCATGGATGTGCATTCGCCGGCGTGCCACCCCGATATTTTTTGCGCCGATGATCTGAAAGCCAAAGTTGATTGGTTGAAAAAGATCAGCGGCGGCGTGCCGATCGCGATCAAGCTGGCGGCCGGCGATGCGCGCGCGGATGTGAAGATCGCGGTTGCCGCAAACCCCGATATTATTGCCATCGACGGCGGGTGGGGCGGCACCGGCGCCGCGCCCGAGGCAATGCTGGACGAGATGGGAATTCCGGCTTTGCCGGCGCTGGTTGCCGCGCGGCAAACTTTGAATGAAATGAACGCCAAACAGGAACTTTGGATCGCGGGCGGATTCTATACCGGGGCTGATGTCGCCAAGGCTTTAGCCTTGGGGGCCGGCGCGGTGTTCATGGGTTCGGCCATGCTGGCCGCGCTGGGTTGCGCGGGTTGCAACTTGTGCTATTTGGGAAAATGCCCCAAGGGCGTGGCTACGCAAGATTCGGAATTGGCAAAAAATATGGATGTGGACGCGGCGGCGCGCAACGTGGCCAATTTCATCAAGCATTGCACCGAAGAAGTTAAAATGATGGCCGGCGCCACTGGCCACAACAACATCCACGACCTTTGCGCCGACGACTTGCGCGCGCTGAATTCCGAAACCGCCAAAATCGCGGGCGTGAAAATGGCCGGCGAATAGCGAAAAGCGAAAAGTTTAAAGCGCAAAGTGTAAAGCGCAAAACGAAAAACGCAAAACGTAAAACGTAAAGCGGAAAGCGGAAAGCAGGAATGCGAAACGCGAAAATACAAACAACAAGGCCGCGCTGTCGCAGTCTTTTTGGTTGGGTTTGGCTAAAAATGAAATATATTCCATATGGAATATATTGTGGAAAATATCAAGGAAACGGGGTTTGTATAAAAAAAGGAGCGCAGAGGGATAATTTATCCATGCGCGATTTTTGTTTCGCCGATAACGATGAAGTTCACGGGGAAGACAACTTCCCGGCAAATTAAAATCTTATCGGCGGCATCTATGTATTCATTCGCGATAACGGCATAATTATAGCCGTTGTATACGCCGCAAATTGCAATCGCGGTCCCGTTGCTATAAACGGGGATTGCCCATAAATCGCCTTCGTAATCATTTACGGCTTCAACCTTCCACCATTGAGCGGTGGTGTTGGCATCGCCGATAGCCACATCCTCGAAGGCAAACTTAGCAACCGCAGTTCGCTCTCCGGCATCATAAATGATCATCTCGGCGGCGCTTCCGATTCCGATGGCGGCGAGCATGACACTCACTGCCAATAGATAAAGCGCAATCTTTATCATAACTAAATTGTAGCATATTATTGATAATTTGTCAAGGGTGGCGGGGAAAAATATTGTTTGGTAAAATAAATCAATATGCTGGTATTATTTTTTGAGTGGTATTTTTTGGAATTGCCGCCCAAGATCGGCAAGGTTTGGGGCAATTATCTTTGGTTTTTCGGGAGGTATTTTGCGATCAGCGACTTGATCCGCGAGTTTTTTTTGCCGTGGAAAGGCACGGTGTTTGCCCGGGAAAAACGCGGTTTTGACCCGGGAGACATGCTGGCGGCGGCGTTCGGCAACCTGATTTCGCGGATATTGGGGGCGGTGATGCGGTCGTTTTGGCTGGTTGTGGGGCTGGCCGCGGAATTGCTGGCGCTGGCCGCCGGCGCGGCCGCGTTTTTGGCGTGGCTGGTTTTGATTCCGGCGATCTTTTATTCTTTTTGGAAAGGGCTGGCGCTCTTGTTTTAAATCTTAAATCTTAAATCTTAAATCTTAAATCTATTGTTCTTTTTTTATGGAAAAAGACATTAATCGAATACCGGCGTTGAAAGCGGTTGATCATATGGCGGCGATTCCAAGGCGGTTGATTTTGGTTATAAAATGGCTGGCGTTTTTGGCGATGATCGCGACCGGATTAATTTGGCTGGCCTATTCTTTTTCTTGGGCCTATCAATTTTTGCATGCCAATTTTCCGGATTCGCCCAAGTGGATCAACCGGCGGATTCCGGCGGGGATCGCCCATCTTTCTTTTGGCTTGTGGGCGGCGGGCGTTTTGGTTTTGGCGTTTGCCAATCAAAAATTGGCGCGGTCGGGAAAACGGCTCACAAAAAATTTTAGCGGCAATCTTTTGGAATATTTCGACCTTGAAGCGGCGCGGGTTTTTAAAAAAACGCGGGCCAATCGCCATTTGCCGTTCGAAAAATTGCTTTTTTATCATATTTTAAATTCCGGCGATCTGGAATTCGCGTTGAGCCGTCTTGAAGTTTCCAAAATCGAATTGAAAAAAAAGATTTTGGCGGCAATGAAAGAGCGGTCAAAATCGTTTTCGCGAGATGTCGGCGATGGCATGGAAGCGGCCAATGCCGCGGCGCGAGAACGGATCTTTGCCAAAGCCGCGCGAATCGCGCTTGGCGAAGGCGCCGACAGGATCACGATCTACGCGTTATTTTTGGCGTTGTCCGATCACGATGCCGATTTTCAAAAGGCGATGGACGCGGTCGGGTTGTTGAAAGAAGACGTCGAAGCCGCGGTTTTGTGGCAGATTCGGAGAAACGATTATCAAAATTTTCGGCGCCGGTTTTGGGAGCGCGATAATTTGCGTTTAAATTTAGCCCAAAGTCCGGCGGCGTTTATGATCGGCGGCCACACCGCGGCGTTGGATTATTACAGCCGCGATTTGGCGCGGGACAACCCGCAAAAACCCGGGGGCGCGGTTTTGCATTTGGAAGAAATCGAGCGGATGGAGGCGGCGCTGGCCAAAAAAACCGAAAGCGGCGTGTTGTTGGCGGGCGACCCGGGAAGCGGCCGCAATCGCGTGGTGTATAATTTTGCCAATCGGGTTTTGGCCGAATCCGGGCCAAAAATTTTAAGGCACGCGCGGATATTGGAACTTAATTTGCCAAAATTGATTTCCGAATGCCTCGAGCGGCCGATGCTTGCCGGCGCGATTGAAAAAATTTTTGATGAAGCGGCGCGCGCCGGAAACGTGGTGTTGGTGATATCCGAGATCGACAATTATCTTGGAAACCATTTTAATTCGGAAAAATTAACCAATCTGGATATCAGCGATATTTTGGCCAAACATTTGAAGCAGGCGAATTTTCGCATGATCGGGATCACGACTTTCGAGGGTTATCATCGTTGCGTTCAAACCGCCGGCGACGCGATTGCCAGTCTTGCCAAAATTGAATTGGCGCCGGTTTCGTCCGGTGACGCGACGCGGGTTTTGCGCGAAGAATGTTTGCGCCGCGAGAATGAATGCGGCTTGTTTTTTTCCATGGCGGCGTTAAAGGAGGTCGCGCGCCTTGCCGATGTTTTTTTGCCCGAACGGGCGTTTCCCAAAAAAGCGATCAATTTGCTGGATGATTTTATCGCCGATTTTGGCCAAAGAAAATTAAAACGAAAAATCGTTGCCGCGGCTGATATCGCTAAGTTTTTTTCGCGCAAGTATGAAGTGCCGGCAGGGATTGCCGAAGGCGCGGAAAAAGAGACCTTGATCAATTTGGAGCAAAAGATCCATGAGGGGTTGATCAACCAAAAAGAAGCCGTGGCCGAAATCGCCAACGCCATGCGCCGCGCCCGCGTCGAGATCAAACAAAAAAAACGCACCATCGGCAACTTTCTTTTTTTGGGGCCCACCGGCGTGGGTAAGACCGAAACCGCCAAGCAGTTGGCGCGGGTATATTTTGGCTCGGCCGCCAAAATGATTCGATTGAACATGGCCGAATATCAAACTTTGGACGCGATTGAAAAATTGATCGGCAACGGGCAAATCCCGGGTTATTTGACCGCGGCGGCCCGGGAAAATCCGTTTTCCATTTTGTTGATCGATGAAATTGAAAAGGCCGATAAAAGGGTTTTGGATATTTTTTTGAGCATCTTTGACGAGGGCCAAATTGTTGACGGCGCCGGACGGCCGGTTGATTTTCGCAACATAATCACGGTGGCCACATCGAATGCCGGCGCCGAAGCGATTCGCCAAACCGTGGCCGCCGGGCAAATACTGGCCGAACAAAAAGATAAGATTATCGGCGATTTGCTGGCGAACGGGATTTTTAAGCCGGAATTTTTGAATCGTTTCGACGCGGTGGTGATGTACCGGCCGCTGGATCAAGAAGAGATGGCGCGGGTGGCCGGCTTGTTGCTGGAAGAAATAAAAGAGGGATTGCGTCACAAGCGGATTGAGTTTTTGATTACCGATGAATTGCGCCGCGAAATCGCGCGCGTTGGTTTTCATCCGGAATTCGGCGGACGGGCATTGCGCCGGGCGGTGCAAGAGAAAGTCGAAAATCCGATCGCGGCGGCCATGCTTGGCGGCGGCTTAAAGGCGAGCGACCGGTTTGAAATCGATATTGCCGATTGGCAAGTGGCGCTTAAAAATATTATAATAAATTGAAGCCGTTCGATGTTTTTAAACATAAAGAACGCGATCGTTTAAATTTTGTTTTAAAATAAAAAATTGAGGCCATCCGATAATTTTTTTACAATTATTGGTTTTATAAAATTACGCCGCGGGCGCGCTTGGAGAAAACAAGGCGCGGCGCTTTTGGCGTTGGTGTTTATTTTTTGCTTTCAAGCGGCGGGCGGCGTTGTGAACGCGGCCAGAATTTCCTTTGACCGCGTGCCGCCGATAATTTCCCAAGCTCAGCCGTCGGGGAAAATATATTACGCCGATACGGCGATTTCCTGCGTTACCAATGAAAAATCAATTTGCCGTTATGATTTTGCCGATGTTGACTATTCGTTGATGAAAAAAGTGATGAGCTCCATGGACGGGGGGTTGAAACATATTCAGAATTTGAATTTGCCGCGCGTGGGCGATTATGCCGGTTATATTCGTTGCCGCGACGAAGCGGGAAACACGACCGCCCAATCGGTGAAAGTGGAATTTTCTTATGAGTTGCCAAAATTGCCGGAAGGCGCGTTGAAAATTTCCGAATCAATGCCCGCGGGAAAAATTTATCAAGACGATATCGTTTTGACGCTGGCCACAAATGTTGCCGCCGATTGCCGTTATTCGCTTTTGGACGCCGATTATTCTTTGATGAGCGATGGTTTTTTGACCGATGACGGGCTGTCGCATTTTGCCACCGTCGAGCTTGGCGATTACGGGGATTATGTTTATCATGTTCGTTGCAAGAATCGCAACGACAATACCGGCGCCAACGTGTCCGCGAAAATTGAGTTTGAATACATTGAAGTGGGCAAGGAGGGCACGCCTCAAGTGGCGTTAAAGCACGGCGTGAGAGTGGCGTGCATCAAATATTTCAATGACGATGCCAATGGTGAATGTTTTGGGCGCAATGATTGTGTTTGCGATTTGGATTGCGTTAATGGCGAAGATGACGTTGATTGCGCCAACGCGGTTGCCGCCGAGGGCGGAGCGCAATCAAATTGGCTTTGGGCCGTGGCCGGCATTTTATCGCTGGCGGCGCTGATTTTTGTTGTTTTCGTGATTTCGGAATTTAAAAGAATGAACCAAGCCGACATGGACATGGTTTAATCTAAATATTACAATAAAATTAAAATCGAAGCGGCAAAACAATTTGTTTTGAGAATTATTTTTAGTTTTGTAAATTTGCAAAATAAGAAATCATCAATTGTTTGGCGCTTTTTTAAAAAAAATGATCAATAAATTAAGCGGACGCGATTCAATTGTTGGAAATCATAACAATCAGGTTTCTTTTTGGCATAAGATAATTTTATTTTTAACAATCTGTTCGGCGTTGTTTTTCCCTATTTTTAAAAATTGCGTTGCCGCGGTAACGATGAGCGTGACTCCGTCAACGGTGGCGCCGGGCGGGACCGTTAAGGCGCAGTGGATGTACGCGGGCGCGTGGGTCGATGACCGCATCGAGATATGGAAAGATGATGGCCGGTTGGACTGGTTTTATTCCAGCAGTTGCACCAAAACGACGGGATCGTTAAAAACATCGGGCTCTTGCGATTATGCGATCCCGGGGAATTTTTTTGCCGGAGTTTATTCATTCAAGTATTGGCAATGGCAAAAAAATTTTTTGGCGCAACAAGCTGTAACGGTGGCTACTTGCGCGAATAGCTGTCCGGCGGCGGGCGCGCTTCAATGTTCCGGCAATGGTTTCCAAACTTGCAGCGACGGCAACGGCGACGGTTGTTTGGAGTGGGGCTTGGCGGTTGCCTGCCCATCCGGCCAAACTTGCACCGGCGCGGGGGTGTGCGCGGCGGTTTGCGCCAATGAATGTTCCGCTTCCGGATTGGCGCAATGTTCCGGAGACGGCTATCAAACTTGCGGCAACTATGACGCGGATTCCTGTTTGGAATGGTCAAGCGTGATCGCTTGTCCAACTGGCCAAACTTGCACCGGCGCGGGCGTTTGTTCCGATGATTGCGAAGAAGAAGATTATAAAGAATGCCACAACGGCGACGTTTATTGGTATGATTCTTGCGGCAATCGGGGTGAAATCTATGACGCTTGCGCGGCTAATGAAACTTGTGCCGGCGGCGCGTGCGCGGCTCCTTGCAGCAATGATTGTTCGACTAATGGCGCCAAGCAATGCAGCGGCAATGGCTATCGTGTTTGCGGCAATCATGATTCGGATTCTTGTTTGGAATGGTCGAGTGTTTTTGCTTGTCCCTCCGGTCAAACTTGTTCGGGCAACGGCGTATGCGCGACAAGCTGCGTCAATGGCTGTTCGATGGCCGGATTGCGGCAGTGTTCGGGAAGCGGTTATCAGACTTGCGGCAATCATGACTCGGATTCCTGTTTGGAATGGTCAACCGCGATCGCTTGTCCGAGCGACATGGTTTGTAAAAGCGGGATTTGCGTCACGACCGTAAGCGTCCAAAATACTCAAAATACTCAAAATACTACTATTGTACAAGCCAACCAAACCCCGGCTGATACCAAAGCGCCGGTGATTCCGTCCGGGGCGTTATTGCCGATCGGCAGTGTCACCGATGCCACGGCCACGCTTTCGGTAGCCACTGATGAGGCCTCAACTTGCAAATATGATATTGTCGATGTTGATTTTGATTCGATGAAGAATTTTTTTGACGGCAACGGAACCAGCCATACAAAAAGCATTACTTTAAATGATCCTAAAAACTATATTTATTTTGTCCGTTGCAAAGATCAAGCCGGCAACAAAAACTTGGCTTCTTCCAAAATCGAATTCGCTTATGGACCGAAAAACGACGATAAAACTCCGCTTTCGATCTCGGGTTTGGGTCCCATGGGAACAATCTATGACGGCAATGTGATGTTGGCCGCGGCCACCGAAGTTCCGGCCGATTGCCGTTTTGACATCGCCGACGCGGATTTCGATTCTATGGCCGAAAAAATGGAATCAAATGACGGCGTCAATCAGCAAGCGGTGCTTTCGTTGGCCAATTTCGGCAGTTATAACTATTATGTCCGTTGCCGGGATAAATCTCAAAAATTGGGTGATGGTCTGGCACAGATTGCTTTTGAATATGTTGACGCGCAATTGGAACAGGCAAATCAGCAACCCGCGGTTGAAGAAGAGTCGCCGCCAGCTTCGATTGCTTGCGGCGATTATACTCTTGGTGTTGAAGATGGCCAATGCCTGGCCGGTTCGGATTGCGTCTGTGATCCGGATTGCTTCGGCGGCGAAGACGATTCCGATTGCGCCAATGTGGTTGTTAAAAAAAAGGGCGATGCCAATTGGATGGGCGCGGCTCTGGGAGGGTTGGGAGTATTAGGGTTATTGATTGTCGCGTTTGTATTAATATCAAAAAAAAGACAGAGTAGCGGCAATCCCTTTCGGATTACAATTAAAGACAATGGGGGAAAATCCGCAAAGAATAAATCAAGTGTTGGCATTTTTTGGCAATATGGGTGATAAACCAACACAAGAGGAAAAAGAAAATTTGCCGAATTATTTAAAAGAATCACTGGGAATAAAATTAAGCGATACACCGGAGGGATTAAAACAATATCTTTCCAGTTTTGGCACGCCGATTGAACAAGTGGCGCAATTGCTTGGAAGCAATCCGATATTGCGCGGGATTAGTCAGATGAACCCGCTATTAAAAACACCGATTGAAATTGGAATAGGCAAAGATAGTTTCAGACAGCAAGATTTAAAAGATGTGTATAACGCAAAAGAATATAAACTTGCGCCTAAAATTATCAAGGATATGCTTGACATAAAAGAGGTAGTCAAGCCGATTTATGATGAGGGCAAAAATGGGAAGTTGGTTAAAGTTGGCGAGAAAACGCAATATGTGGCTGATCCTGTTAAACTTCTAATCGCAAGGTCGTTATTTACCTCGCGCGGCGTTTCTTATCTTGATCAAGTGTTTAGAAATGATTTGCAAGGATTTGTTAAATTATTAAAAACTACCACCGGATTAAAACCGCAACAGGTAGATATTGAAATTCAAAAATACTACAACGAAAAAGACAAAAAAAGCAAACTTCAAGATTTGCTTTTAAAGACAGGGGACATTAAACAATTCCAAACAAATTATACCCCTAAAACAAAATAACTTACCAGCACCCTGTTTTTGGGTCGCAAAATTGATATTCTTGTTGCGGTTGATTATTGGACAAATCGGCTTTGATATTTTTTGACGCGCCCCACCAAGCCATTGCGATGATCCAAGCAATAAGGAAGACAACAGGGATGATAATTTCTTTTTGCATTTTATTTTACAAAAGACCGCCAGCAATGGCGGCTTTTGTTTTACTTTTGCGACAAGACCTCAATTAATTCTTTCATTAACTTAATAATCATCTCTTGGATTTCCTCAATTTTGGCCTCGATCATCGCTTTCTTTTCCTCGGCGGTCAAAACGCTTGGAGCGTTGCTCACCGGAACAGGCGTTTGGATGGCCACCGCCGTGTTTGTGGCAGGGTTGGAAACATTAAAGACCTTAATTGTTTGCGCGGGTTGCGGATTAGGGGTTGGTGTCGGAGTTGTCTCGGGAGCGGGAGCGGGTGTTTCTTCGATCACCGCGCCGGTCGCGCTTTGTTCGATATTATTCGACCCGAAAAAATAAGGGAATGTGGCGGGCAGAATGTCGGACGGCGACCCGTCAGGGCAATTCACATTACCATATAATCTTTGATGATTATTGCCTTGTTCATTGCACATTGACAGTAAATCTTTGCATTCGTCGTCCCCCCCGCAAGCCCCCAAATATCCTGTTTGGCCATTCCATCCGCCTCCTTTAAAAACTATCCTTGATCCGTTTGTCCCACAACATAAAGTCATTATTTGGCCAGCCACGGGAAAACCTCTTTGATCTAATTCGGGAGCGTTGCAAGTAGTTGCTAATACCGGAAGCCCGTGCCGACCATTACAAGCGCTTGAAACTAAAAAATTATTGCATTTTTCAAGGTTTTCGGGAAAACATTGGCAAGTGCTAAATAATTGCCGGTAGCAAGGAAAATCAACCGCGTAAACATTGCTCGCCATTAATAACCCAATTAAAATAATAAATAGTTTTTTCATAATATAATGTATTGTTAATGCTTTTTTAGCAGAAACAAGTTTTTCCAAAGCCCCCCGACCCCCCATAAAGATTATGTGAAGTCAGAGAACGCGGAACTTGTATTGAAATGCTTTTTCCCTTCACAAGTTTCCCTTTATCCAACAATTTAACACTGGTTAGCAATATCTGGTATGTTGGTTAGCCCCCCGGATATTCGCAAGCTTTGATTAGCTTTTGAATACCGGTTTTTCGTAAAAAATAAATAATCAAAAATTAACCAAATTGGTTTCATATTTATTTTTTTACGAATTGGGAAAAGGGCGCAAATAAAAACTGCCTCTGGGTGTCGTAGACCCAAAGGCAGTTGAACTGCTAAAATTTGGCGTTTAACCTACGACATTAAACTATATAAACATTATTGCATACCCACAAATCTTGTCAAGTGCTCTTGACGACTTCAATCGCAAAAGTTAAAATCAAGTAATAGAATACAAAACTATTGTCCCAACCTTACGGCGGACAAATACTGCTTATTTATTTTTTAGATAAGCGGTATTTGTCCGTCTTTTTTTTAATTTAAATCTATGGAACAACAAGCCATCATCTCCAACGACCGCGTAGTGGAATTTTGCAACCGCCAGCAACGATTGGAGGACGCAATCAACCATTTAGCGGAAGATGTCAGAGAATTGAAAACCGAATTTGCCCAACAGCGCAAGGACTTTGCCGCTTACCGCTCCGACAATGGCGATCTTGTGGCCCGTATGACCGCCCAATATGTCCGGCGTTGATGAAGCGGGTTAGTCGCGCAAAATTTTCTTGCTATGATTTTTGTTTTTGTTATAATTTAAATAGAAAATATTAATTAATAAAAAAATGAAAATTTTTTTTGTTTTTTTACCTTTGGCGGTTTTGGTGTTGATTTTTATTCCTTCGGGAATTTGTTTGGGGGTGACTAGATCGGTGTCGGTATCTCCTACCCAGGTGGTTGTTGGCGATTCGGTTAAAGTAAGTTGGACCGGATCAATGACTGTTAACGACAC
>JAXDBQ010000042.1:0-10873 GCA_034678605.1 Patescibacteria group bacterium | reverse complement strand
AAATTGTTGACTTTGGACAGGGCGAGGGGGCGGGTTATGCCCCCGACTAAGCTTCGCTTGCCCCTCCAAACTGCTGTTTTCCGGGCCTGCGCTCGCAAAGGGGCAGCCGGGCTCGAATCGGGGCTTGGCCAACGCATTTTAGCCGCAAGGTGGGGGGTAAAAGGTGTGCGTTGGCCAGAAAAAAACTCTGCATTTACTCTGCAATAAGTCTGCAATCTAGAATGCAGACTTTTTAACCAAGGAGTTGCAGAGTAAATGCAGAGTTTTTAAGCCCCGATTCGAGCCAAGCCAGTGCCTAATCCAAGGTCTGCGCCTTTGTTCCGGTGCTGTTTCCCCTACGCGGGCGGTGCGCCGCCCGCTCCGGGCTTTCAGGGAAACAGCACCTCTGGTTTGCGGCTGTTCCAAGCTTTGAGCTTTTTCGCGGCTGCCCTCGCAATGCCAAACTCTCTGCCCGATTCGGAAGGCAAGCAGGCAGGGGCCGCCGGAAACCGCTCCCCCGCAAAAACCGCTTAACGATGCCTCCGGCGTAAACCGGCTTTGCCATATATCAAGTATCGTTATCACGAACCTTGATATTTTCCGCCTCCGGCCTCTACGGTTTTTGCTCCTCCGCTTTTCCCGAAAGCCTTTTGCTCAACCGCAAAAGCCTTTCCGAAAATTTCCGGCTCGGGTGCTCAAGGAGGCCGCCCGGCTTTTAAAAATCCCGCTTTGGGGCGGGACTTTTAAAACGCACTTTTCCTGCCGTCAAAGAGCGCAAGGCCGGGCGGCCTCCTTTCGCCGGTTACGCTTCGGCGTCGCTCTTGTGATGCTTGAAGTCCTCCTCTTCTTCCCTGGCCATCAAGCCGCTGGCGCGTTCGACACACTCCCGCTCGATTTCCTCCCTGCTCCGGGTGTAGCCCGCGCCGATTCCGATTTCCCGTATAAGGGAATTGAAGGTTTCTTCGTCCCATTGGTTGTCGGCATAGCTCATAAACTCCCACGGGGAAGGCACGGGCAGAGTGCGGATGCCGACAATGCCGTTTTCCGGCTTGTTGGCGACATAGCAGCAGCGGGGCGGGACTTCCTGCAAAAACTGGATGTTCAGCTCCCAGCCCGGAACATGGCGGTAGATCGGCCCCATCAATTCGCGGGCCAGCAGCTGCGCGTCCGGGCGGTTCACCCTAAAACAGGCTTGTATGCCGCAGTTGGCAAGAATAGAATCCCGCAGATCGTCGGAAAGCTGGCTTAAATTCTGGTGGGCCAGTATGAGGGAAAGCTTGTACTTTCTGGCTTCACTCAATATCTCGATAAAGCTGTTAGTGGCGAAATTTTGGAATTCGTCGATGTAGAGGTAGAACGGCTGGCGTTCGGTTTGCGGGATGTCGGTTCTCGAAAACGCCGCCATTTTGATTTTGCTTACCAGCAAAGCCCCCAGCAGATTCGCACTGTCGCCCAATCTGCCTTTGTTCAAATTAACCAGCAGGATTTTTTTGTTGTCCATTATGTCGCGCAGATTGAAAGAGCTTTTCGGCGAGGCGAAAATCTGCCGGATCGCCGGATCGGAAAGGAACGCGTCAACCTTGTTGAGCGTCGATTCCAGCCATTCGCGCCAAGTGTGCGCGGACAGCGATTCAAAGTATTTGAAACGCTGGCGGCAGGAAACGCTTTTGACGTTCTGCAAAATCTTTTTGCGGGCCTCCGGCTCCGTCAAAAGCAGGGGCAATTCCAAAAGCGTCAAATTGTTTTCCGCCAAAGCGATCAAGGAATTGCGCATAATGTCGGCCATCCTCTCCCCCCAAGCGTCCGCCCATATCTTTTTAAACGCCTCCACCAATTGCCCGGCCAAGCGTTCCGGCGGTATTCCGTCCACCCGCTCCAGCGGATTAAAGCTGGCCGTATTTTCAGTATCGGTCGGGTCGATCAAAACAATCTCCTTTTTAAAATCCCTTTGCGTCCAAAAATACAGCCAGCCTTTTATGTCCTCGATCAGATCGCCGTGCGGGTCGATAACTCCGAAGCCTTCGCCTTGGAGAATGTCTTGGATAATGAGCGATTCAAGGAATTTCGACTTGCCCGAACCGGACGCGCCCACCGCGTAAAAATGGGTGCTCCGATATTTCGTATCGATTCCCTTGATGTTGCCCACAAGCCCCGTGGCGGGATTTAGCGCGCCGTCAACCCAGCCCAAGCCCATCCGGCCCCTCTCAATCGGAAACCGCCAAAGCGGATATTCCAAATACGCCGCTTTCGTTTCCGATTCAAGCGGCTTGTCGTTTTTTCCAAGCATAGTTTTAAAAAACGCCTTGAGAGGGGCCAAGGCCCGGCGGTTCCGTTCTTCGGCCATTGTATTAGGCGAGGTTCAGGAAACCTCTTGTTTTGCGGTCAACCTTTGAGAAATCGAAATTCACGGCATCGGCGATATTCTCCGAGCCGAACAATACGCAATGATGGACGGTTCCGGCGAACGCGCTCAATTCCTGCCTGTCGAAAATATCCATATTTTCCAGCGTAACCCGGCGTTTGGTGATCTTGTCGTAAAACATCACGAGAAGATAAACCGGATAAATGAACATAACGACGATGCCCGGCAAGTTTGCCATGAACTGCATAAACTTGCTGGGCCGCTGGGTGAGATACCAAGCGATGAGCAATTGCTTGCCGTACTCTTCGGCGCAAACATTGACGACATAACCGTCAAAGTACTTGCTCTTGATGATCATAAACAGCTTGCCGTCGCCTTTTAATCTTCTTAAAAAATTCGGGAAAACTTGTTCTTGCGCGACCGAAAGCTTGGGCGGTTCCAATTCGTCCAGCCGGTTTTCAATGAGTTTGTAAAATTCCTGCTGGCGGCCTTGCGCGCCCTCAATTAAAACGCTCCATTCCTCGACGATTTCGCTTTCCTTCAATTTTGCCATTTTTTTGTTTTACATAAAAAAACGCCATCGGCCTTTATTCGAGCAAGTGGCGCGGACTGCCGCCCTTCGCCGATCTCCAAATTGGCGTCAAAATGCTGTCGGGATTTTCCAAGCCGTACGACTTTTCGCAGGCGAACCAGAATGTATCGCTTCCGGTTTTCCGCCCGTTCGCTTTCGCGGCGATAAGCCGCAAGCGTTCCGCCCGCTCTTCAGAAAGGCAGACCGTCAGGACGCGGAAATTGGGAATATCCAATTTCCGCTTGTGCCCGCCTTCCAGCTTCCAATTCCAGTATCCTTTGAATTTGTTGAGCATTCTGTCGGCGGCCATCGTCGAGCGGTCGGCCTCGAAAAAGAAATGCAGGAAATAGTCGTCGGCTTCTATTGTGAAAAACGCGTCCGGCGCAATCGGAAGCCTTTGGCCTTCGCATTGCACCGCGTCAATCGCGCCCAGATCGCGCCATACCGCCAGATTAAAGCCTTCGGCTTTTTTGAGCGCGAGGCGCAAAGCCGCTTGAAAATTGGAAATCATCAGGGAATGGCGCATAAAAGACACTCCCATTTCATGGGGCCTGTCGGTCATAGTCGGCAGTCCCTTATTTTGAGAAACCAGCGCGGCCCCTTTTTTGGCCAGAGAATAGATCAAATGCGGGTGTTCGTAATATGAAAACTGGCCGCGGGGCCGATCCACATATCCGGCATGGAAAAGAAGCTGCAATCTTGAGCGCACCGTCCGCGACGAATAGTCGGGATGGAGCGTTAGAATCTGTTTTGTGTCCAAGAACCGGTAAGAGGTCAGGTCGTTTAATATCTGCATATCTACCGCGCCGATTCGGAATTTCGGCGGGGTCTGGCTTCTCTCGAATTTTTTGAATACACGCTTTGCCACTTTGAAAAATTTTTCTTATTGTAAAATTCCGCGCTTTCTGGCATTTTACAATAATTTTTCGGGTATATCCATTTATGCTGGCCGGATTGAAGATGAATCACCAAGCTTTTAACCTTCAAATATTTAAACCGCGCGTAAGTCTTTTTCCAGTTAAACTTGTGCCCCTTTAAGACAAAAACCGCCAAAGACGGTTTAAGCGCATTTAACTTTTCGATTGAATTAATGCGGATGGTGCAGTCGTCAACCTCCACTCCCACGGAATAACTTCCCTTTCGGGCGAATACATCTATCCGCGATTTACGCCCCGGCCAAACCTGCTTTTCCGTCCGCGACTCGTAGCCGAATCGCAAAAAGTAATTCTTAATAAACCATTGTATCTGGGAATGATGCGGCGTTTGGATTTTTAGTAAAGCCTCAACTAAATAATTCACTTAGCAAAATTAAGTAAACAGTTTACCCGTCGCATTTGCTTCCGTAACCTTGGCTAACTGGCATATTTCATCAATCGAAGCCCCATTGTTGTTTAATCCGTAAAAATGAGATTCTCCAAGCAAGATATATTCCCAAATTTTATCCGCCCGATCTTCCGGCTTTAATTGATTGATTCTTTTTACCCAATCTAAAATAGCAAGCCGTTTTTGTTTTACATTCTGATCCTGCAAATCTTTATCGGATTTTGTTTCGATAATATAAATTTTGTCCGCGGTTTTAACTATAAAATCCGGGTAATACAACGATAAAAGCCCATCTGTTCTGATATAAAGAATGTTTGCGAAATTATGGTAATAATCGTTTATTTTCATAATCGCCGCAACCTTCGCGTCGTTATCCGCCGCCTCCATAAAAGCCTTTTCAAATCCACCCTTATTTGAAGGATATGGCAACTTCTCGTAAACGGTTTTAACTATCGGCAAAGAATAATTTTCGCGCATTCTCAGTTCCGGGATAATTGAAAAATATTTTTTCTCGACCTTAGCCTCGCTCACATCCACCATCTGCTGCATATCGATTAAAATCTTGCTGATTTCTTTGACGATATGCAATGTTACGATTCCATTTTTTAACAACAAAACTTTCCAATTGTTGTCAGCAAAAGGATCAAATGATTTATCGAATAGCTTCGTTTTTATGTATTGATCGATAACTTTAACTATTTCCAAGTTATTGATCTGCATTACCGGGTAGGCTTTTTTGCTCCGGGTGCTTACCCGTGCCATCCGATTCACAATCGTGTCCAATATTCTGCCCAAATATTCGTTATAGCTCTGCGAACTGAACAAGCTCGCATCAACGACATATTCGCCGAATCTGGTTTTAACGGTCAGCTCCTCGGAAACAAAACTTTCGCCCTTAGCCTTAAAGAATTTTTGCAAATCCTCAAGGCGATAAATATCAAAAGGCTTCAATTTGCTAAAATCGATACTGCCGGAAATAAGCTCTTCTTCGGCATCTCTTATTATCACCGGCCAGAATAAATCATAGTCTTTATAGTTTTCTTTCAAACCAACTTTGATAATATCGCCCAAAACGCTTTCCCGATCCCGTGGGTCTTTGTCCAACTCGCTGCAAACACCGTCTTTAATCAAATCATCGTAAAATTGCGTAAACGCTGGATGCTCTACAATCATCAGCAAATCTAAATAATTGCCGGGCTCTTTTTTCTCCGAAAGCAGATGTTTGATATTGTCTTGTTTTATCTCGCTGTATTCCGGTTCACGCCACATCAGACGCAATCCGCGCCCGATAGTTTGCTCAAGTAATATCGGCGCGCTGGTCGCTCTCAAGGGAACGATCACGCAAATATTGCTAACGTCAAATCCTTCGCGCAACATCAAAACCGATACAATCACTTTTGGGCTTTTATGTTTATCTATACTGAACAGCTTCTGTTTTAATTCCAACCATTCAGCTTTTGGAATATCTCCTTTTCTGTCCGAATCAACCCTGATAACATCCTCTGCCGATAATCCTTCACTCAAAAGAAAATCGACGACGAGCGGCGTAACTTTAGTATCCTCGCACATTATCAACATTTTCGGATATTTATTCGATACCTTGCCATCAGTTTCCGTAAAGTCAACAAAATTATCTTCCAAAATGTTAATCTTTTTCAGTCCGGCGCGAATCATCAATTTCTGGCCGTCCGATAAGCCAATAACTTTGTTACCCTCCCTTATTGCCGCGAACTCCAATGGCAAATCCGTTATCTCTTTTCTTTTATCGATTGCTATTGTTTTAACGAGCCCGCGTCTGATAGCGGTTTTCAAATCAAAATCAACAATTATATGGGGAAAATAATGTTTAATGCGATTCTGGCCGCTGCCGGTAACATCGTAAGGTGTCGCCGAAAAATCAACTTGGATAAAGTTACTTCCTTTACTTTTGGCAATTTTATTTAAACTTTTTTGCCATTCAACCTCTTTGATCTCTCCATAAATCTTGTTTTCGTGTATATGGTGCGCTTCGTCATTCATTACCAGCAAATTAGGTAAATTGGCCAAATATTCAATCTCTTTTCCTCCCAAATAATTCGCGTCCAATGAATCGAGTGCATTTCCGCCGGAAGTTCCGGGGCGCACCGAAAATATATCGCTTATAACTTCGCCTGTATTTTCCAACGGCGATGCTTCTTCCGGTTCGTCATCCTCTCTGTCTAAAAACATCTGCCAATTGGCAATGGCAATTATGCCATCGCCGGTAATCTTTGATCCTATTTCTTGCTTTTGCGAAACACTGCCTTGGATAAACCCAAAGACATCGTCGCGGAATTGAGCGGGAATGAATAAATCCCGGAATTGATAGAAATCCGAACGAGCGAAATCCCTTGTTTGTTGTTCGTTTTCCTTACCCAAATAAGCATCAAGCAATCTTTCATAAACAATAATTCCGGGTGCAACCAATAAGAAATTCTTGGTAAATTTACCGGATTTTTCCAGCTCGTATTTGGCATTTAGATATTGCCAAATAAGCAACGAGTGCATCACCCAAGTTTTACCGGTGCCGGTTGCCATTTTAATCGCATATTTGGGAATCTCATATTTATCCTTTTTCAATTCGACAACATCGATTTCCGGCAATAACTCAAAATCGATGTTTTCGTAAACATCTTTCACTGCCTTAACCCCCAACACCTCGTGAAGATAAATCGTGTTGAGAATTGCCTGTTTCTGGCCTTCATGAAAATTAATGTAGCGGGTTTCAGTGTGCGGCGCGCAGAACCAAAACTTAAGCAAATCCTGCGTAACCGGCGTTACTTTTAAAAGCATTTCTCCGCTCTCCCAACTGTCATTAACTTTTTGCGTGATCGCATTGGCCAATTTTAAGGGAATATCCCTCGTGCCAATGCTTATAGGTGATGGCATAGTATGAAGTTAAATTTGTGTGTATTTTAAGGTTTTTTCGCTTAATTTTGCAATAAAATCCTGTTTTCTATCGCTTCTTTGCGAATATCGGGATTGACAAAGTTATCCACAGTATTCATTTACTTTTAATCAAAATATGATAGTATATGGTTAGACTTTACAGTGTAAAGTTGTCGGCATTTCTGAAAGGTTGTTGGCCCGAAACTATCAGCCTTTCCCCGTAAGGGTTATTTTTTGTTTAATTTCTTCAAGTGCAATCGGTATGCACTTGTTTTTTTGTTTTCGATACATTTTATCGTGATTCCTGCCAAAATCAAAAAAGGTCGCCACTTGCATTCCCTTCCCCGGTATAAGTCTTAAATACATAACGCATTCCAAATCAGTGCAAAACAAAGCACAATTGCCAATTTCTTTGCCGTCCAAAAGCTCGTACATAATTTCTATGTTGAATTTCCCAGATAAAATCGCTTCCATGAACAACATTCTTTTCGCTCTCCTTTCGCTAAACGTTCTTTTTCCTTCGCTTGATGGTTCGGAAAAAATATGGTCGAAAGATGCTTCTTCAAAAATAATCGGTATATCGGAAAATCGCCAAGCCTTGCCCACATAAAGCTCGCAATATTTTTCTTTATATTCCTTTTCAGTTTCGAGTATTATAATTTCGACCGATTTCATATACTGTCGTTCCAAACAAAAATATTGCACTTTGTTTCTTTAAGGAAAGAAGTGGTACAAAGATTTTTAATTTGTGTCTTTTCTTTAAAGTATTCGACTAATTTGTATTTCGTAGTACCTTTTTTTGCTTTTTTATTGCACTCGTAGCCAAATAATCCGGTTAATAAATCGGAGAATTGTATCAAGACACTTTTGTCGGAAGAATAGGACTGCAGATGCCTGATATTGCAATTTTTTTTATGCCAAAGGATATATGAATCAAGGAATGAGTGCAAGGCGCGGGCTCTATTTTTGTCGCGAGTTGGTTTTTTATCAAGGAAAATATAATAAGCCGAATCATCGAGCAATCTCGACCGCAACATAAAATAATAGAATTTGAAAAATGCCAATTCGGAATCGTTTTTATGGTAAACCTCTTTTTTAACTTTCTTTTTATCAACCACAATTACGCGGAAACTTAAATCTGGTTCATTCAAAAAATAATCTATAATTTTTTTATAAAAATCAAAATATTTATCGCCAACTTTTGACCATTTCAACTCATAGGAAAATTCGTTTTCGATGTAAATCTTTTTCAGCTCCCGAACCACTTTCTTCTTTTTATTTCTCAATACAAAAAGCGCACCGATAGTCATTTTGTCGGAATCTTCATTTTCCACGCGCGATTCGTCGCAATAAATATTGTAAATCTTTTGATCCATATAAACTAAATTTCTTGTATTGCCACGCTTTCAAAACCGAACACATCAACCGCTTTAACGCATACTTTACGCTTCTCTTTTTTTGGCACGGTCAAAACTGTTTTTGAAATTATATGATACGGATCGCTGTCGTTTTCCGTATTCTCGCGGTAATCCTGCCATTTGCTGCGGAAAACCTCGCCATCATAATCCGGGTCAATGCTCCAATACTCGATCAACGACAACGGGTCTTTGGCGATTATCTGCTTTAGCTTCTCCTTATCGTCATCATCAAGTGGAATGTTATCCGGCGAAAGCAAAACATAGTTTTCCAGTTCCACCGCCAGTTTCTCCTCGTCAACATCGGCCGCTGTTTTAATAACCGGCTTAATCGTTAAATATTGCAACGAAGAAAATCGAATCTTGCCACCCTTAATTAAATCCTCATAGCTCGCTTTTGTTTTCAGCTTATCCAGCAAATCCGGCGGAATTACCAATACCTCCAATTTACCATCCCCCAAAGACTGGATCGCTTCGGTAATGTCATAAGTAAAATTCCAGCCCAGAACCACCACCTTATTCCAGCCACCCATAAACGCGTTGCGTGCTTCAATCGCTTTTTTAAGTGTTGATAGCCCTGTCATTTTATTCGGAGAATCAACCATCACCAAAACCCGGCTTTCTTTGATATAGCCCAAATTACGATTCGGATTTTGGTCATCCGGAAATGGAATCGCACCATATAACTGCAAAACAATATGCGCCAGATCGCCAACGCGGCGGTAAAGCTTGGAAGCGGTAAATGCTTCTTTTTGGTAATCGCCAATCGCCTGATACAAAAACGGCTTGGCGTTTTGGTCAATCAACCGCTTGCGAGTTATTAAGCACGCGGGTTTTCCCAAATCCGACATTATCCATTTCCGCCCCATTTTTTCTGCCACCGCCCCAGTTGTTCCCGATCCAGCAAAAAAATCGGCTACTATACAATCTTTATTTGACGATGTAGTAATTATTCTTTCCAATAACTTCTCTGGTTTTTGCGTCCCATAATCTAGTATTTCGCTATTGGCACCTTGAAGATTCGCAATATCTTCCCACAAATTATTGGCCAACCTACCTTCATTGTCCCTTTCGTTCCAATATGCTTTTTCTGCTATCGTATTACCTTCGATATATAACCTTCCATCATTCTCTAGGTTTTTTAATTTTTCCCGTTTCATTCTCCAACCTTTCTTTGGGCATTGCCACGATTTTCCATGATTATCAATATAATCATAAGTAGTTTCTGGCCCAGGGCCGCCAGTTTTCTGCAATGGATATAATCTATATTTCCCTCTACCATCGCCATCGTCGCGATTATACATTGCTTTTGTCGTCTCAGAGAGAGGTTTAAATGTTGGATTAAAAATATAATCGTTAGTTTTTGCGAACCACAATATATAGTCCAAATCTTTTGAAAAATTTTTTGAAACTGTTTTGCCACTTGAGCTCCTTAGCCAGACTAACTCGTTTTTAAAATTTTCTTTTCCAAAAATATCATCAAGCAAAATTTTGGCATAATGCCCCACATGCCAATCAATGTGGACATAAATTGAACCTTTATCCGAAAGCAATTCTCGCATCAATGCCAAACGAGGATAAAGCATTTTTAAATAGGATGCCGTACCATCCTTCCATGTATCGGCATAGGCAAATTGCTCAATCACTGTTGGTTTTTGCTCCAAATCGACGCCGGGCAAGGTTACTTTTGTGCGATAATCCGCTTTGCTGTCAAACGGCGGATCAATATAGATCAAATCAATCTTACCCCGCATTGAAGCCAGCCCATTGGCTTCATCTCCAGCAAGCAAAGCCTGTATCGCCAAAAGATTATCGCCATAAATCAACCGATTCATCCATTCATTTTCATTAGCTTTTGGCATCCGGCCCTGCCATAGCCCCGCGCTATCTTTAGCCGGTAGCACCAATTCGTTTGTTTGCAATCCAAGTTTGCTTTGTCCATTCAGCCGATCCAAAATTCGCTCCACTTCTTTCTTTCCTTCATCGACGATTTTGGGCAGTTCGTAAATTAACGAGTTCATAAATAAGAGATGATTTTATTAAGCTTGATTTTAATCAATTTACCTCTTTTTAGCTTGATTTTCAATCCAAGATTTCTAAAAATTCGCGAGGCCTGCGGCCTCGATTTATATATTTTTTATGCGAAATACCCCCTTTTACCCCCCACCTTGCGGCTAAAATGCGTTGGTCAAGCCCCGATTCGAGCCCGGCTGCCCCTTTGCGAGCGCAGGCCCGGAAAACAGCAGTTTGGAGGGGCAAGCGAAGCTTAGTCGGGGGCATAACCCGCCCCCTCGCCCTGTCCAAAGTCAACAATTT
>JAXDBQ010000041.1:0-15249 GCA_034678605.1 Patescibacteria group bacterium | reverse complement strand
ATCAACATAAAACGGCTTTTCTTCGCCGTTCTCGGCATAAGGCACGGCAAAAAACACCGCGTCGCGATCGCCGTTCTTGAACCACCAATCAACTCTCTTTGACGCTTCCAAAAAACGAATAAACGCGGACTCCGTTTTCCATTCATTCTTTGAATAAAACGGCATTAGAGCGGATTTTTGGGCGGAAACCTCAAAATAATCGCCGCTATAATTCAAAAATTCCGGCAACTCCCAATCGCCGGTTTTTTGCAAAACCAAATCGCGCTTTTGGGTTTCGGCGATATATTTTTCCTTCGCCGCGTCGATCACATTAGCGAAATGAACAATATTATCTTGACTCAAAACGATATTAACGATTTTGGCAAAATCAACCGCATAATCCATTTGCAAAAAATCTTTAAAAAAATAATAAATCGCGTCCTTAATTCTTCCAATTGATCGGTCCTCGGGATAAAACGGCGAAAGATTGTTGCGGGCGAAAAAATCAAAAAGTTTTTGCAAATCGGTTTTATTTTCCGGATTGATTATCTCCCGGCCGGCAATGGCTGTTCCCGCCAAATCATCGGCGCTTTTGGCTTCAAAATCGGCAATCAACGGCAATTCCACTTTTTGGTTTTTGGTCTCGATTTTGCGCGCCAAATCATAATCGCGGGCGGTTTGCAAAAATATATCCACAAACAACGGACTCAAACGAGTGATTTCCCGCCGCCGCAAGCGATGAAAGGAATCGAGTTTTATCAGTTTATAATCGGCAATTCTTTTGCCGGTATAAATGGCCACATAATCGCGCGCGGCATCTTCTTTAATTTCAATATCGGCCAAATTGGTATAAACAAATCCATGGTTTAAAATTTCATTTTGATAATGGCCCGTTTCCGGTTCGGGCATGCGCATAATCCGCCCCACGGTTTGCACCGAAAAAGTCAAACTTTTCCAATCGCGGAAAAGCGCCAAAATTTGCGCCCGCGGGCAATCCCAGCCCAGCGCGATGGCCTGCTTAAAAATCAAAACTTCGGTTTCTTGATCGTTTTTGGCGATATTGGCCAAATTTTCCTTTTCTTCGGACAAATAAATTGCCAATTTGCCGTTTTGAACGGTGATGCCGTATTTTTCGCGCAAAAGAGAAACAATTTCATCTTTGATCAAATCCTCGTGCCGGGTTTTGCGATCCGGCAATTGAATCAACAACAACGGATTGACATTGATTTTGGCCGCTTGATAGGCCAAAGCAAGTTCATTTCTTTTGGCCAGCGCTTTTTCCAAAACCAAAGCATCCGTGCCTTCCGCCAGCGCGGTTTTCAACGCCCCGCCCGCCAATTTATTTTTGAATCCCTCGTTTAAAATCACCGATTTTTTGATCATTCCTTGAATTTTCACCTCCTCCAACGGCACCGAAACAATCTCGTCGGGATTTTCCACCGCCGGCGTCGCCGAAACCTCAATCGTCAAATCCGGGCCGATATCGGCGATCAGCCCCCGCGAAATTTCGCTGGTGGCGTGATAATGGCTTTCATCAATCACCAAAACAATTTTCCGCCCCGCCTTTTTGGTGTTTTCAATCACTTTCCCCAAATACAAATCTCGCTCGTTTTCCCTAATATAAATGGCGTCTTTTTTATTAATGCTTTCCCAATTGAAAAACAAAATTTCGTCGCGGCCGATCTGGCAATCGTTTAAATCATCAAACTCGACACATTCCAAAATTCTTGAATTTTCATAATGCTGTTCCAATTTTAATTTGCTTTGTTTGTGCAATTTGCGCGGCGCGGTCCAAATAAACGCAAACTCGTTTTTATTCAACCCATAATCATTAACCAACCGCGCCAAAAATTCGGCCATCATAATCGTTTTTCCCGATCCGGTCGGCGACTTGAAAACAATTTTTTTGCCGCCGCCTTGCGATAAAAGATCTTTTGACCGCGCCAAAAGCTTGCGCATGGCGATTTCTTGATAATCTTTGAACATCATATTTTTTGATTTTTTATTTTAAAAATCGCGCGATATGTTTCCAAAATAACTTCCGGAATCGGAAAAACTTTCGCTTTGTTGCCAAAATCCGCAAATTCATCCGAAAAATCGTCGTCGCCCAAAGAAAAAATGTAAACGCTGAATTTGGCGTTGATTTTGGCGATTTCTTTTTTGAAATCGGCGATCGCCCGCTGATCAAAAACAATGCCGGCATAATTTTTTTGGCCGCGAAAAATCTTGTAGACGCCGGCGTCTTTTACCAAATCAAAGGCATCCTCTTTGACGCAAAGCATCTCCGTGGCTTTTTGAGTGAGCGCGATTTTGTTTTGATCCGTGGGCTCGGCGGGCACAAAATCAGTTTTGTAATATTTCAAATTACCGCCTAATCCTTCAACAAAATCACCCTCGCCATTTTGTTTGTGACCACGAATAACCTTTTCCAATCTTTTATACGCTACCCGCCGGCAAATGCCAAATTCCTCCGGATTGATGTTCGGATTTTTTTTAACCAATTCACTGCCGACTCCATTCAATTCATTGTTCGTGCACAAAATAAATTTAATATTCCGACCATCTTTTTTATTCATTTCTAAAACCGCATGGCCGGTAGTTCCGGATCCAGCCATAAAATCCAAAACAATCGAATTATCATTTAAATCAACATAATTTAAAATTCTTTCAATAAATTGCACCGGTTTGGGATATTTAAAAATCGCATCGCCGAATAATTTTTTTATGGCCAAAGTTCCGTCTCCAGTTTTTATATCAAAAATAACATTTTTTTGCGGCGCCGATCTTTCAATCGGATTGCCTTCATTGTCGGCGTACATGTAATTTTTATAATAAACCGCCCAGCCCGATCTTTTATTTTTATTCTTTTTAAATTCTATATAGCCATTTTCAACGCCCCATTTAACTTTTTCTTTGCCCCATTTCCAAGTCCAACCGTCATTTTCAAATTCAATCCTCCCGTTTGGATATGCTTTTGTTCCATCGGGACAAATGATCGCGTAATTTAAACTATCGCTGTATCTCAGGCCGCCGCGATCCAAATTATCGGGATAATACATGCCGCGTTCCTTTTCATACGAATCTTTGAAACGATATCTTTTGACTTCATAGGAAAATTTATTTTTCGCGAATTCTGCCGCAACAAACGATTTTGCGTAGACAAGAACATATTCGGTTGTAATATCAATTTTTTTAGCATCAGACGCGCCGGTTTTGCTTTGCCAAATCATATTGGCGATAAAATTATCTTCACCGAACACTCTATCGCACAAAATTTTCAAACGCGCCTGTTCATTGTCGTCAATCGAAATAAAAATAACGCCGGTTTTTTTTAATAATTTTTTAGCCAAATTCAAACGATTGGCCATAAAAGAAAGCCACTTGCTGTGGCGATAGCCGTCCTCGCGATCAACATAATGATCGTTATAAACAAAATCTTTATTGCCGGTGTTGTAGGGCGGGTCAATATAAATGACATCGATTTTGCCTTTGTGGGTGTAATTCAAAACCGAAAGGGCGTGATAGTTGTCGCCTTCGATTAAAATGTTGGTTGGTTTCGCGGGATCGGTTTTGATTTCTTTTTCTTTGACTTGCGCCAAAACCGGCAATTTGCTTTGGCATTGCAAAACCACGTCTTCGGGTTTGTCTTCCCAAACCAAGCCGTATTTTTTCCGTTTTTTCAATTGATTGACTTCGTCAATCAATTGTTCTTTTGTCCAATTTGAATAATCTCTTTTTGCCATTTTAATGATTGAAATTTAATTTAACGGCGCAACGATAATCTATGATACGACCTGCAATTCCTCCTCGATTTGGGACAGGCGGTTATATTTGGCCAGGCGTTCGCCGCGGGCCGGCGCGCCGGATTTGATGAAGTCGGCGCCGATCCCGACGGCAAAATCAGCGATGAAGTCGTCATTGGTTTCGCCCGAGCGATGGGACACGATGATTTTCCAGCCATAATCCTTGGCCAATTTGGCGGCCGCGATCGCTTCGCTCACCGTGCCGATCTGATTGATCTTGAGGATCATCGCGTTGCACAATTTCTTCTCCTGCGCCATTTTGATGCGCTCCGGATTGGTCACCAGCAAATCGTCGCCGATCTTCATCCCGGAAAAACCAAATCCCTGCCAGCCGGCGATATCATCTTCGGCAAAGGGGTCTTCCAACCCGATGATCTGGGGAAATTGAGAAATCAACTGCGCGTAAAATTGCGCCAGATTGGCCGCGTCAAAATCGCCCATTCTGATGTTATATTTTCCGGAATTGAAAAATTGCGTCGAGGCGACATCGATGATGAATTTCACCGGCGCGGCGGGCGAAACAATCGCCATCGCCCCGCAAATCGCGTCCAACGCCTCCTTGGGCGTTGAAATCGGCGGCGCGAACCCGCCCTCGTCGCCCAAATTGGCGCTATTTTTGCCGTATTTGGCGATCAAGTCCTTTTTTAACTGATGATAGATCTCGCTGGCGATCCGTAAATTGTCAAAAAATTTATCGCTTTGCGGGCAGATCATAAATTCCTGAAAATCCAAGTCGTTGCCCGCGTGCGCGCCGCCGTTGATGATGTTAAAGCCCGCCTTGGGCAAGAATAATTTTTTGTTATTTTTTGAAATCTTGGCGATATATTTGTAAAGCGGAATTTTTTGACTGCCGGCCGCGGCCCGCGCGCATGCCAGCGACACGCCGCATATCGCGTTGCCGCCCAGCCGGCTTTTGTTGGCGGTGGCATCGATCTCTTTCATCTTGGCGTCGATTTTTTCCTGATTGCGGCAATCCATGCCAATCAATGCCGGATTGATCACGCCGTTAACCGCGGCCGCCGCTTTTAAAACTCCCAGCCCGCCAAACCGCGCCGCGTCCCCGTCGCGCGACTCCACCGCCTCGTGCGCCCCCGTGGACGCCCCCGACGGCACCCCCGCGCGAAACTCGCCCGCCCCCGTGGCCACGCAAACTTCCAACGCGGGGTTCCCCCTTGAATCCAAAATCTCCCTGGCCCTCACCTTTTGTATATTGCATTTACCCCCGAATATCGCCATAAATTTTATTTTTTAGTCGATTTCTTCAATGTGAACGCCATTGCTTTTGGCGCTAATTTGGCCATTTTTGTCATCATCAAGATCCAATTCCGAATTCGCCCAATCCGGTTCGGTGATATTGTTTTGGTCATAATCGCCGCGATTATATTTTTCCAACACCAAATCAAGCGCCTCATCCTCGGATTTTGCCTCAACTTCGACTTCAAAATTGCTTGAAACCGCCAAGGCCAAACTCACCCAATATTTTTTCATAAATTTTTAATTTGAAATTGACAATATTAAGGTTATTATACCGTAACCAAAAACAAAACAAAAATCCCGGGAAAGACGGGATCGGGCGGGCGGGTTGATGTATATACAAATTTATATACTTGATTTAGATTGCAAAACCGCAAAATCTAAATGCTTTTGGCGGGGTCTGACCGCCCGCGATTACGCGGGGGTTAGACCCCAAAATACAAAATGCGGCGAATGCAGATTCAAACTTGGGATTGACGCAGGTAGGCTTCCGCGGCCAGGGCGGCTTTTGCGCCTTCGCCGGCGGCAACGACAATTTGCTTGAAACGGACTTCGCTCACGTCGCCGGCGACGAACAGCCCTTCGGTTTTGGTTTGGTTGTTTTGGCGGTCGAATTTCACTTCGCCGCGTTCGTTTAATTCCGCCAAGCCGCCCAAAAAATCGGCCGCGGGCAAATTGCCGGCTTTCACGAACACGCCCGCCGCCGGCAATTCGATTTCGCTTCCCCGCGGATCGTTGCCGTCTTTATAAATCAATTTTTCCACGAATTTTGACCCTTCAACCCGCAAGATCCGGGCGTTTAAAATAATCCGCGCCTTGCCGGTCTTTTGCAGCATCTCTTGATTGGCCGCGTCGGCTCGCAATTGGTTGCCGCGCTCCAAAACATAGATCTTATCGGCGAATTTGGCCAAAAACAACGCCGCCTCAAACGCCGCGTTGCCGCCGCCGATCACCGCCACATCTTTTTTGGCAAACAACGGCCCGTCGCAAGCCGCGCAATAACAAACTCCCTTGCCCAAAAATTCCTTTTCGCCCGGAATGCCGGCCAATCGCGGCGCGGCGCCCGTGGCCACGATCACCGCCCGCGCTTGCAATTCCTCGGCGCCCGCCGAAACTTTAAAAATATCGCCGTCTTTTTTCAACGCGAAAACCTCGCCGATCTTGGTTTGGCCGGCCAATAATTCCAAATGCTGTTTGAAGCGCGCGATCAAATCCAAACCGGAAATTTTCCCCAACCCGGGATAATTTTCGATATCCACTTCCTTGCGCGCCATCTGGCCGCCGAATTCGCCGGCAATCAGCAATGTTTTTTGCCGAGCCCGCGCGGCATAGATTGCCGCGCTCATGCCCGCCGGCCCGCCCCCGATTATGATCAAATCAAAAATCACAAAATTCGAATATCGAAATCCGAATATCGAAACAATACCAAAATCTAAATTTTCAAATCTTTCAAACTAAAACTCGCGTTTTGTTTTGAAAATTTTAATTTTGAAAATTAGAATTTGTTTCGGATTTCGATATTCGTGCTTCGTGCTTCGTGTTTAAGATTTCTTCTGCTTGCGCAAAAACGCCGGCACTTCCCATGCCTTTTCCTTTTCCAGCATTTCATTTTCTTCCATTTCGATCTCTTTTTTAACTTGCAGAGCGTTTTTGCGCACCGGCGTCTCGAACTGAGCGGCGATACTGCCCGCGTCGCCAACCGAACTGATCGCCTTTTCAATGGCATCGTCCAGCGCGGCCAAATTATTTTTTGGCGCGGTTTTTATCTTAATCGCGTTTTCATTCCCCGATTGGCTTTGCCTGTCCGCGGATCGGTTTTTTTTGCCCGCGGATTTTGCTTTTCGCGGCGCCAATGCCTTTTTGGCAACCGCCGCTTTGGCCGCGGCTTTGCCCACTCCTTTTTTCGGCGCCGGTGCCGGCTTTTTTGGCGGCGGCGGCAAAATCTCTTTTTCCGAATCCGTTCCGTTGCCCGCGCCGGCATAGGCGCAACCGGTCGCCAGCACCGTCACCCGCGCCGCGTCGGCGGCCGCGCCCTCATGGCTCACGCCAAAAATAATTTTTGAATCCTTGTGTATCCGGCCGGCGGCCGCGGTCAAAATCTTGTTCACGTCCAAAAGCTTTAGATCCTTTTGGGCCACAATGTTAAGCAAAAGCCCGCGCGCTTTGTCAATCGTGTAAGGATAAAGCGGCGAGTCAAACACCTTTTCAAACGAATCCAAATTAGATTCCTCACCCTTTTTTAAATAAATAGTGTTCAAAAACGCCATTTTGCCGTTGCCGATCAAAATTGCCCGCAAATCGGCAAAATCAATATTGATCATGCCGGTATTATAGATGGTCTCGATCAATCCCTCCAAACTGTCGGAAAGCGAATTGTTGATGTGGGACAGAGTTTTTGAAAAGGGCATCGACTTGGAAACCACTTCAAACGCCCGCTCATTGGGCAAAATCGTGATCGCGTTCATGTGCGGCCGCAATTTTTCCAACGCCGCTTTGGCAATCTCGGCTTTTTTGGCGCCTTCGAATTCAAACGGCAAAGTGAAAATCCCGTAAGTGAGATTACCCATCGATTTGGAAATTTGCGCGAACACCGGCGCCGCGCCCGAACCGGCGCCGCCGCCCAGCGACGCCACCAAAATCACCAAATCCTGGCCTTCCATAATCTTTTTGATCCGGTCGCGCGCCTCGGTGGCCGCTTCTTCGGCCAACCGCGCGTCCATGCCCGTGCCCAACCCTTGGGTGAAGCTCTCCCCAAAATGAAACACCGAAACCGTCTTGGGCATTTGCGCCAACGCCGCGAAATCGGTGTTGGCCACCCAAAATGATGATTTTTTCACTTTGGCGGCGATTTCGGCCACGATATTGCTGCCGCCGCCGCCAATCCCCACAATTCTGATCTTGGTTTTCTTGAGTTCAAATTCATTCTCTTCCGGCTTTGCCGCGCCTTTTGGCTTGATCTTTTCCTTTGGCTTGGCCGGCGCGGGCGGCAACGGCGCGATCGCCGCCTCCACTTCTTTGGCGTTCAAAACCTTTTGCCGGATTTTCGTCGCGATCTTTTCGGCCAATTTGGCCGGCTTAACCGGTTGCTTTTCGATCTTCCGAACGGCAATTTTGGCGGCTTTGGATGTTTTAGCGGTAATTTTTTTAATTTCGATCTTTTTGGTTTTTGCTTTTGAGGCCGGTTTTTGAATTTTATTTTTGGAAGCTGGTTTTTTCATTTTAGTTGGGCGAAGCCGCCATTAACCGCTGATTTTTTTCCATTCATTAACAATACCACAAACTCCCCCCAAAAAGCAAAAACTCGCCCCTTAAACTTCCAGGGGTTCAACCCCTGTAAATCTGACAGGGGTTGAACCCCTGGAACTCATTACTCATTACTCATTACTCATTACTCATCACTCATTACTCATTACTCATCACTATCCTTCCTCCGCCCAAAAGTTCATTGCCGCGATAAAACACGGCCGATTGGCCGGGAGCGGGCGCGAATTGCGGCTTGGTAAAGTTTAAAATATACCTTCCGCCGATTTTATCAAGCGTTGCCGCCGCATCTTTAGCGCGATAACGGATCTTTACTTTGATAGTTATCGGCAAATCCGGCTCTTTTACGGCAAGCCAATTTATATCGCGCAAAACAATTTCTTTTTTTTCGGTCTCGCTTTTATTTTTAGAAACAACCAGCCGGTTTTTATCAAAATTCTTGCCCGCCACATAAAACGGCCCGCCGCCCAATTTGATTCCCTGGCGCTGGCCGATGGTGTAGAACCACAAACCATCATGCCGGCCAAGAATATTTCCTTTGCCATCAACGATATCCCCCGGATTTTGCCCGCAACGCCGTTCGATAAAACCGGCCGCGTCGCCGCCCGCGAAACACGCTTCTTGCGACTCTTTGGCCGCCGCGGACAATCTCCATTTTTTGGCCAAAGATCGAATTTCGTCTTTCTCGAAAACCCCGACGGGAAAAATTATTTTTGCCAGTTGCTTTTGCGTCAGGCGCCACAAAAAATAGGTCTGGTCTTTGTTTTTGTCCTTGCCTTTCAATAAATGAAAAATTCCATCTTTGGTCTTTTTGATTTGGCAATAATGGCCGGTGGCCATAAAATCCGCGCCGCCCGCCATGGCTTTTTCCAGAAACAAGCCGAATTTGATCTCCGGATTGCAAACCGCGCACGGATTGGGCGTCGATCCGCTTTTGATCTCGGCAATAAACTTATCAACCACGATCTTCTTGAAATCTTGGCGCAAATCCCAAACCGCGAACGGAATTTGTAATTTTTGGGCGGTCATTTTTGCCCTGACTTCATCCTCGCTTTTGCCGTCCGCCAGCCGCACAAACACTCCCTCAACCGCAAAACCGGCTTTTTTTAACAACGCCGCGCTCACTGCCGAGTCCACCCCGCCCGACATCGCGCACACCACCCTAATTTTATTATTTTTATTCGTGTTTCTCATTTTTACAATTTATCATTTTCCAAGCAAAAATCCAGTAGGGGCGAAGCTATGTTTTCGCCCTTTCAAATTAAAAATGCCGGGAATGCGGGCGATTACATAGAATCGCCCCTACGGACACAAAATACAAATATGCAAAAAGCGGGTATAAGACCCGCTCCTACAAATACACATTTTGTCAATTTTCAAAGTTCCCGCCGGAGGCGAGGCTCGCCAAGGGCGGCAATGTTCAATGTTTTTCGGTGTTCATTTCTCCACCACGACACTTTCGATGGTCGGCGGGGTTTGCGGCATGTCGTTGGCCGGGTTGGTGGGCAATGCGGCGATCTTGTCCACCACCTCGATGCCTTCCAAAACCTTGCCAAAGATTACATATTGCGGCGGCAAGGGATAATCCTGGTGCATAATGAAAAACTGGCTGCCGTTGGTGTTGGGTCCGGAATTGGCCATGGCCAGGGTGCCGCGCGAATATGTTCCCTCAAACTTTTCATCGGCGAATTGGTAGCCCGGACCGCCCGTGCCCCACATTGATTTTTTGGCGTCGTCCTTGGAAAGCGGATCGCCTCCCTGGATCATAAATCCCTTGATCACCCGATGGAACTTGACGCCGTTATAAAATCCGCTTTCGGCCAACTTGGCAAAATTGCCGGCGGTGATCGGCGTCTTGTCGCCAAACAATTCAACTTTAATCTCTCCCAACGAGGTTTTGATGGTGGTATTCATGATTTTTTGATAATTAGGATCAACTTGCGGCGCGGCAATGCTGGTTTGCGGCGCGCTCGATTGATTATTGCTTTCCTCCGATTTTTGTTCTTGCGGCTGGCTTGGCTGATTTTGATTACTATTTGCTTGCGGCGTTTCGGTTTTGCCGTTCGAATTTGCCAGCCACAAAACCGCGACGATTAAAACACCAACCCCCAAAACCATCAAATTTTTTTTGATCATAAAATCATTTTAATAAATCTTTTTTAAATTTAACGACAATTTTATTCTAACAGCATTTAACATTCTAAACCATAACCAAAAAAATAACAAACATTTAAGAAAACCAACCCACCCAAATTTGATCACTTTTTATGCGATCGCATAAAAAGTGATCAAATTTAAAAAACAAAACAACCCCTCGCTTTCGCTTTGGGGCTGTTTTTCGATCTGATTTTTAACGATTAGCGATCGCCGTAATCGCCGCCGTTGTCGTTGTAGCTGCGGCGCGGGGCGCGCGGCTCCATCGGGCGGGCTTCGCTCACCGTGATGCGGCGGCCTTCAAATTCCTGGCCGTTAAACATCTCGATTGCTTTGGCGGCGTCTTCTTCGTTTTCGAATTCAACGAAACCAAAACCTTTGGAACGGCCCGACATCTTGTCGGTGATCACGATCGCCGAAGCAACCGCGCCGGCGGCCGAAAATCCCTGTTGCAAGCCGTCCTGGGTGGTGCTGTAAGGCAAACCGCCCACGTATAACTTCTTGTTCATTGCTTATTGCTTAATAAAAATACTTTGGTAGGGCGACCCGCTCGCCGGCTGAACCTAAACTTTAAATTTAAGGAAACCTTGGAGAACTCCTACTCTTCTAATAATTTTATTATACTACACCCCTTTAATAAAAGCAAATCCCCACGCGTCAATCAAAGCAATATTGAAGAGCGGGAAACGCGGCGCGGAAGGCGGCCACTTCTTTGGCCACGGCTTCGGGAGGTTCTTTGTCCAAAACCACGCGCTTGATAAATTTGGCGATTTGCAACATTGCGTCTTCTTTCATGCCAAAACGAGTCATTTCCTGCGTGCCGATACGGATGCCCCGCGGATTTTTGGGATGGATGCCGTCGCCCGGAATGATGTTTTTGTTCAAAATAATATTGGCCTGTTCCAATAAAATCGCCGCCTCGCCGCCACTGCCCGGCTGGCCGCAATTCACCAACACTTGATGCGATTGGGTAAAACCGCGCGACTTGGCCAAAACATTAAAACCCAAATTATCCAACTCGGCCGCCAACGCTTGCGCGTTCTTCACGATCTGGTTTGCGTAATCTTTGCCGAACGCCTGCATTTCGCGCAACGCGCCATACAGCGCCGGCATGCGATGCAAATGATGGTTTGACGAAAATTGAGGGAACACCGCCAATTGAATTTTTTTAGCCAATGCGTCATCGGCGTTGCCCAAGATCATGCCGCCTTGCGGCCCGGGAAAGGTTTTGTGCGTGGAAGTGGTGATGAAATCCGCGCCTTCGCGCAAAGGATCCTGGAAGATCCCGGCCGCGATCAAACCCAAAACATGGGCCGCATCATAAACGATCTTGGCGCCCACTTGGTCGCACGCCGCGCGCAATTCTTTAACCGGCTGGGGAAACAAGATCACCGACCCACCGATCACGATCAATTTTGGCTTGTAATCAAGGATTTTTTGGCACGACTTTTCGGCATTCATCGTGCAATCGTCGTTGTAGATCAGCGCGTCCACCTCCAATCCCAATGTTCCGGCCGCGCCGGCTTTTTCGTGCGACACATGCGAACCATGCTCAATACCCAGCGACAAAATTTTGTCGCCCCGCTGGGTAAGCGCGGCAAACATCGCGTAGTTGGCCAAAGTGCCCGAAATCGGCCGAATGTCGCAAAAATTGGCGCCGAAATGTTTTTTGAATTCGGTTTGCGTCAAATCCTCGATTTGGTCAATATATTGCAACCCGCGATAATAGCGTTTGAACGGCACGCCTTCGGCATAGCGATGCATCAAATCCGACACATATAATTTTTCGCATGCCGGCGACATCGAATTTTCCGACGCGATCAGATTTACGCAGAAATTGCGCCACTCATTGTGCTTCTTGACCAATAAATTTATTTTTTCCATATCATTATCAACACCAAAAAACGCATTGACATTAAAAATGCCAAATCAAAGAAGAGAAAATTTTTCAAAAAGAAAAAACCAACTTCACGGAGATCCTCGCGATTGATGAATTCCGAAAAATCGGGCGCAGAACCAGATTTGCTGGCCTCGCGAAAAGCAAAGCCATTAAACCACCATAACTTTTATGCGAAATTTTTCAAGCCCCGCAATCCACAGCCCCGAATTTTTTGGTTTCGCCAATATCAATTCAACTGATAAAACAAAAAATTCAAATAGGCGGCAAAGGTAACCCACAAAATATAAGGCAGCATCAGCCACGCGGCCGGCGAAGAGACCTTTTTGAATTGCAAGATCGTGAGCAATATCGCCAACCACAGAACAATGATCTCGGACAGCGCGGCGGCGATATTTTGATTGCCGAAAAACAGCGCCGACCACATCACGTTGAAAAAAAGCTGGATGAAAAACAGCGCCAGCCCGTCTTGCGCTTGTTTTTGGTCGCGCTTTTTCCAAACCAGCCACGCGGCAATCCCCATCAACGCGAACAATAACGTCCACACCGGCGCAAAAACCCAGTTGGGCGGCGCGATTTCCGGCCTGTTGATCGTTGCAAACCAGGTTTTGACGTTAGGGGCGGTAAAAATCGAACCGATCGCTCCGGCCGCCTGGCAAACAACGACAAAAACCAACGCTCCAAAAAAATCTTTTTTGTTTATTTTTTTCATATTTTTTGATTAATTTAATTTTAATCTAATTACCTTGAATTACGAAACCATTAAATTCAAATACTATTGAAGGGGTCTAACCCCTGCGATTACACAGGGGATAGACCCCAAAATACAAAGCACTTCACAATTCAAATTAATTATGGGTCTGTTGCCAAATAGGGTTTGTAGCGAAATTTAAAGATTTCGTCGCGAGAATTTACAAAAATAAAAAGGCATATATGCTTATCTGTCGATTTATTTTTGCAAATTCGCAGCAGAAAGATTTAAATTGCAACCAAAGTCCTATTTGGCAACAGACCCATTATAATACTTCGCGGGGGAGCCGCCAGATGAAAATTCCCAAGCAGATCGACACCGCCGACATAAAAAAGAACAACAAGGTATATCCAACCGATTGAATGATAATACCGCTGGCAAGAGCCGCCAATCCCATGGCCATCGACGCCATCCCTTCGGCCTGCCCCCATTCGGCAATCGAACTTTCGCGGCTGGTGTGAGAGCTATAAGTGGCATCAAACGCCGGCGCCCCCAACGCCGAACCGATACCCCACAAAATCTGCGTGAAAATCAGCTGAGCAAAGCTCCCCATAAACGCATAGCTCAAAAACACCGCTCCCCGAATGAAATAGCTCACCGCCAGCAAGAGTTCCTGTTCTTTCACCTTCATTTGCCATTGACTGAATAAAAATGTCAAAATTCCGGCCACGATCGGATAAACCGCCCATGAAAATCCGACCGCCGCGATATTCGCATTGATTTTTTGCGCGTACATCGCGTAAAACGGCGAAAACATCGCCACTACAAAAACCATGGTGGTGTTGACCATCACCAATATCCGCAAACTTTTGTTCAGCTTCCGGGCCGGCAATCCGCCGGCAATGATCTTAATCAAATTCAAATTCATATATTCATATTTTTTAATCGAACAACACACATATTTTAACAAAAAATCCAACATTTCAAAAATCCGGCGAATATGCTAAAACGACTGAAACGCCAATTACCGCTGATAACCCCGATGAAAGGCAAAAGCAAAATTATTGAAACCGCCGGCAAATACCGGCAAAAGATCGACAAAAAACTCCGGCGCATAAGCCGGCGGCATTTTTGGCGCCAAAAAATCAACTGGCCGCCGATAATAAAAACCGCGCTGATCTTGGCGTTTTGCGCCGCGCTCTTTGCCGAATATCTTGATTCCAAAAAAACCGTCCCTCCGATTTTGGAAGCGCCCGCCGCGCCGGCAGCCGGCTCGCTCGAAGCCAAAATCGGCCAAATGATCATGGTCGGGTTTCGCGGCGCCGAAATTTCCGCCGAGTCCAAGATCGCCCAAGATATCAAAGATTTCAATCTGGGAGGAGTGATTCTTTTTGATTATGACATTCCGTCAAAAAATCCTGTTCGCAACATCATAAATTTTGGCCAAACCAAAAAACTTATCGGCGATCTCAAAAATTTTTCGAACGGCCAGCCCTTGCTGGTGGCCGTGGACGCCGAGGGCGGCCGCGTCAACCGGCTCAAACCCGAATTCGGCTTCGCCCAAATTCCCAGCGCCCAATCATTAGAAAAGCTTGATGGCAGCATGGCTTTGGAAAATTATTGGGATCTGGCAAAGCAGCTGGCCGACCTGGGATTCAACGTCAATTTCGCGCCGGTGGTGGATTTAAACCTCAATCCCCAAAATCCAGTGATCGGCGGTTTGGAACGATCCTATTCAAAAAAACCGGCAATTGTTTCCACCTTGGCCAAATCAATGATCGCAGCCCACAAAAGCTTTGGCATCATCACCTCGCTCAAACACTTTCCAGGCCATGGCAGTTCAAAAAACGACAGCCATCAAGGGTTAGTTGATATCACCAAAACCTACCAAGAAATCGAGCTGGCGCCCTATGAATCGCTGATTAAAGACGCGGCGGTTGATTCGGTGATGACCGCCCATGTGATCAATCGAAATATCGATCCGAATTATCCGGCAACATTGTCGCCCGAATTCATTGAAATTATTTTGCGCCAAAAACTGGGATTTGACGGCGTGGTGTTTTCCGATGATATGCAAATGGGCGCCATCGTCGACAACTACGAATTCGAGGACGCCATCGTGCGCGCAATCAACGCCGGTTGCGACATTTTGGTCTTTTCCAACAACGGCGCCGAATATGACGAAAACGTCGCCAAACGCGCCCGCGATA
>JAXDBQ010000040.1:0-4295 GCA_034678605.1 Patescibacteria group bacterium | reverse complement strand
AATCGCTGATCGAATCGCCATTGCCAAGGTTCGTCAATTTCATAACGTAGAATCCGGATTCGCCGGTTTGGTAGCGCGCCGAATAATCCGGCAAAAGCGTGTAATTGTCGATGCCGCACTCGCTGCTCGTGGCCACGGCGATTTCCGAGGTCTGGCCGTTGGGTGTTGTGATCTCCAATTTCAAATTCGCGTCGCAGACCGTGTGCCCCCATTCGTTAACCGCGCCCATTTGCAAATAGGCCTCTTCCCCGGGGTTGTAGGCGGCTTTGTCGGTGTTGATCGCCAAAACGCCCAGTGAAAAATCTTGGGTGGTGGTGGCAATCGCGCCGTTGTCGTCGATGGTTTCGATGAAGGTGTATTTTCCCGGCCGGAATCCTTTCTTTTCGCCCTCGGTGATCACGATATTTTGGCCTTGCCGTTCGAAAGCGGTGTCTTCAATTACATTGTGCGGTTTTTTGAACTCAAAAGAAATTTTTTTGTCTTTTTTAAAAGTGACGAATCGCCACAGATTTTCCCAAAAGCCGTCGGCTTCGGTGATCGCCAAGGTTAAAACCGGTTTTTCGCGGTTGAAATTTCTCTTGATATTGTCGTCGGTTTTTCGCGAAAATTCCGCGTCCAGCCAAACCGCGTCGATCCACGCGGTTTGTTCGCGGCCGGGGTTGTAGTTGCGATAGGTGAAGCGGATCTTGAGATCGTTTAGGTCGCGCAATGACTTTATTTCGGGCATCGCCGCCAAAAAATATCCGCCGTTCAATTGATTGGAAATTTCTTTGTCGAGCTTGATGATCTCCAGATCGGCCCACGGGCTTCCGGCCAGCGAATATTCGATTGCCAATTCGTTGGGGTTGCTTGCCGGCAATTGGGGCGCCGAGGCGGCAAAGGAAAATCTCAATTGAATATTGTTGATTTTGGCGTTATGCAATGTGTCGTCGACGCCAAAGCGCGAAAATTCGATATTTTTTTGATAAGCTGGACGGGTGATCAAAATATTCCGGGGCTGAATTGGCTCGGTCGAGGCGCTTGTTTCTTGATCGGAATCATCGTTATTGTTTTCGATGATTTTGCTTTCGTTGTTTTCGTTATTTTGGGTGGTGCTTGAATTTTCCGGCGAGGCAGCCGGAGTTTTTAAATTTAATTCGCTTGTGTTTGTTTCCGAATTATTTTCATTGGTTATCGGCAACGGCAAATTTTCCGTATCAAAATCTTTTGGTTCGTTCTTTGAATCGGAGGCGCTTTTGGGCAAGGAAAACGGCAAAGTGCCGGTGGCGTCTTGATCGCTGATCACGCACATGGTTTTGCCGGCGATTAGTTGCCGCAGTGATTGCTCCGGCGGTTCGGGCGCGCCGGGCGTTTGCGATGGTTCGCTTTGATCGGTATCGGGTTTGCCATCGGTGGCCGGCGCGCTGTCGGCTTGTTCGGACAAAGCTTCGGGGACGGGGCTTGAATTTGCGGGATTGTCAAATTCGATTTGATCGGGTTGATTTTGCGAGGTTGATTGGTTTGTTTGATCTTCGCTGGTGGTTGAATTTTCGGCCGCGGGCGACTCGGGCAATGTTTTTTCCACCAGCGACGGATCGCCGGGGTCATTAAAATAAGCCGAATTGGCTTGGCCAAAATCCGCCAGCACCGATTCGGCGGCCAGATCATGGATTAGCACCGAGGTTGGATTTTGCCAACCGCCGTCTTCGATCATTATCGCGGCGGGCAATATCCGGATTTTTTCGATTTCGGCCGGACGCGCCAATTTGTTCTCGTTTTGCGCCCAAACGAATATCGCGCAAACCAAAACCGCCGCGGCGATTATCGCGGTAGCCAAAACCCTGATCGTTTTTCCACTCAGCTTTTTGTTTCGAAAAAAATGTTTCAACACAAAAAATCCAGGGTTATGCCATTTAATTATTGTACCACCAAACCTTATTTTTCCGCAACCGATTTTTCCACAGAAATCAAGTTAAAAAGCTTTAAATTCTGTCTTGCGTTTTTTTGAAATTTGAGGTAGAATGATTTTTGTTTGGGTGATTAATTTGATGTTCTTATTAACTTATTACTCAAAGCTTATCAACGCTTATCGACTATTCTCGGGCGATTAGTTAAGTGGTATAACGCCGTCCTGATAAGACGGAGGCCGAAGGTCCGATTCCTTCATCGCCCACCAAAAACAAAAAAACGGATTATTTATTTCCGTTTTTTGTTTTTTTACTGCTTTCTTCGCGGTTTATTTTTTAATTTTGATTTTTGTTTGGCAATTGAAAAAATACCGACGATCATTTCCAAGTTCGCTTTTTTAAACGCCGCGGGCGTGATTGCCAGCGAGGTCTCATAACTGCCGGCCGATAAAATTATTTTTGGCGATTCCAGTAGTTTTTTGTCGCAATAAACCGGCAGGTTCCATAAACCGGCAAAAGGCGGGATCGCGCCCGGATCAATGCCTTTGAAGGTTTCACTGATCGATTTTTCCTTGGCAAAATCAATTTTCTTTGCTTTGGCCGTCTTTTGCAGTTTTTCCATATCCAAATTCCTGTCCCCGCCCACCACGGCCATGGCCAATGTCCCATCTATTTTCACCACCAAGACCTTGGCGATCGGCGCCGGTTTCATTTTCAAGGTCGCGGCCTTATCAAAAGCGGTGTAAACCGTGCGGTGTCCCATCACCTCGCATTTAATATTATTCTTCTCTAAAAACCCTCCCACCTTCTTGGGAATTTTTATCGGCATTTTATCTTTTTTGGCTTGTTCCTTCTTTTTCTTTGGCATTATTAATTTAAAATTGAATTTTAATTTTATTTTTATATTTCCATATTATCAAATTTGCCCCTCCCGTCAATTTGATCACTTTTTATGCGATCGCATAAAAAGTGAGCTGATTTGATATTTTTAGCGATCGCTAAAAATATCAAATTACTTAAAATTGATGGCATGTATAAAAAAAAGAATCAATTTTAAAAATTGAAACCATCTTCTTTTAATTTCTCGTTCAATATTACAATAGATTCTAATATTAATCGTCCATTTGAGGTCAAATCAATTTTTGTTTTTTGATCCTTCAAAAAATGAATAAAGTCAATTTTTTTACCATCTCGAGTAAGCGCTTTTATCTGTTTTTTTGTTAAGTTGCTTTTTTTTTGCCAAAAAACTTATTTCCATCGCGCCATTTTCGAACAGGCACCATATTACTTGTTGCAATTCAAGTGATAATTTTGTAAACCATGTTAGGCGCGATTGCGTTTCCTTAAGTGGTTGAACCATTATAAACACCTCTTATAAAGATTATTGATAAAAATCGGTTTTTGTCAAGGTTAGGGGTTTATATTTAATAAATTATAAATGCTATTGTTGGGGTCTAACCGCCCGCGATTACACGGGGGTTAGACCCCGGAATGCAAAATGCGCACCGCGGGTTGGTTTGGGAATTTGTTTTTTTTATTTTGACATTTTAATATTTAGTCATTTATTTTGACATTGTCCGCCCGAGGCAGATCCGTCCTTTGGCGGAGAAATTAGTAATTTGTCATTTCAAAACAAAAAAACAACTTTAATAAGTTGTTTTTTTTGTTTTGAGCCAGAGGATTTCTTGAAGCTGCCTTGGACTTTCGAAAATCGGTTTATTTAAGACGAACCGATAAGCGTCTTAAAGTTAAGAGAAGAATTCTCGTCCCTCAACTTTAATCGACACTCAAAAATGTAAATTAATTGATCCACGAGCAGGTTCCCCTACCCGTGCCTTGTTACGACTTCGCCCCTCTTATTGAATCCAGCTTAGTTCCCCTCGCGGGGCGCTTCGGCTGTCCCCAACTCGCTTGGCGTGACGGGCGGTGAGTACAAGGCTCAGGAACATATTCAACGTAACGTGATGATTTACGTTTACTAGCGATTCCGGCTTCATGAGGTCGAGTTGCAGACCTCAATCCGAACTGGGGCCGTTTTTGATGGGATTTGCTCCGCCTTGCGGCATCGCTGCCCTTTGTAACGGCCATTGTATCACGTGTGCGGCCCTAGCTGTCAAAGGCCATGCTGATTTGGCGTCATCCTCGCCTTCCTCCGGGTTGTCCCCGGCAGTTTCCTATGACAAGTAAAACATAGGATAAGGGTTGCGCAGGTTACGGCATCTAAGCGTGCATCTTACGACACCTGCTGACGACAACCATGCAGCACCTGAACCAGTGTCCTTGCGGAAGTCCGGCTTTCACCGGAATGTCACTGGAATGTCTAGGCTAGGTAAGGTTACTCGTTTGTTGTCGAATTAAGCCACATGATCCACCGCTTGTGTGAGCCCCCGTCTATTCCTTTGAGTTTTA
>JAXDBQ010000039.1:0-129330 GCA_034678605.1 Patescibacteria group bacterium | reverse complement strand
AAAAATTTTGCTGGACGAAATCGCCGTCAAGATCGCTTGAATGAAAATCGGCCGCGTTTCGCATGGCGGCGTTGCTCATGCCCGCGCCGCCCAAATAAATCCGAGTTTGGATGTAATCAAGTTTTTCAAGAGCATTGATGGCAAAAATATTTGTTGGTTTGTAGATGTTGATCCAGCCGCTCTTTGATTCAAAATATTCCCGGCTGGGCAAAAGATCATAGGCCGCCGGCATATTTTGAGAAATCTTTTTTAATTCCAACGGGTTGAGGCCAAACACCCCAAAATCGGTGCCCAGCAACAGCGCCCGGCCGGCCAGCGGCGTGCCCAAATTGGGCACCCCCAAAAACACCAATTTGCCGATCAATGGCTGGCCGGTTTCCAGCGCGTATTTTTTGGCGATCAACCCGCCCAAGCTGTGGGCAATCACATCCACCTTGCCCGTGGGCGAAATTTGCGCCAGCTCGGCGATTTTGTTCGCCAACAAATCAACATTGGTAATGGGCCGCTGGCCGGTGTTTTCCGGCACCGGATAGGCCCCGCTGGCCCCATAGCGCCAGTCATAAAGAAAAGTAAAAAATGTTTGTTCCCCGCCCGCCCCCTCCGCGCGATACCCGGCCATCTCAAACTCCTTGATCAACCCCTCGGTATAATCATAATCTTGCCAAAAAGGCACCACCTTTTTGGTAATGACACTTGCCAACGATAATTGATTATTTCTGGACACTAAATCAGAATCAAACACAAGCCCATCAAGAAAATCATCTGTTTTCGACCAAAACAATTTTTCTAAATCTAACCACAATAAATCACTTTTTTCATTTATTTCCGTACTCAATAACCCCGGCACAAACAAAACCGGCGTTTTGGATAAAACTCCGGCCGTGGCCTCGGGAATTTCCACCGGCTCCAGATCAATCGTGATCACCTCGTCAGCATGGCAAATTGCCATATCGTTGGAAAAGTTCTCGATCGCTTCGGAAGCGTCAAACATATCAGCCAAAGGCGCTTCCAATTCAATGGTATTCACTTCGTCGGCATGGCAAATCGCCATATCGTTGGAAAATTTCTCACTGGCCTCGCCGGCATCAAGCATGTCATCGAGCGGAATTTGCAAATCGTAGTCGGCCAATTCATCGGCGTTTTCGATTTTTAATCCTTGGTTTTCAAAGGCAAAAGATCCCGCCGCCAAGCCAATTGCCGTCGCCAAAGATAATAAAAATCGCCAATTTATTTTTCGCATATTTTTTAACCGATACGCGGGTTATTATAAAAAGCGAACAAAACCACAAAACCAATAATCAAAATCAGTAGTAATGAAAAAAATAATAAAAATACCTTCATTAATTTATTTATTTTTTTGAAAAGAACAAGCAACAAAAACAAAATCGCGCCAACAAATTGAACAAAAAATATAAATTTCAATGTGCCAAAATTTTCGCTATTTGTTAGAAAATTATTTCTAAATGGATGAACATCGCCGCTTTGAAAAAATTCATAATAAAAATTTCCAATTGAACTCCATAACAATTCCGGAAGCAAGAACATTGACAGGGAAATTGCCAGCCAAATTTTTTGCGATTTTTTCATATTTTATGTTGCGTTATTAAAATCAATTGTCTTAATTGTCCAAATTATTTGATTATAACCCATCTTAATTCTTTTTTACAACACAAAATTCGCCGCCGCACAAACCAAGTGTAGCAAGGTGAAACCTTGCTACACTTGTTTACTCCAATGTTAATTTGGGATTTAAAAATCTTTTGTTTTCGACCCATTCTTGAACGGATTTTTTAATTTTTTGCTTGCCTGATTCAATGCCTTTGTTGTCGCCAAAAATTTTCTACAAAAATTCACGCGCAGTAACTGACGGAAAATTATCGATCCCAACGCTGTCCAAATAACTTGACCATTTATAGGTTTTCAAAAAATTGAGCGCCTCTTTTGGATTTTCCGTCCCCCGATTTTTCCAATCCGGATCGATAATTTCAACCGGATTGGAAAAAACATATTCGACCAAATGCATCAATTGCCCCTCGCCAGCCACCGGCACCGCTTTAAACGCTCCTTGGAACAAAGCGCCCACGCCCTTTCTTTTATAATGATCGTTAAAATAACCGGTATAACTGTTGCTCATTTTTTTCATAAACAATGATATCCCGCCCTCCGCCAACTGACGCAAAATCAAATGATAATGGTTTGGCATTAAAACAAACCCCAGGATATCAACCAATAATTCCCTCTTATAAGATTTCAATTTTGAATCATCAACCACGCGATCAAGTGTAGCAAGGTGAAACCTTGCTACACTTCGCGATAAGTTTCGCGCACGTCGATTTATGATTCGTTGCGTCACCCTCACTGAAACCGCATCGTTGCATTCGTAAAGAGAAAAAATAAACCGATAATAATCGGATTCATTCATAAAAATATTGCGCTTTTCCACGCCGCGATTAAAAGCATGATAAATTCCGCCATTTAAAAATTCCCGTTTTAAATTGGGCATAATTTTTATATTTTTGATTATTTATCCATATATAAATTTTATCAAACATATTCAAGTGTAGCAAGGTGAAACCTTGCTACACTTGAATATTGGTTTTGGAAAAGGAAACGGAAAACCGCTCCCAAAAGTTGGGAGCGGTTTTCGTCCGTTTCGCTTTTCGCGGAAAAATAATCGGCAAGAATAATAATTTTTAACAAGAACAATTCTTGAAAAAAACAATTCTTGGCGAAAAATAATTCTCGCGAGAAAACGATTGGGAGCGCGCGATTAGCGCAGGTAGACCGCCGGGCTGATCCAAGCCGCTTCGCCGTTCATGAAGCTTGAAGTCACCGCCGTCGGAGTGTCGGTTACATGACCCCATTTAATCTCCGCGATCCGGAGATCATAGGTTCCGGCAACACCCGCGTTGGCAAAGGTCGCGTTAACCGCGAAAGTGGCATTGTTGCCGTCGCTAATTTTGAAGTTAGAGCCGGAAGCCACTGTGTTGCTCGGCTGGACATAGGTCACATCCGAAACTGTCGAGGTAGCGCCGCCAATGCTCTTGTGCACCGTGAACGCGCCCGAATTGGCGATATACACATCGCCGCTCTTAGCCGCCACATTGATGTTGAATGTCGCCGACAATGTGGAGCTGGCCGTGCTAAACGGAGCTTGAGTGTTGGTCGTGGTGATGCTGGTCAAAGACAATTCGGCACCTTCGCCATAGACATAAGCCGCGTTGCTGGTGGCCGTGCCCGTGCTGGTACCGGTGCTTCCATTGGTTTTGGTAAAACCAATTTTGCCGCTGCCAATCACCACCGTGTAGGTATCGCCGTCATTGGTGCTCACATGAGTGGTGGAATCGGGCGCCGCTACCGATTCATCGATCTTGATCGACAAGGTCTTGGTCGTGTCCTTGGCAATAGTGTAATTCAATTCGGTGAAATCATTGCTTGTCGCAGTGGCGCTGGGAGTGATCGTGCCGATAACCGTGCCACCGTCATCAACCACATAAGCGGTTGTGGGCAATCCGGAAGACCCGAAATCAACATCCAAGATCTCATCGACGATCAAATTATCTTTGGTCGCCTTCAAATCAAACGCCATCAAAGTCACGCCATTGAGTTCCTGGCTTGAGTCGGCAATGATATTGCGCTTTTTGGGCGAATTGGCATTCAAGCTCAATGTCAAAGTGGCATTGGCCGATTGCGATTGGTTCACCGAAAACGCCCGATAAGTGGCCGCGGTATCATAGGCAACACCGCCGTATTGATTTAAGCCGGCCTGATCCACCGCCCGCACCGCGGTTTCCGAAGGCATACCGATGCTGGTGTTCTTAACTCCCGCAGTCAACAAACCGCTGGAAATGCCCGGTAAAACATCAAGCTTCACCGTCAACACTTTTTCCGCATTCTTGGCCACGATCACTTTGCTGGCAAAACCGCTCAAAGTAATCTGATAGTTGGTCGAAGACACTTTGGAAACCGTGGTTGAGTTCAACGCGGCCGAAGCAACTTCGGTGTCGCCGTCATACAAATACACATTGGTGAAGTATGAATACGGTTGATCCGCGAATCTCAAGGTTGCCCGTTGAACATCCACATCCGAGCCGGTGGCCTTCACTTTGATACCCAAAACCGATACCTTTCCGTCGCCTTCATACAACTTGACGCCATTGGCCGGGCTGGGGTTGATGGAAACCGTAATCGCGCCTTCGGCGCCGGTCATGGTCAAACCGCCAGTGGTGGTGGTGTCGCCGGTGGTGCCGGTGGTGCCGGTGTCGCCGGTGGTGCCGGTGGTGGTGCCGCCCGCCAACATCGCGTTCAATTTCGCGCGAGTGGAAGCGCCCACAAAACCGGTGCCCGCGGTCAAACCGACCGGAGCCAAAATTTCAGCGGCGTACTTGTTTTGAAAAGCCACCACCGCGGCCTTGGTCAAGCCGCCAAAATACATCGTTTCGTTACCCGCCGAACCCACGCCCGTCACCGCCACCGCGGTTGTCGGATCTTGATTCAGCATAGTTTGCAAACATTTGACATCGGTGCCTTGCGAGCCCAAGGTCAAATTTCTCGTGAACGAGATGCCCGCGCACGCCGCCGGAGCGGTGGCCGAGACAGTGCCCGCAGTCGCGGTCGTGTCGCCTCCCAGCTGGCCCATCAAACCGGCCAATTGAGATTGCAACGCGGCAATTTGCGCCGCCAATTCTTCGGCAGTCGCGGCCTGGGTCGCGCCCGGGACAATCGCCACCGCCATCGCCAAAGCAATCATGCCGGCGATTAATTTCTTGCTAGTCATTGTTTATTTATCTTTTTTACTGAGGTCAATATTATAGACCTTTTTAAACTTCGGTCGCGCCGACCCTTTAAACGATCCCAGCCAAAGCTTTGAAGCTGTGATCATCCGCGACTTCTTATTCCCTTGTCCCGCGCAGTTTTTTTTACGCGGGTCGCGGGAGAGGTTTGCCAACTTCTTTTATAAAATTAGCAAGCCCCTCCCGCGGCTTTTTGATCCTGCCGCTAACGATTCAACGAACTGTTCAGATAGTAATCAACCGCCCGGCCATACTCGCCGGCCTCGTAAATTTTTTTCACTTCCGCCAGATCAAAAGATCCCTGCTCGGAAAGCGCGGCGGCGTCTTTGAAATAATCCATCAACGATTCAACGATGGCTTTGTCAAAAACCGCTTCCCCGCCGTCATCGGTGGTGGTGGCCTCGGCGTCCAGCCCCAGCACGCCATAGACCTGCTTTTCCTTGATGTCGATTTCCTTCATCGCGATCCCCGCTTCTTTAATGATCTGGCCGGCTTTCGCGGGATTGTCCTTGACCAACGCGGCCACTTCTTTTTTGGCCGCGGCCTTGGCGGTTTTGTATTCATAAAAAGCCGCCGGCAAGTTTTTGACCAAGTTTTTTTGCGAAAGCAAATTCATTTCCTCCAATCGCTTGGCCGCCAATTGCAAATTCGCCATAGGATCGTCTTTTTGCCCGGCCACCAACGCCATGCCTTTTTCGGCTGCTTTTTTCACCGCGTAGAGCGGTTCGCCCGGCAACGCGTTTTGCGCCGCGGCCGCCAACCCGCCGCCGGCGCCCAAAACCAACACCAACGCCGCCAACGCGGCGCGATATTGGAACGCGAAATTTTTCAACCAAACCATGAATGACGAACGCTGTCCCATCGCCTCTTGTCCCAACAACCGCGCTTTGCACGAAACCACCCAATTTTCATCGGGTTTGATATTGCTCAAAGTTCTTATTTGGTTGATGAGTTCTTTTTCCGAATTCATGATTTTGGCTTTACACTGCTGATGACGCAAAACCGGCAAAAATGTTACACCCCTCTTAAGACAACTTCGTGCGCAGTTCTTTCATGGCGCGATGGAGCAATACCCGGGTGGCGTCTTCGGAGCGGTCAAGCAGATGGGACACCTCTTTTATCGGCAAATCGTCCAAATAACGCCAAATGATCGCGTTTTGATAATCCTCGTTGAGATGGGCCATGGCGCGGCGCACATTATCCATGTCCGAAGCCAAAACCGCCTTCCCTTCCAAATCGATCTTGGGATCGGCCAAACGATCCTCCCAATTTTCCGGCAGTGCAGTTTGATTTTTGGCTTTGGCGCGATAATGGTCCACCACCAAATTTTTGGCGGTTTTGTACAAAAACGCCCGCGGATTGGCGATCGCCTCCGGCTGTTTTTGGAAACTGGCCCACACCTTGGCAAATGTTTCCGAAGTTATGTCTTGCGCGATCTCTTTGGAATTGACCCGCAAAAACACAAACCGATAGATCTTTTCCACATGATCGTCATAGATCCGGCCAAATTGTTCCCGCGCCTTCTCCATTTCCTTTTTTTGCTCTAAAAAACAACCCTAAAAGCGATTGAAACAATTTTTTTGATGGAGCGCTGTTCCGCGCGACCGGCGCGGAACACCAGGAAATTTTTCAGCAGAAAAATTTACGTGCTCCTCAAAAAATTTGTTGAAAATCGCTTTTCGGCTAACCCAATCATATCCTATTTATTATACTACAATTTCCCGAAAAAATCAAGACAAATGGCCTTGACAAACTACGCAAGATTGATTTTTAATTTATAAGCGGTGGTGTTGTGTTCGCCGGTGGCTTCGATCAATCCCTGCTCAAGCAACGATCGAAAATCCCGCCGAATGGTGCGCTTGCTCAAATTGGGAAAAATTTTTTGGATCTCCCACACCTGGGCGCCGCCCCGCTCTTTCAAGAATTCCATGATCCGGTTTTGGCGGGCGATTTGCGCCGATGTTAATTCGGTTTGGCTCGTTTCGCTTTCCGCTTCCGGTTCATCCGCCGCCGCGGAAGCAACCGCCGCCAACGGCTCGGGCACTTCGATTTCCATCAAATCGCGCGGCAACGATTCGATCAATCCGGATTTTGATTCTTGAGGCATCAAAATAAAATCCGGCTCCCGCATTTCGGGCTCGATTATGCCAAAATCATCATCAATTGTTTGCTCTTGAGTTTCTTGGATGATCTTCTCGATCTTGCTCTCGTCCCATCGATTGCCGATCGCGAATTTTTCCCAGTCCCGCGCGATTCGCGCAATCTTTTCTTTGATTTGGGCGATTTTTGCCGGCGCGACCCAATCCTGGCTGCCGGCCACTTCAAGATAACTTTCCATCAATTCAAACCCGCGGCCGATATCGTCAAAATAGCCGTTGTTTTCCTTTATAAATTCGGCAATAACCTCATCAACCGCCCGGCGCAATTCATAGCGCAATGGCTCTTTTTTGGGAAAAAGAACCGTGAGTTTGTAAATTTCTTGGGCCAGTTCGATAAAAATTTTTTTGTCCATAAAAATTGACCTCCCAAAACCCTATACCTTTTAATTTTACTTATACGCTTTTTCGCCCAAATTGTCCAAAATTTTATTTGTTTTCCGCGCCGGGGGTGCCGCCGGCGACAGACGAAGTTTTCCAATTCAAATTGAGCAAGCGGATCATGGTCTTTTTGGCGGCATTGTCGCCCGCCGGCCATTTGCTTGTCGCGGCCGCTGCGTCCCGCAAAACGCAATCCGAATCAAAAAGATAAAGCGCCTCGTTGGCGTTGCCCAAACTTCCTTTGTAGATCTTGTCGGCCGCGGCCCCGGGCGCGGTTTCGTCATCGGTGCGCTCCAACAAATAAAATCCGCCGGCTGCCAAAATTTCGCCTTCGCCAAACGAAATTTTGATCTTTTTGTTTTTGTTTTGCAACTGCCAGCCGTTTAAATCAACCTCGTTGCCGCCAACATTTTTCAATTCGATCCACTCGTCGCTATAGCTGTTTTGGCCGCCCATCCAGGCGATCTCGTTGAAAATTATTTGCTTTTCGACGGTTGGTTTGCCGCCCTTGAGTTCGCACCATTCAACGACAACTTTGGCCGGTTTTATCTCATTTTTGGTTTCGGTTTGAGCAACCGAACTGGTGGCGCTGTCCACCCGCGGCTTTATTTCCACCCAGCCGTTCCCCGCTTGGCTTAAATTGGCCATTCCCTTTCCAAGCATCCCGCTTTTTGACCCCAAAACCAACAACCCGGCCGACAACAAAACCGCCAGCAACCCCACGGCAACATATTTTCCCTCCCAATGAATTTCCATTATTCTATTATACCCAATCCTGCCGATTTTAACAAAAAAGTGCCACAAGGTGTCACCTTGTGCACTTTCAATATCCTATTGCCTGATTATTTTTTCTTTCGATTTTGGTGCCAATTTTATGGCCTTATTTCTACGAGAATCGAAACTTCACGTCCGTTAAGCCACCCGCGTTTGCATTGTAGGGGCGAAACTATGCTTTCGCCCGCATTCAAACCCAAAAGGGCGATTACATAGAATCGCCCCTACAAATACAAAATGCAAACACCATACCCGATTTCAGCAAAAGGGCGGGCACAAGGCCCGCCCCTACGAATGCAAAAATACAAATACCTTACCCGATCTCGGCCAGAATTTTGGCGATTTCGGCTTTTTGCGCCTCGTCGCCCCGGGTTTTGAGATAAGCTACGTGCTCGTCGATCACCTTTTTGGCCGCGGCCTGGGCCGCCGCTTTAAATCCCTCATCCGCAGCATGCGCCTTGGCAATTTGCTCCATCAAGGCCTTTTTCTCCTCATCCGACTTTTGCGCCAGCTCATTTAAAGTTTTCACCTCGTCTTCGGTCAACACTTTAACCAACTCCGTGGCCACCGCCACCTGCTGAATCCCGGCCAAATCATTTAACGCATCCTTGGCTTCCTTCTCGCTGAATTTGAGTACCGCGTAAACCTGTTTTAATTTTTCCTGCATTTGTTGATTTTCCATAATTTTTTTATTTTCTTGAAATTACAAAATTCACTTTTAAACAAATTTTCAAACTCAACCAAAATCCGCCCGCAAAACGGAATCTGATGAAAACATTCAATTGCGATAAGATTTTTTCACAATTTTCAATTAAACGATTTAATAAGCCGATATGCTATGGATATAGCTAGTAAGATTTATACATAATTTCGAACTATTTTCTCGAGGTTCCCTCCGAATTTGCCTTGTCCCTCGCCGCATTTAATGGCCACGCCGCTAAAGACCCAGCACCCCAAACCGCAAACATAATTTTGCCCAAAGTAGTTTCTGCCGGTACATAATCAACAAGTTGCGTCCATAGAAAAAGAGACAGAATACTTATCCAACCGACAGAAAAGGCCACACCACCCGGATGCTTCTCCCAAGTCATTCGAATATAATCGAATAATCGACTTTTGAGCATACTTGCCCTTTGCAAATAAACTTCAACAGAATCAGGAGATTCTCCCGCCTCCAGTTTCGCTGCCGCTTCTTTTGTTATTACATCAGAAATTTCCGAATCTATTTTCTCTAAATCCAAACTCTCTGGCGCTCCTTCTCCCATATGCGCGTCTTCATCGCCAGCATCTGCTACTTTCTCCAGATATTCTGAAGAAGTTTCGTATTGTGGCTCTCCTTCCATATTTTTTCAAAGATTATATTGGTTTTAATCTTTGACGATTATTACCAAAATTGAATTCCAACTTTTTACTTTTGCCTTTCAATTTTGACTTTTGAATTTTTCCGCCAAAGGACGGATGCGCCTCGGGCGCAAATTTTTAATTTATTTTATAATACCCCCCCCCGCTCCCGCCTGTCAAATCAACGTTCGCCATAGGAGTGAAACTGTGTTTTCGCCTGCATTCGCATTCGTTCCGTAGGGGCGGGCCTTGTGCCCGCCCGCATTCTTTTTGTTGCAACACAAAGGGCGGGCATAAAGCCCGCCCCTACGAAATGCTGTTCCAGTGTTTCGATGATTATATGATCAGCGAAGCGTATGATTAAATGATTAAATGTTCAGATAATTATAAGCCGCTCACTTCTTTGATCTTGGAGATCGGGATGATCGAGACTTGGCCGGATTTGGCCACCTGGGCAATGCCCAGAATGTTGCCTTCGATGTCGAACGCCGGCGCGCCGGCGGCTTCGGCTTTTTCAAAAATATTGGTGGCAATGCTTTCGGCGGTAAAATCGCGCACCATGCCTTCGCTGGCAAAATTGCGGCCGTCGGCCAAGACCCCGGCCAAAAAAATGCGCTCGCCCAGCTTCAAATTTTCCAAATTATAAAATCCGGCTGTGGCCAAATTGGCGGCTTTCAATTTCAAGATCGCCAAATTGGCGGTTTTGTCGCGCTTAACCACCTCAAATTCAACTTTTTGGCCATTGGTAAAAATTTCGGTATTGGCTCCGGGCGGGAATAAATCATGAGGCACGGCCGCCAGCCCGTCCGAAGTCAAAACCACCCCCGACCCATAGGCCGCGCTTTTTCCGGAGACAACCTTCACGCCGATCGCCGCGCCGGATACCTTGGCGATCGCGTCCTTGAGCGCCTTGTTTTCTTGAATGACGATCTCATGCCGTTCCACCGACGGCAAAACCGACAAACTGCCAATGTTTTGCCAGTCGGACGACAATGAACCGACGCAATAGGAAAACGCCAACAACCCGCCCAGCGCGCCGCCGGCGACCGTTGTCAGCACGGCCGCGATCAATGTCGCCAATCGTTTAGTATGCATAACCAAAAATTTTATTCGCAAAAATCAATCGAAGGCAAGTTTTTTCGCAATGATTGCGAACGCGGCGGCCAAGCATGAGCGATTTTGTAGCAACAAAATCGCGCGTTGCGAAAAAACTTGCCGAGAGCTGATTTTCGCGATCAATCAAACTTCCACTTTCGCGGTTTTCGCCCGCGGTTTAACGGTTTTTAACGGCGGTTTGACCGTGATTTCGTTGTTTTCGACATCCACCAGCACATTGTCGCCCTCAATCACTTGGCCGGAAACAATTTTTAACGCCAAGGCGTCTAAAACCAATTTTTGGATCACCCGCCGCAACGGCCGGGCGCCCAAATTCGCGTCAAACCCTCGCTGTGAAAGCAACTCCTTGGCGCCCTCCGAAACCGTGACGCGGATATTTTTGGCCCGCAAACGCTTGTCCACTTTTTGCAATTCCAAATCCACGATCTTTTTAATCTCGTCTTTACCCAAATAATTGAAAATCACGATCTCATCCACGCGATTCAAAAATTCCGGCCGAAATGATTCCTTCAACACCGCCATCACTTTGTCATGGGTCTTCTCCTTGGTCGCATCCTCGGCCGAACGCACCGAAAATCCCAACGCCGCTTCCTTGGCGATGATATCCGATCCAATATTGGACGTCATGATCAAAATCGAATTTTTAAATGATGCCACGCGGCCCTTGGCGTCGGTGAGCCGGCCGTCTTCCAAGATTTGCAACAAAATATTAAATACCTCCGGATGCGCTTTTTCGATCTCATCAAGCAATATCACCGAATAGGGCCGACGGCGGATCTTTTCGGTCAACTGGCCGCCTTCTTCGTAGCCCACATAGCCCGGAGGCGAACCCAATATCCTCGCCACGGTGTGTTTTTCCATATACTCGGACATATCCAACCGCACCAGCGCGTTCTCGTCGTTGAAAAGAAACGCGGCCAAGGCCTTGGCGGTTTCGGTCTTGCCCACGCCCGTGGGTCCCAAAAACATAAACGAACCCAGCGGCCGGTTCTCTTCGGCGATGCCGGCGCGGGCGCGGCGGATGGCATTGGAAATGGCCGCGATCGCGGCCTCCTGCCCCACCACGCGGCGCTTTAAAATGTCTTCCAAATTTTGCAATTTGCGCGCCTCTTCCTCAATCAAACGCGTCGCCGGAATGCCGGTCCACCGCGACACCACTTTGGCCACGTCTTCTTCGGTCACCCTTTCCTTAAGGATCGGCCGTGATTTTTGAAAACGCGCCAATTTTTTTTCCGCGGCTTTCAACTCTTTGGTCAATTGAGGAATCTTGCCGTACTTCAATTCGGCCACCCGCTGCAAATTGGCGCGCGCCTCTTCTTGATCAACTTCAAACCGGCAATTTTCCAACTGCTTTTTGAGATCCTTGATCTTATTGATGGTTTCTTTTTCCGATTGCCAACGCGCCTCCAAGGCGTTTGACCTTTCTTCCAGATCGGCCAATTCGCGATCAATCACTTTTAAACGGCGCAAGTTTTCCGGAGTGCGGTCTTTTTTAATGGCTTCGTATTCCACGCGCAGCTTTTGCAAATCCTTGCGCAATTTTTCCACTTCGGTGGGTTCGGACTCGATGTCCAACCGCAATGAACTCATCGCTTCGTCCATTAAATCCACCGCTTTGTCGGGCAAAAACCGATCCGAAATATAGCGCGACGCCAATTCCACGCACGCGGCCAAACCCTTTTCATCGATTTTTACCCCATGATGCAGTTCGTATTTTTCTTTCAGGCCCAACAAGATCAATTTGGCGTCTTCCACCGACGGTTCGGCCACGAAAACCGGCTGAAAACGCCGCTCCAACGCCGGATCTTTTTCGATATATTTTTGATATTCTTTCAAAGTGGTGGCGCCGATGGCCTTTAATTCGCCTCGAGCCAGCGCCGGCTTGAGCAAATTTGACGCGTCGATCGTGCCATCGGCCGCGCCCGCGCCCACGAGCGTGTGCAATTCATCGATAAAAAACACATAGCGACCGGCGGCGCGCTCCACTTCGCGCAACAGCGCCTTGATGCGATCTTCAAACTCGCCGCGATATTTTGTTCCCGCGATCAACGCACCCAAATCCAGCGAAATAATCTCCTTGTCGCGCAAACTTTCCGGCGCGTTGCCGGACGCGATCCGCTGGACCAATCCTTCCACGATGGCGGTTTTGCCCACGCCCGCTTCGCCGATCAGCACCGGATTGTTTTTGGTGCGGCGGCTCAACACTTGCATCAACCGCCGAATTTCGTTTTCGCGGCCGATCACCGGATCAAGTTTTCCCTGTTTGGCCATTAAAGTGAGATTGCGAGTGTATTTTTCGATCACTTGATACTTTGATTCCGGTTCCGGATCGGTAACGCGCTGGCCGCCGCGGACTTTCACCAATTCCTTGAGCACCGCCTCATAATCCAGCCGCCCGGGCTCGGGCATGGCAAATCCGCCCTCGGAACCCACGAAATCCACCCGATCTAAAATTTCTTTGGCCTTGGTGGGCACCGCCAAGAGTCCCAAAAAAAGATGCTCCACCGAAATAAACTCATCGCCGAATTTCGACGCCTCTTCGCGCGCCCGCTCCAAAACTTTGGCCATATCCTGAGTCAAATAAAATTGGCCAAACGCCTGCGGCGCCGAAATCACCGGCAATTTAGCCAAAGACGAAGACGCGACCCGTTGCAACGCTTCGACATCAACGCTCATCCGCTCCAGCAAATTTAAAATCAAGCTTTTTTCCTGCGCCAGCAACGCCGCCAGCAAATGAAGCGCGTCGATCTGTTGTTGGCCTTTTTCGCGCGCCAAATCCTGGGCGAAAACGATCGCCTCCTGAGCCTTGTGGGTAAAATTGGGAGTTGGGTTAATCATAAAATAAGCGTAAAACTAAAAACGTAAAACGTAAAGTAAAAATTCGAATCCGCGTTCTACTTTACGCTTTTCGCTTTGCGCTTTAAATTTGTATTTATTCGCTCTCGCTCCGGTCGCCGAGGATAACTTCCGCCTCGATCTCCTTTCCATCGCGCCAAACCTTTAACTTTATCTTATCGCCCACATTATATTTGGCAATGGCCTGCGATAAAGTGTTTTTCATGTCGATCTTTTCGCCGTTTATTTCCAAAACGATGTCTTGATCCTTCAATCCCGCGGTTTTGGCCGGCGAGCCGGCGATCACCGGCGCGATCGGCCGGCCATTTTGATTTGTTCCCGGCGACGTGATCCACGCGCCATAACCAACCGGCAAATCGTTTTCTTTTTTAACGTCATCGTCAACAATAGTGTAATAGATTCCCAAATAGGGATAACTGATTTTCCCCGAATTTTTAACTTGCTCCAAAGCCCGCTTGGCCGCGTTGATGGGCAAAACAAACCCCACGTTTTGCGCGCCGCTGGCAATGGCGGTGTTCACGCCGATAACTTCGCCCTTCAAATTCAATAATGGTCCGCCCGAATTCCCCTCGTTGATCGCCGCGTCGGTCTGAATCAAATTTTCCAAGGTCTCGCGCGCGCCCCCGCCGGAAGCGGTAATCGATCGCTTCAACCCCGAGATCACTCCCACCGACACCGTGTTGTCAAACTCTCCCAGCGCGTTGCCAATGGCAATCACGGTTTGCCCAATTTGTAAATTCGACGAATCGCCAAGTTTCACGAATGGAAATTTTTTTTCCTCGCCGCCGGAAATTTTAACCACCGCCAAATCCTGCGCCGGATCCAGCGCCAGCACCTTGGCCGGATACTTTTCGCCATCGGCGGTGATCACGGTGTATTCGGCGTTCGCGTCGCGCACCACATGCTTGTTGGTGACCATCATGCCATCTTCGGACACGATAAATCCCGATCCGGCGCCCACTTCTTTTTTCTCGGTTCCCCGCTGGCGCACTTGCGGCGCCTGAAAATTTTCCCAAAAACCAAACGGATCGAACATTTCCGACGGCGTCGAATAATATCGTTCGTATACCGGCATATTTTTGGTGATAATAATCGAAGCCACCGCCGGCGAATAATCATTCACCGCTTTAATCACGGCCTCCTCTTGCGAAGTTTGCGCCACATATTCGATTTTGACGGGGTTATCACCATTTTGAATCGCCGGCGTTTTAGGAGCCAGCGCCGCGTTAAATTGCTTGGCAAAAAAATCTTGATTGAACAATGCCGCCCCCAGCCCAAAACTCACCGCCAACGCCAAAACAAAAAGCAAGCTTTTTTTCAAATTTTTTTGGTCTTTCGACTTATTTTCGCCCAAATTAAGATTATACATAAATATGCAAATTCGAATATCGAATATCGAAATTCGAAACAATATCGAATTTTCAAATTTCAAAACAATCAAAATAAAATGCGAAATTTTGTTTTGAAAATTTAAATTTTCCGCCGGAGGCGGATCCGTCCTTTGGCGGAGAACATTTGAATTTGTTTCGGATTTCGTACTTCGTGCTTCGGATTTTTATTCGAAGAGGGTTTTGGCTTCTTCCCAAAATTCCGGCCGATCGTGTTTTTGTTTCATCCAATACCACCATTCGCCGCCCCACAAATAAAATGCGTCCAAGCCGGTGCTTTTAGCGAACGCGATGTTGTCTCGAAATTGCTCAACATCCATGGTTTTGGCGTCGTTTTTACCGCCGTCATAAAACTGATTGGCCGCCCAGGGCTCGGCTTGCAATTCGCCGCAAATCACCGGCTTTTTAAAAATCAAATCCACGATCTTGGCTTTAGCCGCGTAAAACGCCGGCGAGATCGGATAGGTAATATAGGTTTTGATTTCGCGAAAATACACCCGGCGATACATGGTTATCGCCACGACATCGCCGATCGCCGCGGCGCGCCACCACCACGACCCTTCCCCGCTATCAGATATTACAACGGGTTTTTGCGTCGCGTCAAGAGCCCGCGTCAACGCCGCCTCTTTTTTCAAAAAATTTTCATCTTTCCACGGGCAATTTCCAAACGCGAACAACGGTTCGTTTTCCACTTGCCATGATGCCAGCGCCGGATGGTTTTGATAGCGGCCCACCACCGCTTTTAGCATAGCCACGATCGCTTTCTGTTGTTGGTTTTTGCCCAAACCCTCGGCCCAAATTGGCACATGGCATTCGGGCCAGCGCGGCGTTTTCATGCCGATGGCCAACATCACTTTGACGCCTCGCTTGGCCGCCTCATCCATTTGCCAATCAAGATCGAAAAAATCATAAACTCCGTTTCGCGGCTCGACGATGTCCCAATGCGCCGCCAATTTAATGTTTTTCACTTTTAAGTCGTCGAGCAACGCCGAATAAGTTTCTTTCCAATCCAGCCCCATATCAACCGCGTGCTTTTGGGAAAACGCCGCGCCCCAAACGATATTTTTTGCCATTGGTGCTTTATAAATATAGAAAAAACACACTGCCAGCGCCAATAAGATTACTACCATCAACATCACGATTTTCTTTCGCATTAATTTATTGTGTTTTATTCATTATACCAAATTTCTCCTCCCCAAAAAATTTGACATTTCAAAAATTTTAGACCAATCTGATCATGGAGGCTCTATTTAATGGGACTATCTTTTCTGTTCGCGGTTATCACGGCCGCGTTGATATCCATAACGGCTCTTAACGATATATCTAATATTGGTCTTAATGGCAAATTTCTGAATCCAATTCTTTTCTTATTTATGATCTTGACCGCTGCCACGATAATCGTTGAGAGATTTTATCAAAAAATAAATGGCCGGAAATAATCCCGCGCCTCTTTTTTTATTTAATTCAAATTGCATACACCTGGTGTATGCAATTTTAATTCAGGGCGAATATCGCCAGGCCGATCATGATCAAGATGATGGCAAAGATTTTTTGCGCGAATTGCGCGGGCGTGGTCTTTTCCGCAAACTGCTTGGGGAAACGCCGCGCCAAAACCAAAGAAATTGCAAAAATGAAAACATATTGCACTCCGGCCAGGGCGTTGACCGCCGGCACATTGGCCTGCGGCGCCAGATAAACCGCGCCGCTTTGCAGTAAAAACGCCGCCCCGCCCATGGCCTGGCCGCAAAAAAACAAAAAATTGGGGCGGTTTTTGACGCTCGCCTTCTTTTTGCCAAAAACCGCTTGCCGCACCGGCTTCGATAGTAAAAACGTCATGGCCGCAGCCGCCGAACCAAAAGCGGTGAGCAAAAATCCGTTGGCAAACGGCAACTGCAAATAAACCAATTTGGCCAGCACCACCGACAGCGCGTAAAAAAGCGCGGCAATAATCGCAAACCCCCATTCTTTGGCTTTGAACGAAAATCCCGACACCATCATCAGCCAGCCGCCGGCGATCAGCAAAAAAAATCCGGCCAGCTCCTTTTGTCCCAAGATCGCGCTGCCGCCTGAAACCGCGGCGGTCAAAAAAAATCCGAAAACCGGATTCAGACCCCCCACGATGGGCACCACCCGCGCGGCTTCAAAGCGCTTGAGCGCCGAAAGATAAAAAAACGACCCGTAGATCTGCGCCGCGCCCGCGGCCATGCCGATCAAAAAAATTCCCGCGGCAGGATAGCTCCAAAAACCGAACGGCAACAGCAAAAACGCCGCCGAGCTCAGCGCGCCGATGTAGAACGCGTATAATTTGGGATCGTCAAGCTTCCCCGCCAGTAAAAATTTATCGATCAGGGCCGCTCCGGCAAGCATCACATACCCGGCCACGGCCACCAAAAGCCACACCATCGTCAAAATACAAGAATAATGATTTAAGATTTATGATTTATGATAAATCTCAAATCTTAAATCTTAATTCTTAAATCTTAAATCAAAATCATCAAAAAAATAGGTACTTTTTAAATTTTAAACACCGGCGCGAAAAACAAGTTTTTTGATGTTGGCCACGCCCATTTTTTCGCCCTCAATGAGACCTTCCATGGCCGCTTCGGCCAAATAGCCGTTGTCCAGCAGGTCATCCAGCCACTGGCCGATGCACCGCAAGTATCCCTGCTCAATGCCAAACCCCGATTTCAAAAGCCAGCTTTTGTTAAAATCCTCCTGCGAGCCGATGGTCGGCGCCACGATCAACGGCAACCCCAGCGCCGCGTAAAACGACAACTCACTGGGTTTGGTCCACAAAATATCGGTTTGCCGCAAAGTTTTATTGAACCGGTCAAAATAACTTTTAATATCTTTTTCAAATAAAATTTCAAATCCCGGCGCTTCGGCCAAATTCAATTCCCGGCCGATTTTTTGATAAAAACTTCGCACTTTGGCATTGGTCCCCGCCGAAAGAACCAATTTCAAGCGGCCGGCAAAAATTCTGTCTTTCAATTGCCGGGCGATGGCCGCGCCGATCTCGCCTTGCGCGCCCGCGCCGCCGGCGGAAAACATAATTGTGAGCGGCCGCTTGGTTTTTTGGGGCAAACGGCACAACTGTTCTTTCACCAAGCCGCAATATTTTTCCGTGTAAGCGCCCGCCGGATCAAGATTGGCCAAACGCCGGCCCAAATCAAATTTGGCAATTTCAAAATCATCGCCCGCGTCTTTTTTGGAAAAAATATTGCTTTCCGGCAAAGGGAAACCGGTCAAAAAAATCTGTTTTTTGGGAATGCCGTAAAGCTTTAACCGCTCGGCCGCTCTTTTGGTGGGCGCGCAATATTTGATGCGCGTCGCCAACGGATTCAACGGCGCCCATTGCCGGCTGATATCGGCATCGCACACCACCAAATAGATTTCGCCCGGATAATCGAATTCCTCGGCCATGAACGCCGGAATGAAAAATGTGGCCACCAGCGGCAAATTTTTGGTTTTTAATTTTTCCACGAAATCCCGGCCCCATCCCTTTTTGATCAATTTATAAGTGTTGTTGGTCAAAAACGGCGCCCGCGACAAATCCTGGCGCGGATAAAATTCAATGATCTTTTGGAACAAGTTGTCATAAAGCGAAAACGCCGCGCCGCCCACCAACGGAACGCGCTTGAATTTGGAAATCGCTTCGTAGAACTTGCGGCTGTTCTCCCAAATATCTTTGTCTTTTTTGGGAATACCCGGATAATCATTGGCGTTGATTACCCGCCCCTTATACGCCAAACCGCGCAACGGATGCGCCGTGCGCTGATGGCCGTAGCCCATATTCACCGCCGCCACCCACGCTTTTTGCGAAATTTTTCTTTCCGATCTATCGCCCTTCGCCATTTTTTTTATTTTGCCCTTCGCCTTGGCGACTTTTTTTATTTTTTTATTTTTTTCCTCCATTTGTCCATCATACCAAAAAAATAATTTTCCACCAAAAAACAGGGGTTTAACCCCTGTCAAATTTACAAAGGTTGAACCCCCATAATCTCGCATTTGCATTTGTATTTGTATTTGTAGGGGCGATTCTATGTAATCGCCCGATTTATCCGCATTCGCATCGTAGGGGCAAATAATCATTTGCCCGTATTTAACGCAAAAGGGCGAAAACATAGTTTCGCCCCTACGGAATACAAAACACAAATTCTACATCTCGGCCAAAATCTTGGCAATCTCGGCTTTTTGCGCCTCATCACCTTGGGTTTTCAAATAATCAATATGTTCATCCAAAACCTTCTTGGCCGCTATCGCCGCGGCTTGTTTTAAATTTTTATCGGCCGCACGCGACTTAACAATCTGCTCTATCGCGGCTTTTTTCTCTCCATCGGATTTTTGCGCCGCCTCATCGATCGATTTTAGTTCATCTTGAGTTAGATTTTTCAACATTTCCGCGGCCGCGGCCGCTTGTTGCGCCTTGGCCAAATCACCCTTTAACTCCTCGATTTGTTCCGGCGCAAACTCAAGGATTTCATAAATCCTGGCCACGCAATCATTAATTTTTTGAATATCTTGGATCATATTTTTTAATATCGATTAATAAATCAAGATTTCTTATTAAATATATTTTTGGCAAGATCCCTGCCGGCTTTTCCGCTGGTATCTTGTATTTTCCCGCCAACGCTATCCGCGCCCGTGCGAGAACCAAGTTCAACCGCTTCTTGCCCGCCTTCATGCGCCCCGCTCAAATCAACTCTGGTTTTGTCATGACCGCTTTCGATATGATGAGTGCCAATGTTCTCGCGACTACCGAGATCGCCATCAATATTTTTAGAATCTCCACCGTCATTCGATCCGTCGGGATTTTGCACATCGCGATCCAACTGGTCCGCGCTTGCCGGAATAATCGTTTCCGACCCCGAATCATCTATTGAAGGAAGTTTTTCCGCGACCGGAAGCGTATTTTTCACATCCAAAGTTTCATTTATCCGGCCATGACCGTTATCCCCGCTACCACTGCCGCCAAAAATCTTTTCCGCGTCCGCTTGCGCAGGATGTGGATTCGCCCCTTGTTCGGCAAGATTGGCAATCGGTATTCCCTTTTGATCGGCGGGATGCGGCGGCAACGGAGCTTCCGCGGCAACTTTCATTGAATGATAGCCGGACATATTGTTTTTACTCGCGATCGGATTTTCAACGACTTCCGCTTGCGCCAAAACGCCATCAACATCGAAATTGTCAAGGCCAGCATTCAAATCCACGCCGCCAAAACCCAGCGATCCGATCAAATCACCCGCCGTTATCCCCGCTTCCAGCAAATCCGGGGTAAACGCGGTTTTTGCCAACATTAATGCTGTCAGCGCCACGCAACAAGTTCTTCTGTCGCAAGACAAATCGCCAATCGCTTGACGCAACTTATCCTCTTGCGCTTTCAACAAACCACCCAAATTATCCACAACTCCTTGAAATCTTTCTGATAAAGATTCTGTTTTATCTAGATTTTCAAATGACATATTTTTACTTTTTAATTTTGACTTTCACTTTTGCCTTTTGCCTTTTTCCGCCAAAGGGCGGATGCGCCTCCGGCGCAGACTTTTGCCTTAATAATACCCCCCCCGCTTCCGCCTGTCAAATCAATACAAAAAAACGGCGCAAGGTAAATCCTTGCGCCATTTCGCGATTTTTTTTATTGTTGATCATGTAAAAATTTCCATAACGGAATGAATTTTATCGTTTGGCCGTTTTTTTGCAGTTGAGTTTCCAAATCCCAAGTGATGACCGCCAGATCGGCGCCGGGAAATTTTTGCCCGGCCAAAAACAGCGATTCGGTTTCCCGCGGCGCCAAATCGGCCAAGTTTTCGGCAAAAGTGGTTTGGCAAAGTTTTTCCATGCGGCCGTTTTTGGCCAGCATAAAATCAACTTCGCGTCCCCGGTAATCTTTCCAAAAAAATATCTCCAAAAGTCCGTCTTTAGATTTTTTTCTCAATAATTCCAAATAAACCGCTTGCTCCATCAAATGGCCCAGATTTTGCGAAAACGCCGCGCCATAGCGATGGGAAAAAAATGTGTCCACCGGATAGATTTTTTTGCCGGATTGCGATCTTTTTTTGACGCTTGGCGATCCGGTTTCCAAAATCGAAACAAAATACGCGTTTTGCGCCGCGCGCAAATAATCAATCACCGTGGCCTTGCCGATCTTGTGCCCCATGCTTTTTAAATTGCCGGCGAATTTGGAATAGGTGAAAAACCGGCTGTTTAGCGCCAGCTTCAAAAGATCGCGCAAGGCGTTTTTGTTTCTTATTTTTTCCCGGCCGATAATGTCGCGCTGGACGAATGTTTGATAATAATCGTCCAAAAGCATCGGCCGCAATCCTTCTTGCGCCAAAACAATTTCAGGCAAACCGCCAAAAAACAAAAAATCGCGCAACATAAAAAATCTTTTTTCGGGCGCCAATTTGAAAAAATCCTCGTTTTTGAATTTTAAATATTCCCGCCAATTCAACGGAAACATTCGCACATTGAGCGTCCGGCCGCGCAATTCCGTGGGAATCTCGGCCGAAGACAATTTTGACGAAGATCCGCTCAAAACCAAACGATAATCACCGGATTCATTTATCCGGCGCGCCCAGCGGCTCCAATCGGGAATTTCCTGAATTTCATCAACCAGCAAAACCAGCGGCTTATCTCCATACAACTCCGGCAAAACCTCCGCCAATTGCGTCAAAACATAGGTCTCTTTGGGTAATCTTTCGTCCTCACAATTGAAATAAACGCAATTTTCCTTGCCATATTTTTTGGCAAAGTTAAACAAAGAAAAGGTTTTGCCCACGCGCCTAAAACCGGTCACCGCGATTATTTTTTTCAACTTCGGATCAAAATAATCCGCCAGATCGGTTTCCCGATCGCAAATTCGCGGCAACACGCCATTTTGCCAATCTCCCACGATCTGGCGCAATAATTGTTTTATATTTGGTTCCATATAGAACAATAATAGCAAATATTGTCCTACAACGCAATAATCATGGAACAATAATATCCACATATCAAAAGGGCAAGCCCTTGCGCCTGCCCTCATGATTAAATGTTTAACGGAGCGTATAATTAAATTTCCGAAAGGATCTTGGCAATCTCGGCCTTTTGCGCCTCGTCGCCCCGGGTTTTCAGATAAGCCGCATGCTCGTCAACCACCCTTTTGGCCGCCTCGGCCGCCGCCTTTTTGAAATTTTCGTCACCCGCGTGCGCCTTGGCGATCTGCTCCATGGCCGCCTTTTTCTCCGCGTCGCTCTTTTGCGCCAAATCATTGAGCGTTTTCACCTCATCTTCGGTCAAAACCTTCACCAACTCGGTGGCCACCGCCACCTGCTGAATCCCCGCCAAGTCATTTAACGCGTCCTTAACCTCTTTCTCACTGAATTTAAGAATTGTATAAACCTTTTTCAACGCTTCCTGCATTTGTTGATTTTTGTTATCCATAAGATATTTTAATTAATTTATTTTAATAAATTTCTGTTATTCATCATTTTAAATTTATTTTTCGGTTATAGCTGAATTTTTTTCCAACGATTTCGCGTAACTTCGCAAAGCAGCCCCACCCAAAATTAAGGAAGCAATAAGCATCCCCGCGGAAACATTATCCAAATCGATTAAAGCAGCGGTATAATCCGGAGTTCGCGGTGCAATTTGTAAAACCTCGGCAACAATAATATTTTTTGCCATTGATATCACTTCCGACGATACAATCCCCAAAATTGACGACAATGCTAAAACGCTTGTCACCTTATTTTTTTTGCCTTCTTCGATAAAAGAACTGATTTCTACATCCGCCCCATCGCCTATATTTTTAAAAACTTCAACTTTCGGCTCACCCTCTTCTTGGATTTCAATTGCTTCAGTATATAAATTTTCTCTAACCATATTTTTTCAAAAATCTTATTATTATTTTTGATCTTTGAAGGTTATTTTTCAAAATTGGATTTTAATTCCAATTTTTACTTTTTCATTTTTACTTTTTGACTATTTTGCCCCCCCGCTCCCGCCTGTCAAATCAAATTTTCCAGTTTTTGTTTTTCTTTGGCGCGCCAAGCGATAATACCCAAAATAAAATAGGATAACGCCAGCCAGAAATGTCCGATTTCAAAACTTAATTTGGCGCCGGGTAATTGCGAAAATATGTTGGCGATCACCAACAAATAGGATAACGCCAACCACATCGGCAAGAACAACAGCCAACCCAAAATCGGGCCAATCGCCGCGGCAATCGCCAACACAAAGCCGTAGATCGTGATAAACGGCACGATCGGCCCGGCCAGCACATTGGCCGGCAAGCCATAGGCCGACACATTGCCAAAATTATAGGCCAACAGCGGCAAGGTGAAAACAAACGCCGCCAATGTCACCGCAATTGATTGGCGCAAAAATTCCGGCAATGCTTTTAATTTGAATTCGATCGGCCGGGCAAAAAATATCATGCCCGCCACCGCCAAAAACGACAATTGGAACCCGACATCAAATCGCAAAACCAGTGGATTTTGCCAGGCCATAAAAAAAGCGGCGATCACCATCAAGCGCAAACTTTCGCCCGGCCGGCCAATAATTTTGGCCACAATCATCAACCCGCCCATAATTGCCGCCCGCACGGCCGAGGCCGGCAAGCCGATCATCGCCACGAACAGCCAAACGAACGCCAGCGTTGCCCACAACGCTTTTTGCCGCCACCATCCCAACGCGATTAAAAACGGCGCGATAATATTGGCCATAATCGCCACGTGCGCGCCCGAAACCGCGGCCAAATGGCGCAATCCGGCAATGTTCATTTTTTCCTTCAATTTGGCGCACTCCGGATCGGCCGCCAATTCCTTGGCCGAACAATCGCACAACCCGCTTTGGTCACCCAACAAGATCGCGATCAACAATGAATTGTGCGGCGCCGGCATTGCCTGGCCAATCCCCGCTTTTAGTTTGTGCTTGATCCGCAGCAATCCCGAATAGATCAAATTGCCCTCGCCCCGGCCGATCAACTCAATTTCCGGATAGCGAGCCATTGAATAAATCCCGTCCTTGGCCAAATAGTTTTTGTAATCGAATCCGGAAAACGGTTGCGGCGCTTCCAAGTTGGCCGTGAATTTTATCACATCGCCATATTTGTATTCCGGCCAGCGGCTCGCCAGTACCAAGATCTTTCCCTTGAGTCCGTCGGGCCGCAAAATAATTTGCTGGCTGGCCTCGCTCAAAACCGGATCATTGGCGATCCGGCCGCTGATTTCCACGGTTTGGCCGTTTAATTTTTTCAAATCATTATCTTGGATTTTTTGCCACGCAACCTTAAACCGCCAAAATCCCAAAACAAAACAAAAGCAAAAAATTCCAGCCACGGCAATTTTATGCTTGCGGCCGATCAAACCGCCCAAAAACAAAAAAATGGCTCCCGCCGCCAACAACCAAAACAAAAAATTTGAAATCCCAACCAGCGACGCCGCCCCCACCCCAACCAGCGCCGCGCAACACCCCCACAAAAATATCTGCGGATAAACCATGGATAACTTTTAACTATTAACCTTTAACTATTAACTTTTGACAATGGGTGCGCCGCGCAAGACCGCGTGGATCGCCAGCGCCAGCATGTGCTTGCAAACTGTGCCGTTGCTACCCATAAAACAGCTGCAATCGCCTTGACGAAAATCAGTTTCCGATACCGCGACGTCGTATGGATGAGTTCCCGAAACCAGCGCCGTAAAGCCGTTGGGTGTTTCCTCAAATTCGGCCACCATGCCACGGCTGTACAAATCCGCCGCCCGTTGCCATTTTTTTTCCTCCACCCCGGCTTTTATTTTCTCCAGATCGTATTTTGGAACCATCATTTTGATCGCGTAAGTGTAGCAAGGTGAAACCTTGCTACACTTACCATACTAAATTCATCGCACGCGGCAATTTGGGACAAAGGGTTTGATCTTGCCCAGGGCTTGTTCGAAAAATTCCGGGCCGAACGGCTTTTTGGCTTCAAAAACCGGATCAATGTTGCGGCCGGAGCGGAAATTTTGCAAAAAATATTTGGGCAAGCGGCCGGGAATCTCTTGGCCGATCCAGCGGGCCATTTGGCCCAAGTCGTCGGGCGTGTGAACCCCGGGCGCGACCGTGGTGCGGAATTCAAAATCAATTTCGCTATTTTTCAAAATCCTGATACTCTCTTCAATATCCCCCGCGGTTATATTATTATTGGCAAAAAGCTTGGAATATCTTTCTTTGGGAAGCTTGATGTCCATGGCAACATAATCGATCAGTTTTTTATCGATCAGATCTTTTAACATCTTCGGGTTTGAACCGTTGGTATCCAATTTAACCAAAAATCCCAAGTCCTTGATCTTTTTGGCAAACTCCGGCAAATCCGAATGCAATGTCGGCTCTCCCCCGCAGACAACCACCCCTTCCAGCAATCCTTGTTTGGTTTGCAAAAATTCAAAAACCTCATTTTCGGAAATTTCCGGCTGTTTGGCGATCAATTCCGGCAAGACCAATTCCTTGGAATAACACCACGGACACCGAAAATTGCAGCCAACGGTAAAAACCGTGGCCGCCACCCGCCCCGGATAATCGATCAACGTGGTTTTTTGTATCGCCGAAATTTTCATGATTGTTCTTGCGCCATTAATTTAATTTGAAAAATGACTTCTTTCAACAAATTTTTGCGCACCCAATCCTTTTGTTTTTCGTTTAATAATTCCCCTAATCCATCCAAAATTTTTTTGCCGTTGAATTTTTTAAGTTTTTCAAGGATTTTATTCAATAATTCGCCATAAGCCATTTTTGAATTCTTTTCCGCGATTTTTTTATTAATCGGCCACATACTTTTTCCAAAAAACCAAACATCGTAAATATCCCGGTTGGTTCTTCCGAGACGATCATACATTGCCGTCAACTTGCAAGCAAACATGTCTTCCTTATCCATAACTCGCATCGGAATTCCCATAAACGACAATACTTCATAGCGAGAAATAAAACCGCGATGGTTTATTTCAATCTTGACGTTTTGCGCGCCTTTTTGCCGATTATGGCATGAAAGCAAAAAAAACAAATTAAATCTTTTGATTCTCGCGTCTTTAATATCGCCGTATTTTTTAATTATTTCTTGGATGCGGTTAAAAACAAATTCTTTTTTGCCGCTGTCGAGCAGATCGAAGTCCAAATCAACCGAAAAGCGATCCAAACCGTAGAACAAATAAGCCGCAGTTCCGCCCTTGAATCCCAAAAACGGCCCGATCGTTTCATCGGAATAAATATCCCGCAAAATTCGAAGCAAAATATCTTTGTGAGCCGCGATATTGAGCATATTATTCTTCGGACTTGGACCATTTATAATATTGGTTGACCTTTTCGTTCATTTTTTTATTTTCGTAAATCGGCAAAATTTCAAAAACTTTTTCCCAATTCAACGGATTCAAATTATCAAAATGATAATCCTTGCTCCGGTATACCGTGTCCAAAAACGCCCGCTCCGGCGTCGAAATCGAACATTCGTTGCTCTGATCAATGCCCGCGGGATTGGTTAAAACGCTGTTTTTGATCGCAAAAAATTCATAGACCGCGCCATCGCAAAAAACTTCTCTTTTGACATAGGAAGCCGAAAAAATCCGTTCGTAATACTGGAAAGTGATGCCCGCCGCCGCCAGCACCGTTTCAAAACTCACATAGGACGGCCGCAAAATACGATTTGCAAGTTCGTATTTATTATAGCCGGCGTCTTTCGCGTAAATTCCTTTCCGCAAACGGATCAATTTTTTGGCGTTGACATAGGAATGCAAGCGCACTTTCACCGCGCCGATATTCGAATCGCCCCACAACAATACCACATCCCGCACGGAAAACACGGTTTTTTTCGACCGCAATAAAATATCCAAAAAATCGCCCTTTTGCGCCAATTTATTCATAATTCTAACTGAAAGTTAGCTTAAAGCTAACCTCTGGTTAGATTATAACAAAACTAAACCTCCGGTCAAATTTAAACATTCTGGTAAATATTGCCATTTTGTCATCCAAAGATTAGAATTTTTCTCACCTTTAACGCGCGAAATGACAAACTTTTTATCAAATTTCGACTCGAACCCGGTTTGTCAACTCCAAGTTAGAATTTTTCTCACCTCGATTTCAAATTATTTGATTTCGTAAAACCCGGCCGGATCGGTTTGACCGGTTTGCATGCGAAAAGTGCAGGGCAAAATTCCGCCGGTTTTGTTCTTGCCGCAATTGGCGCAATTCTCGATCACGCAACGATTTTTGCCACACAAATCGCAATTTATCATTTCAAATTCATGGACGCAATTTGCCCGCGCCTGCCGCCGAATGTTTTGGCTTTCCTCTTTTTTGCGTTTGCCCTCCAAATAACGATCAACCACTTCTTCGATGGTAAAATCGGTTTGCTCGAATTTGGTTCCCGAATCCTTGAAAATCTGTTCCTGCTGGCGGATATACAATTCAGGGTCCAGCATATCGGTGAACCCCAGGTCATAAAGCGCCACCATCGCCCGCTTTTGCAGCAACGGCTTGTCGCCAAAATAATTTTTCATCAGCACCAGCGAATAAAACCCCAGCGGCGCTCTGTCCGGCATCTCCCCGGCCGCCACCTTCTTTTGATAATTCTCCATGTAAAGCGCCACCCACCACTTGGGCAAATAAATCTTGTCTACCTTTCCCGCGGCAAGAAACTTTACCAACCTTATCATTTGGAACGACGACGGAATTATCCGGCCGGCATTGAACCAAAAATGGCCCGGCTGCGGATTGGAAATCCCCAAACCCTCGGACAGCGCGCGATAACATTGCGGCGTGTAATAAAAATACCATTGCCGGTTTTGCGGCATCATCGTCACTTCGTTGATGGTCATATCAATAAAACCGACAATCCGGGCCGCCGCTCTTTCCTGCGTTGGCTCTTCGATGATATCAACATCTTTGGCCGCCAACGGAACGCCCACCGCATCCAGCTTGGTTTTTATGCGATTGAATTTTTCCGCCACTTCATTTTTCAATTCAACCGGCAGCTGCTTATAAACAAAAGATACATCAAAATCATTAACTTTGCGCTCCGCCTCCCACCGCTTCCGATCATTCAGCTTCCCTTGCAGCATCAACGATGTCAAAACAACTAATTTCACCGCGCCGCCCCGAAGCGCCACATCCTCTTGGTCAACCATAACCCGCAAATAGTTTTTGAGATTCTCCGGCAATAACGCAAAAACCTTCGCGTTCAGCAAAACCCTATAAACCTGCCTTTTTTGAATTGCATCCATATTTTTTGATTATAGCAAAAATTTTAAATTTTAAATTATTAAAAAATATGGCCGGATATCCGCTTTCGCAGAATCCAGCCTTAATCGTTTGAATTGGCATCAGGAAATCGTTATTGCCTCAACAAGAGACCATTTTCCCTGACTATGAGACGAGGACTCTTTTCTCGCGGATCCACATCGATCTCGCGGTCGAAGGTCATTGCCATTTGCATCGCCGTTTCTCGAACACCATCCTTAAGTCTCTCCATCAAATTGGCATAGATAGAAACATTCACTCTTTTTCCATGAGCAAACATATCTTTCTCAAGCCAATCAAGGATCCGCTTCTTAAGATTCTTGAACTCTTCTGCCTTGGGTTCTTCATAGGAACGCTTTGCCACAAAGCCGATCCAGACCTTCCTCTCTGTTACATCTTGCTGTTTCCCTCGGACCGTTTTCGTCTTCTTGACGAGATCGGTTTCGCAAGAAACAATATAGTACTCGTTGTCGATAAGACTATCAACAAACCGAGACATATCTACCCTATAAACCCAAGGTAAGACAAGCTCGCCTTCTCCAAATACGGGCATCCATCTGGAATCATCATTTTCGCTCCTCAGCCCGCGCTCCTTCATGATCTGCCGGTATTCTTGCCGATCGATCATCCAGGTTTTAGCTTCACCCTCAGCGATCGGCGGTTGCCAATCAAGAGGTTTATTAATCACGAGATAGTACATCTCTGCCGCTTCGCTTTTTTTAATAATAAGTGGCAAAGAATTATTGTGATCATTGTTCGCAACTGGCTCAACCTGCTTGCTCGGGGCAAGCGTCTTGATAGTAACTCCACTCATCTCAACCAATCCCTATGAAATTTTCAATACAATTATTATACACCTTTTTTGGATTTTGTCAAGAGTGGCATAGCAACAACCCGAAACAAATCCCTCCTTGCTCAAAATTTGAGCAAGTGCTCCCTTTTCAAAAGGGAGAATAAATGCCAAAAACTCCGGCAAAGCCGGAGTTTTTCGTTTATGGTCAATGGTTAATCGTCAATGTTCAAAGATTAATGTTCAATGTTTGCTTTACGCCAGGGATTCTTTTTTGACGCGGTATTCTTTGCGGTCTTTGTATTCTTGCTGTTTGCCCACATTGAATTGGCCCACGGGCCGCAGATAACCCACCACGCGGGTGTACACTTCGCAGGGCTGTTCAATGGTGCACTTGGGGCATTTGAAGTGTTCGCCTTCGATGTAACCGTGCGTGGGGCAGATCGAGAATGTGGGCGTGAGAGTGATATAGGGCAATTTGAATTTTTCGAACACTTTTTTCACCAAGGCCTTCACGCTGGCGGTGTCGCTCAACCGCTCGCCCAAAAACAAGTGCTGCACCGTGCCGCCGTTATAGCGGCACTGGATGTCGTCCTGCAGTTTGAGCGCCTCGAACACATCGTCGGTAAAATTCACCGGCAGTTGGCTGGAATTGGTGTAATACGGGCTTTTTTTGGTGCCGGCCGCGGCAATGTCGGGATATTTGGCCTTGTCTTTCAAGCACAAGCGGTAGGAAGTGGATTCGGCGGGCGTGGCTTCCAAATTATAGATATTGCCGGTTTCGCGCTGGTATTCCAACATCCGGTCGCGCATAAAATCCATCACTTCCAGCGCGAACGCCCGGCCTTTTTTGGACGCGATGTTTTCGCCCAAAAAGTTCACCAGCATCTCGTTCATCCCGCTCAACCCGATCGTGGAAAAATGATTGCCGTAATACGCGCCCCGGGCTTTTTTGATATTGGAAAGATAATGGCGCGAATAGGGATACAAGCCCTTTTCGATATAGTTTTCGATCACCTTGCGCTTCAATTCCAAACTCTCCTTGGCCAAATCCATCAAATGCTCAAGCCGCGCGAAAAATTCTTTTTTGGTTTTGGACAAATAGCCGATGCGCGGCATATTGATCGTCACCACGCCAATCGATCCGGTGAGCGCGCCGGCGCCGAACAACCCGCCGCCGCGGTTGTGCAATTCGGTGAGATCAAGCCGCAAACGACAGCACATCGACCGCACGTCCTCGGGATTCATGTCCGAATTGACATAATTGGTGAAATAGTTGATGCCGTATTTGGCGGTGGCCTCCCACATCGGCTCCAAATTGGGATTGTCCCAATCGAAATTCTTGGTGATACTCACCGTGGGGATCGGAAACGTGAACACCCGCTGATTCTTATCGCCTTCCAACATCACTTCGTAAAACGCGCGGTTAAACATATTCATCTCTTCCTGAAAATCGCCATAGACCTCGTTTTGCGGCTGGCCGCCGATGATCACCGGCTGTTTGGCAAACGACGGCGCCGGCGTCAGATCTAAAGTCACGTTGGAGAACGGGCACTGGAAACCCACGCGCGTGGGCGTGGCCATGTTAAACAAAAATTCCTGCATCGCCTGCTTCACTTGGGAATAACTCAACCCGTCATAGCGGATGAACGGCGCCACCAAAGTGTCGAAATTGGAAAAACTCACCGCCCCGGCCACTTCCCCGGCCAAGGTGTAGATGAAATTCACCGCCTGGCCCAAAACCGTGCGGAAATGCTTGGGCGGTTCGGACTCTAATTTTCCCGGCACGCCGCCGAATCCCCGCTTCAAAAAGTCATATAGATCCCAGCCCGAACAATAAGGCGCCAGCGAGTCAAGGTTGTGCAAATGGAAATCGCCGGATTCGTTGGCGTCGCGAATCTCTTTGGGATAGATCTTGTTGAGCCAATACCTTTTCACGATATAGGACACGCCGTAATGGTTCAATCCTTGCAGCGAAAAAGCCATGTTGGCGTTTTCCTGCACTTCCCAATCCAATTTTTCCAAATATTGATCCACTTTTTCCACCGCCTCGTCGCTGGCCACGGCCGCGTCGCGAATGCGCCGTCGCTGTTCGCGGTAAAGAATGTATGATTTGGCCGTGTCCACCAATCCGTCCATAATCAAGACCTCTTCAATAATATCTTGAATCTGTTCCACGTTGGGGATGCCGTCGTTTTTAAACCGCCGGTTGAAAATTTTTAAAACTTCATCGGCAATCTTTTTGGCTTTGACTTCGTCGCCATGGCCCGTGGCGGTAACCGCCTTGAAAATCGCGCTGATGATTCGATTAAAATCAAAATCGACGATCCGCCCGTCCCTTTTTTGAACTTTGGTAATTCTATTTTCCATAATACCTTTAATGATTTAAAATCCGATCCGCGCGGGGCGCAAACCGGAAAATATTGTTTAAATTTGAAAGACAATATCCATTCTACCCCACCCTCAAAATCCGTCAAATCACAAATTATAAATTCTAAATCCTAAACAAATTCAAAACTAAAAATCCAAAATGAAAAAAATTTACGCATTTATTTTGAATTTTTAATTTTGGATTTTTGATTTGTTTAGATTTTAGGATTTAGGATTTAGGATTTTTTTCAGAAACCGGTGGCCACCACCGTGATCTTGATCTCGCCCTTGGGCAAACTGGGATCGTGCACCGCGCCAAAAATCACTTTGGCCTGGGAATTGATCTCGGAGGTGATGATCTTGGCCGCTTCTTCAACTTCGGACAAGCTAATATCCGGTCCGCCGGAAACATTGAACAACACGCCTTTGGCGCCTCGCGCCGGCACATCAAACAACGGCGATTCGACGGCCGCGCGCGCCGCCGCTTCGGCCCGCTTGTCGCCTTTGGCCCGGCCGATGCCAAAAATCGCTCTTCCCGAATCTTTCAAAATCGAGCGCACATCGGCAAAATCCACATTGATAATTCCCGGCAATAACACCAAGTCCGAAATGCTTTGCACCGCCTGGCGCAAAATCTCGTCGCAAATCCAAAACGCGTTGGCCAAAGTGACATTGGGATTCAATGTCGCCAGCAACTTATCGTTGGAGATCGAGATCAACGAGTCGACTTTGTTTTTAATGGCGTCCAAACTTTCCTGGGCAATTTTTTGCCGATAAGCGCCTTCAAACGAAAACGGCCGGGTCGCCACCGCCACCGTGAGCGCGCCCGAACTTTTGGCAATTTCGGCGATCACCGGCGCCGCGCCCGAACCCGTGCCGCCGCCCATGCCGCACGCCACAAAAACCATGCCCGCGCCCGCTACCGCTTTTTTTATCTCTTCGCGCTGTTCTTCGGCCGCCTTGCGCCCCAATTCCGGATTCATTCCCGTGCCCAATCCCTGGGTCAATTTCCGCCCGATCTGGATTTTAACATCGGCATTAATTTTTTTGAGATCTTGATAATCGGAATTCAAAGCGATTAGCTCAACCCCGCGAATCCGATCCTTGGCCATTCGGTCGATGGCATTACTTCCCGATCCCCCCACCCCGATCACTTTTATATTGATTGGATTAAACATGAAAAATCATCTCAAATCTCAAAACCAAAATGTCCGCGCCTAAGGCGCACCCGCCTCCGGCGGGAAAACCGCAACTAAAAACTTTTTAACTTTTGGCTTGAAATTTTTCCGCCAAAGGACGGATGCGCCTGTGGCGCAGACTTTTGAATTTTGACTTTTGACTTAATTTCCTCCTCGCAAAATAATCATTTCCGCGAAATTGCCAACAAATTATGGAACAAATATCTTGAAAAACCGCTTCACCCTGTTCCAGCCGCTCCCGGAAAAACGGGGCGACGCCGCGCTTTCCTCTTCCTGTTCCTTCCACGCCAACATCGCCAAGCCGCAAGCCGTGGCCAATACCGGATCTTGATCAATGTTTTCAAAATCCCGCGGCGCGCCGATGCCCACGGTCAATTGAAAGGTTTTTTTGGCAATCTCGTCGATATGCCCCAATTTCACCCCGCCGCCAGTTAAAACTACCCCTGCCGGCAAACGTTTTTCGCGGCCGATCTTTTTCAATTCCTTGTTGGCCAAATCAAAAATTTCGGCCACTCTCTCTTGGATTATTCGAGCGATCAATCTTTGCGAAAAAACCGCGCTTGCTCCCGGTTGGCCGCCATCACCCAATTTTATCTTTTTGTCCGCGCCCTTGAAAACGCAAATTCCTTTTTCGATCTTGAGCCGCTCGGCCGTGGCCACGTCAATCTTGGCGCCAATGGCAATATCATTGGTGATATGCGACGACCCCACCGGGAATATCGCCAAATGCGACAAATCACCCTCTTCGTAAACCGCCAATCCGGTGGTTCCCGCGCCAATGTCCAACACCGCCGATCCCAATTCTTTTTGCTGATCCGACAACACCGCCGTCGCGGCCGCGATCACCGCCGGCGCGCGGTTGCCCACCTCCAAACCGCCGCGCAAAACCGCCTGATCGGAATTGCGCAAATAAGGCGAGAATCCGGCCACGATCAATGTTTCGGCCTCCAAGCGCACCCCTTTCATTCCCACCGCGTCCTTAACTCCCGATTCGCCGTCAACCGCGAATTCCCGCGGATAAACGTCGACGATTTCTTTATTTGACGACAGCGAAATCGTGCGCGCCGCCTGCAAAACCCGATCAACGTCTTCGGCCGAAATATTGCCGTCGGCGCGCGACACCGACACCAATCCGCGCGATTGAGTGCAAAATATATGGCTGCCATTAACTCCGATATGCGCGCTTTCCAACTCGCGGCCCACCGCCAATTCCGCGTCTTTGACGATTTCCTGAACCGATCTTGCCGCCGCTTCAATGTCCACCACCACGCCCCGGCGCACTCCCCGCGCCGGCCGGCAACCCGCGTAAAGAGTTTCCAACCCGCCGTCCGCGGACTTCTTTTGCGCCACCACCATTTTAACCGAACCGGTGCCGACATCCAAGCCGGTTACCAATATTGGAAATTTAGCCATGTTTCAAATTAAAAAGGAAAAATGAAAACTTAAAAACGACAATTAAAAAGCAAAAACGAAAAACACAGATCTCAATTTTCAATTTTTAATTTTCGTTTTTCCTTTTTCATTCTCAATTTTTAATTTTGAAAGGTAGAATTCTTCTTTTTGGCGCATCCGGCGCGCCGCGGCCTCATCTCTTTCATGGTCATAACCCAGCAAATGCAATATGCCATGAACCGCCACCCAGCCCATCTGGCGGGAAAAACTTATCCCGACTTCTTGGGCATCTTTTTTAACCACTGCCGGACAAATTATCAATTCGCCCAAAACCATCGGCAAACCATCTTTTCTCTCCAAGCCATCGCCTTGACTAAACGATAGGACATCGGTGGTATGATCAATTTGGCGATGCTCTTTGTTCAAACGGCGAATTTTTCGCGGCCCCACGCACGCCACCGAAACCTCAATCGGCGATTTGGGCGATTTGTCCTTTAATTCGCTTTCGATCGCGATCCGCGCCGCTTTTTTGATCAATCCAGCCGGAACCGGCGTTTTGGTCAAATTGTTGATCTCGATATTTATTTCCATCGCCCAATAACTCATTTTAACAAACAAAAAAGGCAAACGCAATCGCCCCTTGGCCGCGCCGTCTCAATCGGCAAATTTTAAGGTGGAAATCATTGATTGATATACCCGATCTTCATAGTCATCAATCCCGCCGCACTTATCACCGGCTTCGTTGGCCAGCAAGCCAAATTCAAAAAATTTGGTTTTGCCCTCCAAGAAAACCGAACTGCCATACCACCCCATTCCCGGCGTCTGATAATTGACTTTCACCGCGGCTTGGCCGGCCACCGTCAAATTTTCCCGCGTTTCAACTTCCATGCCTTCCAACTGGCGATCAATATAATCGGCCAGCGTCCCCTGCTTGCCGGCGGCGATCAACGAAAACGCACCGACGGCAAACCCATTTTCAGTTTTCTCCAATTTCGGACAGCGCGCATCGACCGCCGCCGTTATCGGATATTGAAATTCAAATCCATAACGATCGTCGCGCCAAGTTTCCAATTTAAAACCGCTTTCCAATTCAACCGCCGGCGCTTCCGCCACTTGAACCGATTCCTGTTTTTGCTCCGGCTCGGCAACTATCGCGGGCGGCACGCTCTCTTTTTGGGACCGCTTTTGATAATTAAAATAAAGATCAATTCCAATCCAACCAAAAACAACCAGCGCCGCCAGCCCCAAAATAAAATTAAAATCCCCTTTTTTCTTTTTCCTCCTGCCCATATCTTTTATACCCCTTACATCTCCATTCTACCACCATCACCCCAAAACCAAAAACCGGAATATTTCCAGCTCCAAAAAACCAAACAACATTAATTAACCAATCCCGACAAAATACCGCCCGCCCGCGCCATGGGAAGAATTTCTTTGATCGGAACAACAATGTCATTTGTGCAACCCCAACTTGCCGATGCCATATTGGGAATAAAAATAATGTTATTGCCGGAAATATAATACGAATAAAAATATTGCCTCAAAAATTCTTCCTTATATTCGTCTTTACACATATCATTATTTTCCCAATTTATATCTTGCGCGTATTTTGCCAATAAAGCGATAACCTCATTGTTCAATTTTAAGATACCCCTATCGTCGCGCATATCAAAAATATCTTCGAGTTTAATTTGATTGCCGGTTTTCATATCAAAAACCAAACCTTCAAAAACCCTCGCATCATGCAAATAACCCTTACAATACCAAATCGCGGAAACATTTATACTAAAAATATAATTCAAGTCGTGCACTACTTCGATTTTAACTTGGCAATCTTCCGATAAACATTCGCAAAAATCGGAAGTTGCTTCTTTAATCCGCCGATTTATCTTATTTTTAACATTTTCATCTTTAAAATCGGTGATTTCCGGAAATTCAAATCCTCTTTCATTCTTTATCATTTCGTATTCAATATTGCTATCAGATTGCCCCTTATCTTTAACAATAATAACTCCCGATTCTTTCTTTGTTTCAACCTCTTTTTTACCCACAACCGGCGGGTTTTTGATTTTTTGAACCGCGGGCGCCGGCTTTGACTGATCAACTTGCGTTTGGTAAAAATAAACTCCGGCGCCGGCTACCAATGCCGCCGCAACGACCAGCACCGCGATCATTGCCGCAAACCCATTTTGATTTTGTTTCATAATTTTACGCATTAAAAAGTATTCGATCCACTCATGATAAATTATATGCTGCTATTAAATTTTTCATTAAAATATGTACTTGCTATCGACACATTTTTAACCCGTCGCAAAGGGTTAGCAATTGCGATTGCTAACCCTCTATAATGGGTTAGTAAAAAAAGCCGCCGCGCGGAATTTTATTGCGGCGGCAGCGGTTCGGCCGGCAATGCCGAAGTGGCGGTTTCTTGGCTGCCGGCAAGCGGCGCCGGCGCGGCGGATTTTTCCGCGTTTGGCAATGACTCTTCCCCTTGCGGCAGTTTTTGGCGCTCGTTATAAGCCCAAATGCCGGCCCAAACCGCGGCCAGCGACAGCAAGATCACCAATGATGCGAAAAACAAAAATCCGTTTTGTTTGTTTTCCATGAAAATAACAATCTTTAGAGCGTTGAATAATTGCCGAATTTTGCCATTTCCACGGATTCGTCAAGTTTAAAATAGTCCGCGAAATCAATTATTCAACGCTCTCATCTTATTCAATTCACGACTTCTTCAATTTATTTTAACAAATGTCCGCTAAAAAAATAGGCGACGCGGTCAATCGACATTGATCGACCCGATGATCTTATCGACCTCGATCAAAGCGCCGGCATCGGCGCCATTGCCGACAAAAACATAAACAAAATGGTTTTGGGTTTCAAAAACATAAAGCGGCCCGGGGCAATTTCCGTTAAGCGCCAATGTTGCCTGCTCATCGGCCACCTTGAAAACTTTTTTGCCGCCGATATCGACAATCTGGACCAACGGCGCCGAAGGAAAATCGCGCACCATCATAAAGTTTTCATAGAGTTGCACCAACAGCGCCGACGCGCCGCTTTCCAAATTCTTTTTGCCGGACAGCATGCGAATATCAACGCAACCGGCCGCGCATTGGCTTGAATTAATTTCACATTTTTTGTTCTCGATTTTGGCCGCCAGCAAACCCGACGAATAATTATCATAACTGATATCAAAAGCCCAATTTTGGGGATACAAAATTGAAAATCCGTGCCGGTCTTCGGCAAATTCTTTCCAATCGTCAACCGCGCTATTTTGCGCCCAAGAAAGATCGAACCGCTCCAGCAGCCAAAACCCGGCCAAAAAAAACGCTCCCAGCGCCAACAAAATCGAAACCGCCCTGTTTTTCGCCAATAATGCCATAATAATTTTACAATCCAAACAATTTTTTTGTTTCGCGCAATCCAACCCTGATCAATCGGCAACCGCCGCCAGCATCCAAATCGCCCCGCCCACCGCCGCCAAAAACACCGCCAACGCGGCCAATATCCGGCAACGGCAACGGCACAGCGATTTTTTACCGCTTTCCGGCGGCAGCCCGTCTGTATCCATATGCGCTCATCATAACATTTTCCGCCCCCAAATCAAAAAAACGGGCCTCCCCGCTTTTTATTCCGTATTTTTGCATTTGTAGGGGCGAATAATCATTCGCCCCCGTGCGATAATTAACCCAATGTTTCTTTCACCAGCCGGCTCACCAAGCTGCTGTCGGCTTTGCCTTTCACTTTGGGCATCAACGCCGCCATCACTTTGCCCATGTCCTTGGCGGTCTGCGCCCCGGATTGCGCCACGGCTTCGGCCACCAATTTTTTCAATTCATCCTCGGTCAATTGCTCAGGCAGGTAGCGAAGCAAAATTTCGATCTCTTTTTTGGCGCCTTCGGCCAAGTCGGCCCGGCCGCCTTGCTCAAACATTGCCAACGAATCCCGCAGTTTTTTCACTTCGGAGGCAACCACGCCGGTCATTTCCTCTTCGGTGAGCGCGGCCAGCGCCGCGTCCTTGCCCGCCTTGTTGGTTTGGTATTCCTTTTCTTTTTCCTTGTTCAAAAACGCGGCCTTGAGCATTTTCAAAACCGAAACCTCGCGGTCGCGTTTTTCCTTGAACGCGATTTTAAAATCCTCATTTATCTTATCCTTCAACATCAAAATCCTGATTTATGATTTAAGATTTAAGATTTAAGAATTTTGAATTTATTCATAAATCTTAAATCATTATTCATAAATTAAGCTTTCTTCATTTTCTTGATCAGCTCGTATTTTTTCCGGGTCTCGGCCTTGCGCAAGGCGGACCGTTTTTGCATATTGGCCGATTTTGTCCGCTTGACGAACTGCCGGCGCCGCTTTTCCAGCAAAATTCCGCTTTGCTGAACCGCTTTTTGAAACCGCCGCAGCATCGCTTGGGCGTTTTCCCGTTGTTTTTTCCTGATTTCGAGAGCCATATGAATAGTTGATTAGTTTATTAGTTTTGAGTTAATGAGTAAAATACAAATGCAAAATTCTATCCGGTAGCAAAGGGCAGTTCTTGGCCACCCACAAGATGAATGTGCAAATGATCGACGCTCTGCCCCGAATCCTTGCCGCAATTCACGATCAAACGATAGCCGGTTTCATCCACACCCTTGATCTTGGCGATCTTCGAAACCGCCAGCATCATCTGCGCCAGATCATCTTTGTCGGCCGCATCCGTCTCTTGGATGTTGGCGATGTGTTTTTTGGGAATTATCAAAACATGGACCGGATGCACCGGCTTGATGTTCTCGAACGCCAAAACCGCATCGTTTTCCAGCAAAATCGTGGCCGGAATCTTTTTGCCGATAATTTCACAAAACACACACTCCATATATTTACCCTAATTTTAGCTTATGGTCAACCTTGACAAATTTATTAATTTATGCTATGATTTAAATCGAGGATATAAATGAATCCTATAAAAGCGATTAGCGCAGGGCTGATCTTTATCGCCTTGCTATCAGGCATAGTAGTAAGCGCCGAATTTTCCCTCAAAAAAGAAGGGGATTCGATAAATGCCACCGAATATTACGAAATGCTGGGAGGAGCAACTTATAATTTAACCTTCTCCAGCCCCGGATGGCTCTGGGGAGAAACCATCAAGACCGTGCCGGTTGTTTGGAAAGGCAGGAATTTTGACGCAAATTCAGAAAGCGTTGCAATTCCCGCCGGAATCGATAAAAACAACTTCCGCGCGGAGCTCTGGGAAACAAATTGCCGAGACGGCGAGCGAATTGTCGCCACCTTGGAGGTGTAAAATGTCTGAAATATTCCTCATCCCCGGCCTAATGCTTCTGCATGCCCAAATTTGCGGAGCATTAGGAATTGTGGGTGTATTCCTGTGGTGCGCCAATAATTAGTTGCCTCTTTTAAAAGAGACACAACCCACCATCTTGATAGACAACTTCGGTTGCCTATCTCTTTTTTTATTTAAAATCCATTTTCGCTGAACCCCCTCAAAATGGCCCAAAATATCAACCCGCCGAAAAACAGAAAAAGTAAAAAAGCAACGATCAATCCTGCATGAACCACCAAACTTATTTTTGCGATCCTGTTTCTCGGCGCACGCATTCCCTTCAACGCGAATATAATTCCTAAAAAATTTAGAAACGATACCGTTCCAAAAACATAAATTGCCATCGCGCCTTTTATTGCCAAAAACGCAACAAGTAGCAATATTATATTAACAATTCCCAGCGCAAAAGATATTTTTGCGAATTTTTCATTCATAAATTTCAAATTGCCCCCTGCCCTTTCTTTTTATTTTTCCAACAGCCCGATCAAATCGTCCAAATCCAATCCGGCATCGCGCATGATTTTCTTTTAAAAGCGATTTGTCGATCGTCTTGTAATTGGGAATGGTGATCGACGGCCTTTCCGCGCATTGCAATCTTATATGGCTTCCTCTTTGCCTTATCGAATAATAGCCGATTTTGCTCATCGCTTTGATCAATTCTTGGCTTGAAACCAATGGCAAGCGCATATTTTTTACAAAGTGATCGTTTCCAATTTTATTTCATCAAAATTGCGCGATTCCAAAATTTGCCGGTTTTCTTTTTCTTCCAAAACCAATTCCAAAACTTCGCGGATATTGGCCATCGCCTCGCCAACTGTTTTCCCCTGCGTGTAGCAACCGGAAAAAAGCGGACATTCGATAACATAAAAACCATCCTCGCCTTTTTCAAGGATCAATGGTATTTGTTTGCCTTTATATTTTTCTAAAATATTGATCTTTGCCATAAATAAGCGCGTTTTGAATTTTATTCCACTTTTTATTTACTATTTCCTCAGGCGTTTTTTGACTTCGGCCACGGCCGTGTCCAATTTCAGATTTTCCTGCTTGCCCGACTCCATGTCGCGCAGGATCACCTGGTTTTCGATGGCTTCCCGCTGCCCCAAAAGCAACGTGAACTTGGCGCCGTATTTATCGGCGGCTTTTAATTGCGATTTGAGCGAATCGCGGTCAAACGCTTCGCCGGTTTCAATGCCGGCCCGGCGCAACTCTTCGAACAATTTAAGGGATTTTTTCTTGCCCAATCCGCCCAATTGCGCCAAAAACACCTTCACCTTTCTCTCGCTCTCGAATTTGATGCCGGCCGCTTTCATGGCCAGCGCCGCGCGGTCAACGCCCAGCGCGCCGCCCATGGCCGGGGTTTCCTTGCCGCCCAGCATCTTGATCAACCCGTCATAGCGGCCGCCGCCGGCCAGCGCGCTTTGAGTCCGGTCGTTCCCGCTTTCTTGGTAAATCTCGAACACCGTGCGCGTGTAATAATCCAAGCCGCGCACCAAATAAGGGTTAAGCCGGTAAGGCAAGCCGATCTCTTCCAGATAATCCAAAGTTTCTTTGAAATGGGATTTGCATTCGTCGCAAAGATGGTCCACGGCCTGCGGCGCCTGCGCCCGCACCGCCTGGCATTTGGCTTCCTTGCAATCCAAAACCCGCAACGGATTTTCTTTCACCCGGCGCTTGCAATCGGCGCACAACGCGTTTTCGCGGCTACGCAGGTAGCTTGCCAGCGCCCGGCGATAACCCGGCCGGCACACCGGATCGCCGATACTGTTGATCTCGATGGCCAGATTTTCCAGCCCGAGTTCCTTTAAAATGTTAAAATATATCTGAATTATCTGCGCGTCGACGATCGGCCCTCCCTGGCCGATGGCCTCAAATCCCAGTTGCCAAAATTGCCGGAAGCGTCCGGCTTGCGGCTTTTCGTGGCGGAAAAACGGCCCCCAATACCACAATTTCACCGGCTGGGGCCAATTGGCCATGCCGTTTTGCAAATAGGCGCGAACAATCGACGGCGTGCCTTCGGGCCGCAATGTCAATTCGTCGCCGCCCTTGGTTTTCAAAGAATACATCTGTTTTTGCACAATATCGGTGGAACTGCCCGTGCTTTTCACGAATAAATCGCTGTTTTCCAAAATCGGCGTTTCCAAGCGCGAAAAACCATAACACGCCGCGATGCTTTTGGCGGTTTCATAAATCTTTTCATAATATATTTGGTCTTCCGGCAAAATATCATGCATGCCGGTGGCGGTTTGGAATTTTGGCTTCATAAAATTAAACTTAAAGCGCAAAGCGAAAAGCGTAAAGTAGAATTCGCATTTTACTTTGCACTTTGCGCTTTAAACTTTTAACTTCAGTAGGTTGGTTTTTCGATATTGGCAATATCGGTGAGCGGCCACAAACGCAACCGCGCCACACCGATAATGTTTTTACGCGGCAGGTCGCCCCAATCTTGCGAATCCGAAGAGTGCGGCCGATTATCGCCCAGAACAAAATACTCGCTTTCGTCCAATTTGTCGGGCGGCATATCCGGCGCCTTCAAATTTGCCGGAATATAGGACTCATTCAAAACAACAGTCTGGCCGCCGGCATCCGTGATCAACACCTGGCCGCCTTTCAATTCCACAGTTTCGCCCGGCAAACCAATCACCCGCTTGATAAACCTTTTGGATGGATCCAGGGGATATTTAAAAACGATCACTTCTCCCCGCTCCGGCTCTCGCAACCGATAGGACAGCTCGTCCACGATCAAATAATCCGACTCATAAAAATTCGGCTCCATCGACGCGCCCTGAATCACGAACGGCTGGAACAAAAACCACCGCACCGGCAGCATGATCGCCAACGCCAAAAGCACCACTTGGACTAATTCCCAAACAAACTCGCCCGCGTTTTTTATCGCCGAAGACATAATAATTTTGTTGTATTTTAATTATGAAAACAGCTTGATTCTACCACAAATTTTGGTCTTTCGCAAGGATACGCCGATTTAAGATTTATGATTTAGGATTTATGATTAAAAAACCGCATTTTATCTTAAATCATAAATCTTAAATCTTATCTCAACGCCCCAAGATAATGTGCTATAATAATTGCAATATGGACAAAAAAACCAAAAAAAATAACCTGATTTTAATTGTCGGCTTGGGCAACCCGGGAGCCGAATATCATTTTACCCGGCACAATTTGGGCTTTTTAGCTGTCGATGAATTTGCCAAACGACACGAATTTCCGAATTTCAAAATGGAACCGGACGGCGTTTTGACGGCAAAAAAAGAGATTTTTGGCCTTGCCGTGGTTTTGGCAAAACCCCAAATGTTTATGAACAATTCCGGCAAAGCGCTGGTCAAATTATTTTCGCGCTTAAAAATCAAGAAGGTCAAAAGCTATCCCAACCTTTGGGTGGTCAACGACGACCTTGATATTCCCCAAGGCAAGATCAAAATTGCCAAAAACCGCGGCGCGGCCGGCCATAAAGGCGTGCAATCGATCATCGACACCCTGAAAACCAAAAATTTTATCCGTTTCCGTATCGGCATCGCGCCGCTTGCCGCCAACCTAAAAAAAATCCCCGCCGACAAATTAGTATTAAAAAAATTCACCCTCGCCGAACAAACCGAATTTGACAAAGTTATCGATTTAACCGCCGCCGCCCTCGACCTTGCCCTCGCCTCCGGCCTCGCCAAATCCATGACTGCCTTCAACCAATAACCAATTTATAATTTGGCATTTAAGAGGGGTCGTTCCCCTGCGTAGCGCAGCGGAGCAGGGGTGCGACCCCTATAAAACTGCATTTAAATTTAAAAATCAATCATTGATCTTTAACGAATTCCTATAAAAAAACGGCGAACCATCATGATTCTGCCGATTGTCCGCCCTCCATGTATCCATCATATTCCATCAATTCTTCGTCCAACGATTGCAATGCTGGTTCTAATATGCCGTCACTATGCATATCCATCAAAAGATGGATAACATACTTTGCAATCAATCCCGCAAAACATTCATATAAATCCCTTTGCGCTCCGTTCAATTGACCAAAAATTTTTTTCTCATCAATTTTAATTCCCAGCCGCAAATCCCGGGGGTGCCGAACAATAATGAAAAAGCTCGGACTGCCATAATGCATATATTCACAACCGTGATTCCATGCGATTACTTCAGCGTAAAAATCAAATTGCTTCCCGGCTTCGCGTCCTTTTAAACAACGGATTGCTTCCAAGATTTCCGAAAGGCAACATCGCATCACCGGCGTTCCATCAATATCAGATTTACTAATAGTTATCGGGTTATCTCTAATCAGCCCGTCAACGATTGCTCTTTTAAGTTCTTCACTCATCCCTCATGCCCCCCTGTTCTTTCTTTTTTTGTTCTTTTAATTGCTTAATTTTTTCTCGGCTTCTGCCGACTTTGCTTTTTCTTAAACTCCGCACCCCTTTTGGACTTGCTATCGTAACCACATCCTTTTTTGCTGAATGTAAAGATTGCTGATTGCTTTTTATGCCATTTTTTGGTTTTTGACAAGGGCGGCAAAGCAAAAAATGCGGCCAAGACCAACGGCATTTATTCTCCCTTTGGAAAAGGGAGCACTTTGAGCGTAGCGAAAAGGAGGGATTTGAAATTTGAATCAAAAAATCCTCCGGCGCGATTACGCGCCACCTCCTTTACAAAAGGAGGAATGGATGCGAGATGCACAACCCTGTCGAGCGGTTGCCTGGCAAAATTTTTTGCAAGCAAAAAAATAGTGTATAGTGAAATAGTAAAAAAACAGCGGAGGAAAAATGGACGACGTTATAAAACATATCCCTGAAGACAGCGCGGAATTCCCCGCGTGTTTGCGGTTGATTGCCAGCCGGCCCAAACAAATCTATTTGCGCGGCACCCTGGACTTGGAAACTCCGATCGTCGCCGTGGTGGGCAGCCGGATTCCGTCGGTCTATGGCAAGCAAGCAACCCACGACATTGTTTCCGGATTAGCGCGCGCGGGCGTGGGCGTGGTTTCGGGAATGGCGCCAGGCATTGACACGCTGGCTCACCAAGCCGCGCTGGAAAACCACGGCCTCACCATCGGCGTGATCGCCGCCGGGCTAAGCCAAAATTCGTTTTATCCGCGGCAAAACCTTGACTTGGCGCGCAAGGTGGTTGATAATGGCGGGTGTTTGATCAGCGAGTATCCGCCGGAATTCATGCCCACCAACTATTCGTTCCCCCAGCGCAACCGCATCATTGCCGGCCTTGCCCGCGCCGTGGTGGTGGTCGAAGCCAAGGAAAAATCCGGCTCGCTGATCACCGCCGACTGGGGCCGCAAACAGCGCAAACCGGTGTTTGCCGTGCCCGGCTCGATCTATTCGGCTAATTCGGCCGGCTGCCATTGGTTATTAAAAAATGGCGGATCACCCGCGACCGGCGCGCAAGATATCTTAGACGCGCTGGAAATTTTGCCCGGACCGGCCAAAACCGCCGCCGCGCTCACACCCGAAGAGCAAAAAATCATCGATGCGTTAATTGACGGCGCCAAAACTATGGACCAGATCATCCGCGAAAGCAACTTGCCCGCCCAAAAAATAATGGCGCTGATCTCGATAATGGAAATGAACAATCTCCTCCGCAATCTGGGCGGCGGAGAATACTGCTTGAATTAATTTCAAAATTTCCAAATTACTAATTTCTAAATAAATTTTTAAATTTATTAATTTCTAAATTTTAAAATTCAGACATTTATTTCGAAATTAGAAATTAGAAATTATGACATTTGTTTTATGCAACTCATAATCGTCGAATCCCCCACCAAGGCAAAAACTTTGCAAAAATTCCTTGGTTCGGGCTATAAAATCCTGTCGTCTTTCGGCCACGTGCGCGACTTGCCCAAGTCGACTTTGGGCGTGGACATCGAAAACGACTTTGCGCCCAAATATATTTTGACGCCCAAAGGCCGGACCACGGTCAAAGAGCTCAAAAAAGAAGCGGCCGCGGCCGACAGCATTTTGCTCAGCACCGATCCGGACCGCGAAGGCGAAGCCATTGCCTGGCATCTGGTGGAAGCATTGAAATTGAACAAGCCCGAGGCCAAAGAGGTCGAAGGCAACCCCGCCTCCGCCAGGGCTATGGCAGGCAAGAAATACCAGCGCATTGAATTTCACGAAATCACCAAAACCGCGATCAGCGACGCGCTCAAAAATCCGCGGCCGCTCAATTTCGATCTGGTCAACGCCCAGCAGGCGCGCCGGGTTTTGGACCGCGTGGTGGGCTACAACATTTCGCCGTTCTTGTGGAAAAAGATCGCCAAGGGCTTGTCGGCCGGGCGCGTCCAATCGGTGGCTGTGCGCCTCATCGCCGAGCGGGAACGCGAGATCGCAGCTTTCAACGCTGAAGAATATTGGGAAATTTGGGCAAATCTGAAAAACACCAAAAACGCGGCCAAAAAAGAATTTGCCGCCAAATTAACCAAAGTCGGCGATAAAACGCTCGACAAATTGGAAATCACCGATGAAACCGCGGCCATTGCCATCCAAAACGATCTGGAAAACGCGCGCTATTCCGTGGCCGAGATCGTTGCCAAAGAAACTCGCAAAAATCCCCTGCCGCCGTTCACCACTTCCACCCTTCAACAAGCCGCCTGGCAGCGGTTCAAAATGACGGCCAAAGCCGCGATGATGACCGCCCAGCAATTATATGAAATGGGATTGATCACCTACCACCGCACCGATTCACTCAATTTATCGATCCAATCATTGGCGCAGGCCAAGGAATTCATCACCAAAAACTATGGCGCCGAATACCACCCCGGCAATTTCAATACCTACAAAACCAAAGCCAAGGGCGCGCAAGAAGCCCACGAAGCCATCCGGCCGGCCTATCCCGATCAAACTCCGGCAATGGCCCAAGCCGACAAAGACCTCACTCGGCCCCAGCAAAAATTATATGAATTGATCTGGCAGCGGTTTATCGCCAGCCAAATGAACCCGGCGGTTTTTGATTCGATCGGCATTGATATCAATGCCCGCGGGATTTCTCAAAAAATCTATGGCTTCAAGGCAACAGGCCAAACTTTGAAATTCGACGGGTTTTTGAAGGTCTATCCCATGAAATTCGAGCAAACCGACCTGCCGGCAATGGGGGCCGGCGAAAACCTGGAATTCATCAAATTGGATGCCAACCAGCATTTCACCAAGCCGCCGGCGCGCTATAACGAAGCGACATTGATCAAAGCGCTGGAAACCCACGGCATCGGCCGGCCGTCCACCTACGCGCCCATCATTTCCACCATCCAGACCCGCAACTACATCGAAAAAGACGAGGCCAAGGCCTTCCGCCCCACCGAGATCGGCTTGATGGTCAACGATCTTTTGGTAGCGCATTTCCCGCAGGTTGTGGACATCAACTTCACCGCCAAGATGGAAGACCAATTGGACGAGATCGCCGACGGCAAGGTTGAATGGACAAAGGTATTGCGCGAATTCTATAACCCGTTCAAAAAAAATCTTGACGAAAAATACCAGGCCGTGGAAAGCAAAAAAGTGGCCATCGCCACCGACAAACTCTGCCCCAAATGCGGCGCTAATCTTGTGATCAAAATGGGGCGTTTCGGCAAATTCTATGCCTGCCCCAAATTCCCGGAATGCAAGCACACCGAGAATCTGGAACCGCAAAAACCCGCGTTCGATGTCGAGATTCCCTGCCCAAAATGCGGCACCGGCCACGTGGTGGAGAAAAAAACCAAAAAGCGCAAAATTTTCTATGGCTGCTCGGCCTACCCGGATTGCGACTTTGCCCTGTGGGACAAACCCACCGGCGAAAAATGCGAAAAGTGCGGCAATTTGATGATCACCACCAAGCGCGGATTGATCAAATGCTCCAACAAAGAGTGCAACGAAAGCGTAAAGCTTAAAGCGAAAAACGAAAAATAATAAATCGCATTTTTGGTTTGTCGAGGTCTGTCCTCGGCGTACTCGCAGAGATCAGTCCTCGATGAACACTTGCATTTATAATTCCGCCTTGCTTTTTCCCCATTTTTGCGCTACCTTATTATCAGCAAAAAGGAGGAGAATTATGAAATCCTTCCAAGATTTGGAAAAAGAATATCTGGAAGCAACAGAAAGAGACAAAGAAGGAATCCTTGAGTAAATCTTAAAAAGGAAAAATTTTAACAAATTGTTGGAATTTGGATTAAGCGAACAGTGCCCCGATGAGGCAAAATCGCCAATTGTCGATCGATTGATTGAATTAGCAAAAACCATCGACCAATTTGACATGATTTTATCCCTTGCAAGTTTAAGTAAGGAACGCAAAACTCTCGGGCCAAAGATTCTGACCGCAGCTCAAAATAAATGCGGCGTAACCGATAAAAACTATTCCCGAATGATGCGCATGGAACAAGTAATCGACATTTGGCTTGGGTACAATCGATAAAATTAATCCGGTTCCGCTGATTAAATGGTGGACAAATAATCAGCAAACTTTTTGCCGAGGTGATGAAACTGGCAAACATGCAGCACTCAAAATGCTGTGAGGGCAACCTCTTGAGGGTTCAACTCCCTCTCTCGGCACACCTAAAACCGCCAAATGAAAGGTTATTTTCGGAATACAATTATTAACGAAAATAAACTTTTGCGATCCTATGTCATCGGATTGGCGCTGGGCGACGGGAACTTATCCAATCCCAACGGCCGCGCGACAAGATTGCGGATCACTTGCGATAAAAAATATCCTCTTCTAACCGAACGGATCGCCAAATCCCTTGAATTGCTTTTGCCGCAAAACAAAGTGAGCATCGTCGACCGCAAAGAAAATTGCCTGGACATAAGCGTTTATTCGAACCATTTGGAAAAACTGCTTGGCTGGAAATCCGGTAAGGGTTCGAAATTCCGCCAAAACGCCAGTGTGCCGCGTTGGATCAAGCAAGATAAAGAATACGCGATAAATTGCCTTAAAGGATTGATCGAAACCGACGGCTCGATATATTTCGACAGAAATTATAAAACAGTAATGTTTTCCACCATCATCCTCGAATTGGCAAACGATGTTTTCGAGATGATGGTTTCGTTGAGATTTGAACCAAAAATATATCGCGCCAAAAGGAATTCGTCAAACCAAAAAATTATCTACAACATCAAATTGTCAAAAAATGTTTCCGAATTTTTGAAAATCGTAAAACCCGAAAAAAATTAAGGGCAACCTTGTGTGGGTTCAACTCCCACCTTCGGCACAAATTCAAAAAGCGCGTAATGCGCTTTTTAAGTATTTGCATCCGCAGGGGCGAAACTATGTTTTCGCCCGCATGCGGATTCAATGCGGGCGATTACGCCGAATCGCCCCTGCAAAATCCACAATTCGAAAATTCAAATTCCCAAATTCGGTTCGGAAACCAGATCGTCAGGGTTGGCGGCAATTTCGCTTCGCTTCCAAGCAAAATAACCGGCCACTCCGGCCATGGCCGCGTTATCCACCGACAAGTCGGCTGACGGCGCGAGAAATCTAACGCCAAGGTTTTTGGCGGCGGCTTTCATTGCCTCGCGCAAGGCAAGGTTGGCGCTCACGCCCCCGCCGATAATGATCGACCGCGCCGCAAATTCTTTTGCAGCGCGGCAAGTTTTCTTAACCAACACATCAATGATCGCCTGCTGGATCTCATGGCTCATCGCCGCCCGGTATTCCGGTGATTTTTTAATTTCTTCATCTTGCTTTTGATGCAAATACAAAATCGCAGTCTTTAGCCCCGAAAAACTGAAATTATAATTTTTTTGGTTGATCATCGGCCGCGGCAGCTTAACCAACAGGGGTTCAACCCCTGTCAATTTTACAGGGGTCCAACCCCTGTAATCTTTGCTAATATATTGTTTGGCATACTTGGAGATTTCCGGGCCGCCCGGATAGCCAAGGCCAAGAATGCGCGCCGCTTTGTCAAAGCACTCGCCGGCCGCGTCATCCAATGTCTGCCCCAGCAATTGGTAATCGCCAATCGCCTTGGCCAAAAACAACAGCGTGTGGCCGCCCGAAACCACCAGGCACGCCGCCGGCAAATACTTTTTAGCAAATTCATCCTCGCCGATACCCAAGGCGAGTAAATTGGCCAAAAAATGCGCTTCCAGATGATTGGCGCCCACCAGCGGCAAATCGCATTTTTTTGCCAAGTTTTGCGCGAAATTAATGCCGGTCCACAAACAAGGATCCAATCCCGGACCCTTGGTAACGGCGATGAATTCCAGCTTTGACAAATCAGTTTTTTTAACCGCCTGCTCAAAAACCAGCGGCAAATTTTTTTGATGCTCGCGCTTGGCCAAAAACGGATAAACCCCGCCATACCCCGCGTGCAATTGCGTCTGCGAGGAAACTATATTGGATAACGCTTCGATCTTTTTCAGTTTTCCCTTGCCGTCCTCTTTGGCTCGCAAAACAGCGATCGAAGTGTCATCGCACGATGTCTCAATTGCCAAAAAATATATTTCCTTTCCCATGATCAATAAACTAATATCTTCCAACCTTTTTCCACTGCCTTGATTTATGATTTAAGATTTATGATTTATGAATAAATTCGAATTTAAATTCTTAAATCTTAAATCCTAAATCTTAAATCTTTTTTGCATTTTCCAAGGCAAGTTTCACTGCCCCGGCCACCGGATCGCCCACAAAAACAATATCAAACTTTCCCGGATAATACCTTTCGATCTCAGCCACCGCGGCATCGGCCATCCAGCGCGACTTGTACACCCCGCCCGCCAGCACCAGCGGCACCTGTTCGACAAACTGCAATTTTGCGGCGGCCACGCGCACCGCAAGCGCGATCTCCTTGCCCGCCTGTTTCAAAATTTCCTGCGCCACCTTATCCTCCCGATTGGCCGCCTCGTCGCACGACACCGCCAATTTGGGTAGGTCCGATTTCAAATCTTCAAAAATAAATTTTAACAATTGGCTGATATTTTTAGAATTATATTTTTTAAAAATCATTTCCTCCAATTTTGTTTTTTGGCCGCGACCGTCCATTGACTCCGCGACCGCCTCCATCGCGCGGGTACCGATCCATATTGCCGATCCCTTCCCCACCCATCCCTGATTATTCACGAAAACTTCGCGCGCCCCGTTCCAACCATGGATCGCCGTGCCCGTGCCACAAATCGCCAAAATGCCGTCTTTGCCGTGCGCGCCGGAACGGAACGCCACCAGCTGGTCCGAGCCGATCTCGACTTTACCTTTGAAGATCGCCGCGATCTTTTTGTGTTTTTTTAATTCTTTGACAATTTCGGTTTTTTTATCTTTATATTCCTCTTCCATTGCCGGCAAACCGATAAAAGTGGAAACGATCCTTATATTCCGCTTCCCTTTCAAAACGCCATAAACTGCTTGGGCCACGTTCTTTGCCGCCAGCTTTATCCCAAAATTGCGCACGCTTGACCCGCCCGCCACCACCCGCGCGATAATTTTCCCCTCCATATCCGCCAATGCCGCCGCGGTCTTTGTCCCGCCACCGTCCACCCCGATGACGAACGAGCCAACTTTGAACTTTGAACTTTGAACTTTGACCATAAATTCGAATTTAATCCGCAGAGGCGAAACTATGTTTTCGCCCGCATTTCCATTCTACCATATCACGCCCGCCATATAAAAAAAGAGCCGAGCGCATCGCGCAAGGCCATCAAATCTTAATACTTTTCAACAATAACCAACACCGAATTTATTCCATTTAAATCATCCGGCATGATATTTTCAACCACTTTGGCAATTCCTACTGCTTGTTCTTTGGATTTTTTTAATATTTCGCACAATTTAATCGCTATCAATTTGGCATATCCAGCTTTATTCATTCCAAATGGCCTATTCACAAAATAAAGAAAAGCCCCGCCATAAGCAGAAATGGGGTTCCCATCATTCAATGAATTGTTAAAAAGCATTAATACAAATATTTCGAACCTTTTGCCTTCGTCAACTTCAATTATTCCACTTTCCATCGCCAATACCTCGCATATTAAAACAAAACACAACACACGGATTATCTCCGTGGTTTATTCTGTTTAACAATTTTTATATATCACACCTTGCCCCAAAAGTCAACCGGCAGTGAATTTTTGTCAAATGATAATAGAAATGTCATACCATGGATTTTTTTAAAAATGTCATACTTGACTTTTAATAAGTTAGTGTTCTGATTTCCGGCGCGCCGGATTTTTTTGTGAAAAGACCGTTGAGCTCGCGCCGCCAAGGATGGTCCGGGGCCGGAACATATGCCGTGCCTTTGGCAGGCAGCGCGAACGGCGACTCTTTGATTTTTTCCGGTTTGGCCGGCAAGAGTTTGAAATTCAAATACTTGCCGCGCAGCCGGATCGCCAACGATCCGTCGAGCCGTTCCTCGATGAGCACCTTTTCTTGGCGCCGGATAGTCGCCGGCTGATTTTTGCTTAATTGATACCAATGGTTTTTAAATTGGACGGTAAAATCGTTCTTAACCTGCCGAATCGATTGGACTGAGAAAATCGCGTCCAGATTGGCCAATTCTTTGGCGGTCAATTTTCGATGCAGATCGGTTTGGTTCTTGGGTTTGACGGCGAATCGCCGGGCGTAGTCGGCGGCCCAGAATTCATCCAAAAACTTGTTGGCCTCTTCAATGGTGGAAATGTTTTGCAACCGCAATTCTTTTACCAGTCGGTCCTGGAAAGTGCCGAATGGGTTTTCCGCCCGGCCCTTGGCTTGCGGGCTGTGTGCGGTGATCAGGGTGATCCCTAATTCCTTGCAGGCTCTCTGGAACTGGGTGAGTAATTCATGGTTGTCCTTGGCGTTCTTGTGGTTGATCTTGTAAGTGCTGAATTTGTCCAGGTAGATGGCGACGGGTTTGCCGTATTTTTGGATGTATTCTTTCCAGTAGCCAAAGACATCTTGGATACCTTCGCTTTTGGCGAATTTCAATTTGACCGGCCGGCCGGTGGCATCGTCGATGCCGGACAAGAGGCAATACTCTTGGCCGCGGTTTTCGAACCAGAAATGGTAACAACCGTCGAATTGGACCATTTCGCCGAAGCTTGCTTTGCGTTCCCTCTGACAGCGGTATTGCTTGTTTTGCTTCCGCTTTTCCGGAATCCAGATTTTTTCGGCGATCATCAAGTTTCGCGTGGCGGCTTGGCCGATATCCAAACGATGAACTTCGATCAGCTTTTCATGAGCGAATTTGGGGCCGAAATCCGGGTAAAGGGATTGAATCAATTCCTTGGCTTTTCGATACAATGCCGCATCGGTCTTGCGATTGCTTTCCCTGCCTCTCGATTTGTGGATGATACCTTTGGCGCCGTCAATTATCGCGCTTGCCTTCAAACGCTTCACTTGCCTTACCGACAGGGATAATTGCTTGGCCGCGTCCGTGCCGTTGATCAATTTGGCGATCAAATTTTTGATCACTTGATACCTTGATAAATCTTTTTGTGTCATACCGATGATTTCTTTTTCCATGGTTGATGGGGTTAGTTATTTAACCCCATCATACCGCCAGGTATGACATTTCTATTATCACCGCACTATGACATTATCATTATTAAATGACACCGGCAGTGAATTTTGGCCGGTTTTCCAAAACCGCAATCGCAAAGCGAGCCAAAAATCTACTGCCGGATCAAATTTTTGAGCCGTCGTCAAGGTTGCGCGAGATTGTCGCGCCGGCGGCGATTTGGCAGTTTTTGCCAATAAAGCGAGCGGGCAAAACGGTAGCGCGCGCGCCAAGACGCGAGTTTTGGCCCACGATCGCGCCCAGGGCCTTCAGGCCGGTATCAACTTTGGCCAAAACCTTAACGCCGTCTTTTTCTTTTTTTACCCGCGCCGATATTTTTTCCCGATCCAGCCGCACATTGGCCGTGATCACGCCCGCGCCGCAACGCACTCCCCTGTCAACGATCGAATCGCCCATGTAACCGGAATGGATATGCGCGTCTCGCTGGAAAATTGACCGCGTCACTTCGCTCAACGCGCCCACCATCCCATCGGCTTCGATGTCGCAATAATCGCGCACCACGGAATTGTTGCCGACTATGGAATTGTCGCCGATAAAACACGGGCCCTTGATCACCGCGCCTTCGTAAATTTTGCAGTTTTCACCCACAAAAACATTGCCCTCAATCACCGCGTTTTTGGCCACCCACGCCGACTTAGCAATCTGTTTTTTGGCCAAATATTTATCAAAAAGATATTTTTGCGCGTCAAACAAATGCCAAGGGTATTTCAGCGATATACCGTCGTATTTATTATCCAAAATTATTATCCGCGTATCATTTTCTTTGGCATATAACGAAATTGCCATTTCGAATTCTTCATTTTTATTGGCACCGCCTAAAACTTTTTCAATATATCCAAAAATTTTGTTATCCAGCAAACGCACCACCGGAATTTTTATATTTGACGGCTCAACGCCTTCGGCCGGCTTTTCGATCAATTCCAAAACTCGATCGCCATCGACCTTGGCAATCCCATAAAGCCAGGGGGTTTTGGCCTCTTGGCCAAATAAAATCGTTTTGGCGCCGGTTTGCCGGCTTTTTTCCAGCATTTTAACGACAATTTCTTGGCAATCAATGCGATTGGCGTTTAAAACAAAAAATTGGCCGTTTATCTTGTTTTTCGCGCACATTACCGCGTCGGCCATGCCATTGGGTTCGGATTGAATAACATATTTGACCGGTGCGCAATCTTTTAAATTTTTCAATTCTTCCTCGATATCGCGATTTACCCCTTGCACAATAATTATTTCTTCCACGCCGGCTTTTCTTAATCCATCAATCGTGTACCAAATCAGCGGCTTACCCATTATCCGCAGCAAGCTTTTGTGGTTTGAATTCAGCGGCCAGAACCGCGACGACTCGCCCGCGGCCAAGATCACCGCCTGCAATTTTTGTTTTTCCATAAATTTTAACCAACAAAGTGTAGCAAGGTTTCACCTTGCTACACTTTATTTGACCAGTTTAAAGATGTTTTTGATGACTTTTTTGGAATCAAAGGCGATTTTATCTTTTTGATAAATATCGCGCCCCACAAACTTATCCGGCGGCAAATCGCCATCGATCTTCAATGCGCCGGAAATCTGCGGATATTCTTTTTGAAACGCCGCCAGCAAATTCTTATCAAGCGGCTGATTATGGTACAAAACAAAATCCAATTTTGTTTGCATATATCTTTCGATCTCGGCCGCAAAATCGGCCACGGAAAAATCCTGCGTTTCGCCCATCTTAGCCAAAGAATTGCAAATTAAAATTTTTTTTGCTTTTGATTTTTTCAGCGCCGCCGCCATGCCTTCGGGCAAAAAACACGGAATGATGCTGGAATATAGATCCCCCGGGCCGACAATGATCGCATCCGCCTCCAAGATCGCTTTTTTTGCTTCCGAAAATGCCGCGACTTTCGGTTCAAGATAAACTTTTTTTATTTTCAGTTTCGCGTCGTGATTGCGCGGTACATCGATTTCCGCCTCGCCTTTGACAATTTCGCCGTTTTCCAATTCGGCAATAATGTGCGTTTGCTTGATCGTGGCCGGCAACGCGCGATTTTTGCCCAACTCCATGAACTCACAAGCAAACTGCATCACTTTTCGATAATCCTTGAACGCGTTTTCCAATCCGGCCATAAACGCATTGGCAAAAACCTGCCCTTTATGGCCATCCTCGAACTCTTCTTCGCCGAAACGGAATTTCCACAATTCTTTTTTCCATTGCGGCGCATTGGACAAGCCCAAGATATGGCGCCGGATATCGCTGGGCGGCAAAACTTCAAACTTGTTCCTGAAATAACCGCCCGACCCGCCGCAATCAACCATCGAAGTTATACCGACAACTTCCACCGGCATTTTTCTCAAACTATCCAAAAGCAACGGCGGAATCTGCGTTCCTCCACCAATGCAAACAATATTTAACTTTCTGGGAGGTTTAACCTTCCCGAATTTTTTTTGCTTAATCCTGTCCATGGCAAACAACAATTAGACAAAATCCGATTTATTCCTTAGAATGTATGATATTCTAAAAATACTTTAATTTCAATCTCCCATGCAAAAATTTTTGATCAAGGGCGGCAATCCGCTCAAAGGCCAGGTGCAAATCTCCGGCTACAAAAACAGCGCCGGCGCGATTTTGGCCGCCACCCTGCTTTCCGAAGAGCCGTCGATTATTTCAAACTTGCCGCAAGTGTCCGATGTGCTCAACCAGCTTGAGATAATGAGCCAGATCGGCGGCGAGATCGAATGGCTCGACGATCACACCGCCAAGATCAACGCCAAAAACCTTGACCCGCAAAAAATCCCGGCCGACATTTTTCAAAAAATGCGGGTTTCGGTCTTGCTCATCGCCCCGCTTTTGGCGCGGTTTCGATCATTTCGCGTGCCCCATCCGGGCGGCGACAAAATCGGCCTGCGGCCGATTTCGACCCATTTGGACGCGTTTGAGCAATTTGGCATCAAAGTTTGGCGCGAAAACGGATTCTATTGCTTCGAAGCGCCCAAAAATCTCAAACCGGCGCGCGTTATTTTGAAAGAATTTTCCGTCACCGCCACCGAAAACGCCATGATGCTGGCCGCCGCCATTGAAGGCAAATCGATCATTGAAATTGCCGCCGCCGAACCTCAAGTTCAGGATTTGATCATGATACTGGAAAATATGGGCGCCAAGATCAGCTGGATCCATCCGCACACTTTGGAAATCGAGGGCTTGGCCAAACTCAAAGGCGCCAACCATGAGGTCTGTCCGGATCCGCTGGAAACCGGCACATTTATGATCGCGCTGGCGGCCACCGGCGGCCAAGGAAAGATCACCCGCGCCAATCCAAAACATCTCACTTTCTTTTTGGAAAAAATGAAAGAGATCGGCGTTGATTTTGCCATCGGCGAAAATTCGATCACCGTCAACCCATCGAAAAATTTCAAAGCCGCGCGCGTGCAAGTGATGCTCTATCCGGGATTCCCCACCGATTTGCAACCGCAAATTTCGGTCTTGCTCACGCAAGCCGCCGGCAAATCGCTGGTACACGAGCCGCTCTATGAAAACCGCTTGCGCCACTTCGAAGAATTGCGCAAAATGGCCGCCGATATCGAAATTACCGATCCGCATCGGGCGCTGATCTTTGGCAAAACCGAACTTTTCGGCACCGTCGTGGACGCCTCCGACATTCGCTCGGGCACCACGCTCACCCTGGCCGGCCTGATTGCCCAAGGCCAGACCGTCGTGGAAAACATCGCCAACATCGAGCGCGGCTCGGAAAAATTCGACGAAAAACTCCGCAGTTTGGGCGCCGACATTGAAAAGATCGGCGACTGATGCCAAGATTTAAGATTTAGGATATAAGATTTAAGATTAAAATACAAAAAAATTCGGCAACCGCCGGATTTTTTAATTTCGCATTGTAGGGGCGATTCTATGTAATCGCCCGTATTGCATTTCGCATTTGTAGGGGCAAATAATCATTTGCCCGCGTTTAAACCCAAAAGGGCGAAAACATAGTTTCGCCCCTACAAAAAACAAGATTTTTATGATTGCGCGTTTTTCCGGGCCAATTCCCACGCTTTCACGTTCACTTCCAAATGCTTGGGCGCAACGGCGGTTTCGATGGCTTCCAGCATTACCTCCGGCGCCAGCGGAATCATTTTTTTGAACGCCGCCAAGCACAGCAAATAAACCCCTGACACCGCGGCGTTTCCCAACTCCCGCTTGCAAATTTCATCGGCATCGACAACTTCGATTTTTTTGGTGAACTTTTGCAGATTTTTGACAATCTCTTCTTCAGACAACAATTGTTTGCCCGGGATCATAATCTCGGTTTTATTCACCAGATACTGCGTCTGCAACCCGGCAAACCGCGCGGCTTTCAAACATTCCTGCATTTCCACACCCACAATCAAATCCGCCTTTTTGGCTTCCACCATGGGCGACCAAACCTTCTTGCCAAAGCGGATATGAACCTCCACCGACCCGCCCCGCTGGGACAAGCCGTGCAGTTCCGATGTTTTAACATCCAAACCGCTTTTCGCCCCAGCCTCGGCCAAAACCTCCAGCAAAGTGATCAGCCCTTGGCCGCCCGTGCCCACGATCACGCAATTGAATACTTCGCTCTTTTCTGTTTTTTTAATTTTTGTTTTATTGATTATCTTTGCCATAATCTTATCAAATCTTTGATTTATGATTTAAGATTTATGATTTATGAATAAATACTAAATCTCACATCCCAAATCATGCGTTTAATAACTCTATCTTATTAAAGATTACCGAAATTATCAAATAAAAATAAAAGAAGACACCAAAAAATAAAGTGTCTAAAAAATTAAGGCGCACAGGGGATAAAAGTTTCCCGATCTCCGCCAATCGACGTACTCACTGTTGATAGCTTGATATATTTTTTAACTTTCGCACCCCTCCCCTGACCCCTGAACTGAGGTTCTATGGCTTTTCCGCAATGCGGACAATGCTTTAAAACAAGATCTTCTTTTTTTGAAATTCCTTTTTCGCAATGCGGACAAGGCGTTTCGCCTCTATTTTTTGTTTTATTTTGCATCTTCATTAAATCCCTCTTGAGCCGTTTAGAATTCGACCTCTCACGTTTTCATCACTCTCACACCGAATTATAAACGAGCTATATGATTTTCATACAACTTTTTTGGAAAATGTAAAGGGTTGGAATTATAGAATACGCCGCATTTTGGATTGTAGGGGCGATTCTATACTTGTCTCGCCGAAGTTTTAACGAAGGTGGGTAATCGCCCGCATTTCGGCAATCAGGGCGAAAACATAGTTTCGCCCCTACAAATACAAATGCAAAATACAGCAATGCAAAAACGCAAAAGACGGGTCTCTCCGCCCTTGCGCATTTTTGTCAATGTTTAAAGTTCAATGTTCAATGTTTATTCCTTCGGAATCACAAATTTGCACGGCCTTCTGGCGATAATAACCGACACTTCGGGTTTTTCAACGAATTCACGCACCGCCGCGATGAATTCTTCCGAATTGCCCTGGTCGACGATCTTTAGATTTTGTTCTTTGACCCCGCAAGCCAGCACCATTTTTTCGATCGGGATCCGGTTTTCCACGCCCACCGCGTCCGGGTGCGGCTGGTGGCCGGTCATGGCCGTGATCTGGTTGTTCAAAATGATCAGCAGCGGATTGGATTTGTTGTAAATCGCGTTGAGCAAACCCTCGATGCCCGAATGGAAAAACGTGCCGTCGCCGACAAACGCGATCACTTTTTGGTCTGTGGCCCGCTTAATACCGTGCGCAATGCCAATCCCCGATCCCATGCAAAACATATAGTCATAGATCTCGTGCGGCGGCAAGGCGCCGATCATATAACAGCCGATATCGCCGCCAAAAATGACCCTTTGCTCGTCCACGGCTTTTTTCACCGCGGCAAACGCCAGCCAATAGGGGCATCCGGGACACAATTGCGGGGGCCGATTGGGCAACTCGAAATTTGGCTTGAAGACCGGCATTTTATAGGTTTTGCCCGTGAACTTGGCGATCATATCGGCCGCGATCTCGGGCTTCATTTCGCCGATCTGTGAGCGCAGATCAACGCCGTGGATCCGCAATTTGCAATTGACATCTTTGGCCAGCATCGCCAGCCGGTGTTCCAAATACGGCTCCAATTCTTCCACCACCAACACCTTCTTCAACGGATTGATAAAATCCTTGATCAATTTTTCGGGCAATGGATGAAACATTCCCAATTTCAGCACCGGCAAATCAACCCCCAGTTGCTCCATGGCTTCGCGGACATGCAAATACGAAACCGCCGAAGTGATAATCCCCAATGGTTGTTTTTTTCCTTTAACAAGGCCTTCGACACGATTCAGTTTGCACTTTTCAAAATAGGCCGCCAATTTTTGTTCCCTCTCCAACATTTCTTTTTTCATTTCGTGCAGGCGCGGCATCATGGTCACAAACTTTCGCTTGTCTTTAATAAATTCGCCCTTCAAATTTATCTTCCGATTCGGATCCAATTCGCCCAATTCCACCCGCGCTCGCTGATGCGCCGTGCGCGTGGTAATGCGCACGATCACCGGCAAACCGAACTTCTCGGAAATCTTGAACGCCTCGATCGTGAAATCTTTGCACTCCTGCGCGTCGCTTGGCTCCAGCATCGGCAAATGGCCCAAAACCGAAAACGGCCGGGTATTCTCCTCGCTTTGCGCCGAACTGTGGCACGACGGATCGTCGGCCAAAAATATCACCATGGGCGCGCGGGTGCCGGTGTAGGCCAGCGGCAAGAGCGGCTCCAACGCCACGTTCAAGCCGAAATTTTTCATCGCCGCCAGGGTTTTTAGCCCGGAAAAATTGGCACCAATCGCCGCCTCCATGGCCGTTTTTTCATTGGTGGAAAACTCGAACAAGAATTTGGGGTCGTCTTTCAACTCCTTTTGCAAAGCATAAAAATTGTTGCCGATCTCCGACGCGGGCGTGCCCGGATAGGTGGAAACGAATTGCACCCCGGCCTCCAGCGCCCCGCGGATGATCGCTTCGTTCCCCAAAAACATCACCTTCTTCCCTTTTTCATTTTCCAATAATTTGTTCATAAATATAAAAATATATTTTAGTATTTGCTCATATCTTAATAATCAACAAAGTTCAATCAACTAAGTTGAAAATTCATCTGCCTTTGCTTGCTATTGATATTTATCGAATTAGCACAAACACCAACTTCGGAAATTCTTCTTTGGGCGATTTCAACATATTTACGATTCAACTCCATGCCAATATAACTTCTGCCCATTCTTTTGGCCGCAACCGCGGTTGTTCCACTTCCCAAAAATGGATCCAATACCACCGCATCCTTGGAAAATGCCGCTAAATTGATCAAATATTCGCAAACCGCCAATGGCTTGACTGTTTTATGATCGTTAAATTCACCCTTTTCCTTTTTGTCCGGCTTTGAAACCAAAAATGCTTTATCTATTTGCTCGCTGATATTTTCGGTTGAAACCACATTGGCCGGATACATTTCATCGCCAATTCTTAAATTCGCATTCAAAAGCCCCACTTCATTTTCAAGCATATTTTCCAGATAAGTGCCGCTTGTCGGCTTTTGCCCCATTGCAATCGGCTCAAAACAAGATTTTATTTGCGGTGTTTTCCAACCGCTTAATTTATTTTTAATCTCTGTTTTTTTTTGCAAATCAACACCCATTTTATCTATAAAATGGCTCAACCCCATCGCCTTCATTTGATTTTGAGTATAAAGCCAAATAAAAACATCTCTCAATTCAAAACCGGCATCATCAACCGCGCTGGCCATGCGATGATACAATCGCGGACTGGAAAAAGAAAAGAAAAATCCCCCCGGTTTTAAAACCCGAAAAATTTCTTTGGAAACCAATAAATACCATTCATAAAAATTTTTCCCTTGCTGCCGATCAAATTTCATTCCTGCAGGCAAAGACGTAACCGTATGCTGATTATTAGTCTTGCCAACTTTCTCGTAATTCCAATTATTATCCAATTTATCCAAAAAATATGGCGGATCGGTCAAAACCAAATCAATCGAATCGTCTTCGATTTCAACCATCGCTTTCAACGAATCTCCTTCTATAATTTTATTTAAAAATTTTTTGTTTTTCATAACGAAGAATTTGGATTTCTTCCTTGAAATTTTTTATGCAAAATTCGATAGATTTTCTTTTGCACTTCAATGTCGCAAAAATTAACCACGGTCGGATTTGCCACTTTTATCACTCTGCCCTTTTCATCATAAACCCACCTATTTCTATCACCACGATTGCATTTTTGACATTGCGGAATTATATTTCCGGCAACCAATGGTTTATTCGGATCTTTATGCGATTTCTGCAAAATGGTTTTTGTCGCCGGCCAATGAAAATGCGGCTTTCCTTCAAGCGAGCCGCACGTGGCACATCTAAAATTATATTTTTCTTTTATTTTTTGCCAATCGCCGGTATCGGTAATCCGATAGCCCTTTTTGAAAGAAGGATAAGGTTGTTCCAAAGTATACAATTGATATAAACCTCTTTTTACTTCGAGCACAATATTGTCTCTCCCGCCAGCAACAATCCACCAGCCGCTTTGGGCTCCAAGATGGCGGGCTTGCTGAACATCATTTGTGTTTGGATAATAACTCCGCACAAATTTAGTCAACTCTTCTTTCGAAACTTTTCTTGTTTTTGGATAGCCATAAGCTAAATAAACCAAAACCAACGCATCTTTTGTAAAATTGCTGTTTTTATCGCAAAGCTTGGGAATCTTAACGCCGTATTTTTTAAGATATTTTTCGTGAAATTCGGATATTGTTTTGTAAATCGTCTCAATTGATTCTTTGTTCAAAATCAAACTATCGAGCATATCTTTTATTTCTCCCTTAATAATTTAGAATCGAAAGCTGCGTCATAATTTAATTTATGCCGGGCAATAATTAACTTCCACGCTCACTTTGCTCTTCAAAAAATTCGGGTCAATATCCTCCGGAAAAGCGATTTTTCTCTCAGCCAAAGTTTCCAAATACAATTCTATCGCTTCACGCGCGTTTTTTTTGGCTTCAGCTAAATTTTTTCCTTGAGTAACGCAGCCCGGCAACGCCGGAACTTCAGCCGCAAAATAACCGGTCTCTTCATCGGGAGCGAAGAGCACAGTATACTCCATTATTTGTTTCTTTCTCGATTGATTTTTCATAATCTCATAATACTTTCAACGCCAAATTTATGCAAATTAACTTTTACTCCACGGTGACGGATTTGGCCAGATTGCGGGGCTTGTCGATATCGCAACCGCGCGCCGCGGCCACATAATAAGAAAACAGTTGCATCGGGATCGCGGCAAGGATCGGCGTGAGCATTTCCAAGGTTTTGGGAATATAAACCACATCATCGGCAATATCTTTGATTTCTTCATTGCCTTCGGTGGCCACCGCTAAAATCCGCGCGCCGCGCGCTTTCAATTCCATAATGTTGGAAATATTTTTTTCATAAACCGAATCACTCGGGCAAATAACCACCACCGGATAATCTTTTTCTATCAACGCGATCATTCCGTGCTTCAATTCTCCGGCGGCAACTCCCTCGGCATGCACATAAGCCAGTTCTTTCAATTTGAGCGCGCCTTCCATCGCGATCGGAAAATTATATTTGCGACCCATAAAAAAGAAACTGAAATAATTTTTGTAAGTTTGAGCGATTTCTTTTAAGACGGCGCAATTTTCAATTGTTCTTTCCGCCAGTGAAGGGATCTGAGCCAGTTCGTTAACAATTCGTTGCCCCATCACCAGCGCCATATCGCGCTGGCGTCCCAAATATAGCGTCAACAATGCCAGTACGGTCAATTGCGAAGTGAACGCTTTGGAAGACGCCACCCCAATTTCCGGCCCGGCATGATTATAAATCCCGGCATCGGTTTCCCGGGCTTGTGTCGACTCAACTGCATTGGTTATGCCGATGGTCAGCACGCCTTTTGATTTGGCTTCGCGGATGGCCGCCAAAGTATCGGCCGTTTCTCCCGATTGGGAAATCGCCAATACCGCGGAATTTCTCTCAAGAATATTTTTTCGATAACGGAACTCCGATGCCGCATCCACATCGGTGGGCACGCCGGCATATTCTTCCAGCATCAATTCCGCAATCAACCCGGCATAACGAGCCGTACCACATGCCACAATGTGCAGTTTTTCAATATCGCGCAAGCGGTCTTCGACCGGCATCAGGCCGCCCAGCTTGGCATTGCCTTCGTCGGGCAAAAGCCGGCCGCGCAGCGAATTGCGCAAACTTTCGGGCTGTTCCATGATCTCCTTGAGCATGAAATGCGGATAATCGCCCTTTTCCACATCTTTGAGATCCCACTCGATTACTTGGGGCTGGCGCTCGGCATAAATCGAATAACTTTCGGGCGTGAGCGTGGCGATTTCGCCTTCGTTGAGATAGACCACTTTTTTGGTGTTGGCCACCACCGCCGCCGGATCCGACGCCACCAAAAACTCGCCCTCGCCGATGCCGATCAACAGCGGACTGCCCGACCGCGCCGCGACAATCTTATCGGGATCGCTTTTGGCGATCACCACGATGCCATAGGTTCCCCGCACCCGCGCCACGGCCTTTTTCACCGCCCGCTCCAAATTGCCGTCGAAATATTTTTCGACCAGATGCGCCAACACCTCGGTGTCGGTCTGGGAAATGAAATTGTGGCCTTCGGCCTCCAATTCCTTTTTGAGCTCTTTATAGTTTTCGATGATGCCGTTGTGCACCACCGAGATCGCGCCCTGGCAATCCAAATGCGGATGAGCATTGGCATCGGTCACCCCGCCATGCGTGGCCCAGCGCGTGTGCGCGTGGCCCACATTGCCCGCCGCGTTCACTTTCGCCAGGTCGTCGTCGGCGCCCGAAATTTTGCCCACTTTTTTGAACGTGGAAAAATTTTTGTCGTTGCCGTGGATACAAAAACCGAAGCTGTCATAGCCGCGGTATTCCATCCGCTTGAGCCCCGAAATGAGCACCGGAAACGCTTCGTTTTTGCCGATATAACCGATAATACCGCACATAATTTAAAATGCCTGATTTAAGATTTAAGAATTAAGATTTAAGATTTGGATTAAATCTTAAATCATAAATCATAAATCTTATCTCCTGGTTTTTAGATGACGAAGTTGATTAACTTGTTCCCAACGTATATCGTTTTCTTGATTGGTTTATTGTCTATCCATTGTTGCACTATTTTTGACGCTTTGGCAAGTTGTTCGATTTGGGCTTGGTTGGCATTGACCGATACCGAGATTTTGTCGCGCATTTTGCCGTTGATTTGGACAATGATCTCAACCATGTCTTCTTTGAGAAAATCTTGATCGGGTTGCGGCCAAGGCTGTTTAAAAACGCTCTCGCTGTTGCCAAGTTTTTGCCAAAGTTCTTCGCCGAGGTGCGGTGCAAACGGCGCCAAAAGCAAAACCATTCTTTCCAACACATCCTTGCCGGTTTTTTCTTTGTTGGCCTCGGCAAAGTTCAAAAATTCCATAAACGCCGCAATGGCGGTGTTAAATTTCAATTCTTCGATATCGTGGGAAATTTTTTGGTTCAATTTGTGGACCGCGCGCAAAACTTCCTCGCCGCTTTTTTCGTTATTCGCGCATTCCAACACCAAATTCCATGCCCGGCCCAAAAATTTGCGGCTACCCCGCACGCTGTCGGTCGACCACGCGATGGCTTGGTCAAATGGCCCCATAAATAATTCATAGACCCGCAAAGTGTCGGCGCCGAATTCGGCCACAATATCGTCGGGATTCACCACGTTGCCTTTTGATTTTGACATTTTTTGCCCATCCTCAGCCAGCACGATGCCGATGCTTCGCAATTTTTGGAATGGTTCTTTGGTAGAAACAACTTTCAGGTCGAACAAAAACTTGTGCCAAAACCGCGCGTAGAGCAAATGCAAAACCGCGTGCTCGGCTCCGCCCACATAAAGGTCCACCGGCATCCAGTATTTTTCCTTTTTCGCGTCCGCGATCGCGTCCGGATTTTTGCAATCGATATAGCGCAAATAATACCATGACGATCCGGCCCATTGCGGCATGGTGTTGGTTTCCCTTTTAGCCAGCTCGCCGCATTTTGGGCATTCGACGTTCACCCATTCGCTGATCACGGCCAACGGCGATTCGCCGGTCCCGGTCGGCTGGTATCTGTCGACTTGCGGCAATTTCACCGGCAATTCGCTTTCCGGCACCGGCACAATGCCGCATTTGGCGCAATGCACCAGCGGAATCGGCTCGCCCCAATAGCGCTGGCGCGAAAATACCCAGTCCCGCAATTTGTAATTGATGGTTGTTTTGGCATTACCGCTTTGGGCCAACCATTCAACGATCTTATTTTTTGCCGCCTGCGAAGCGATGCCGTCAAACTTGCCGGAATTAACCAGCGCGCCCGCGCCTTCATAGGGCAATTCTCCGCCCGCGTCCGGCTTGATGACTTCAATTATTTCCAAGTCGTATTTTTTGGCAAACTCAAAGTCCCGCGCGTCGTGCGCGGGCACCGCCATGATCGCGCCCGTGCCGTAATTCATCAAAACATAATCCGCGACCCAAACCGAGATTTCCCGGCCATTGGTCGGATTGATCGCGATCATGCCCTCAAGCCGCACGCCGGTTTTATCTTTGACCTCGCTGATCCGTTCCAAATCCATTTTTTGCTTGGCCGCCGCGACATACTTTTCAACTTCCGGGTAATTACCGATTTTATTTTTTAGCTCTTCAACCAACGGATGTTCGGGCGCCAGCACCAGATAGGTGCAGCCAAAAAGCGTGTCCGGCCGCGTGGTGAACACTTTTATGATTTTATCGGAGTTTTTGATTTTAAAATTGATTTCGGCGCCTTCGCTTTTGCCGATCCAGTTTTTTTGCATTTCAATGATCTTTTCCGGCCAATCCAACCCTTCCAGATCCGTCAGCAAACGGTCGGCATAGGCAGTGATCTTCAGCACCCATTGGCGCAAATTCTTTTTTTCGGCCGCGGCGCCGCACCGCTCGCAATTGCCCCCGACCACCTCCTCGTTGGCCAAACCGGTTTTGCAAGACGGACACCAATTGATCGGCAATTCCGATTCATAGGCCAAACCTTTTTTGAATAACTGCAAGAATATCCACTGCGTCCATTTGTAATATTCCGGATCGGTGGTGTTGATCTCGCGCGACCAGTCATAGCTCAACCCGACCATTTTCATCTGCCGCTTGATATTTTCGATATTCTTGGCCGTGGTTATCGATGGATGGATGCCGGTTTTGATGGCATAGTTTTCCGCGGGCAGGCCGAACGCGTCCCAGCCCATGGGATGCAGGACATTATAACCCATCATCCGCTTGGCGCGCGCCACCACATCATTGGCCGCGTAGCCCTTGAAATGCCCCACGTGCAGACCCGCGCCCGAAGGATACGGGAACATGTCCAGATTGTAGAATTTGGGTTTGTCCGAAAAATCCGGCGCGATATCCGCCCCGCCTTCCTCCCAGAATTTCTGCCACTTGGGTTCAATGACCTCCGGCCGATAATCTTTATTATTTTTGTTTGCTATTTTTTCCATAAAATTTTTACCTTTCCTATTGCCAAAATTTTTAATTTGTAATTTTTAATTTGTAAACAATTTTTAATATTTAAATTTTAAAAATTAGATCTTGTTTAAAAATTTAAAATTGAAAATTAAAAATTATTTCGAGTAATATTTCTCCACCAGCTCTTCAAATTCTTTGATGATTTTTTCATCGCATCCCAAATCAACATCCTTTTCCAGCGGCTTCCAGTTGGCCACCGGAATGGGCCAGCCGTCGCGCTCTTCCTTGGAAAAATAGGGCGGCTCAAGCACGCGAAAATATGGTTTTTGCTTGTTGGTCACCAACACGATCTTGGCGCCCCAAAAACCCTCGGGCGCGTCTTTTTCCAACAGCAGTTCCTCTTCCAGCGACTCGGGTTCGGCGCGGAATTTCACCTCCACGAACACCGGCCTTTCGCGCATGCCCATCACCATAAAATCCGGAATTGAAGCAACCTTTTTGCCCGCCGCGCTATCTTTTGAAAATTCATCTTCCAGCTGGACAATCGTTTCCAGCACCGCGGCGGCGCCCAAACGGTAAACCCGGCAACCGCTTGCCTTCAGCATCTGCTCCACCAAGCTCTCCGCCAACCTCCCCTTAATTATGTTTTCCGAATTTCGCATTTTGGATTTTTGATTTAACTTGAATTTGAATTTCGCATTTGAGGTCAGTCCTCGGCGTAATCGCCGAGGTCTGACCTCGTCAAACTCGCACCTCAAATTCGCTTATCCTTGATATTATACAAAAAACGCCCTCGTTTCAAGGCAAAAAGAAAACGACAAAAATTATCCCGCCTATTAAAAACCAATGTTGTTGTCAATATCAAGCGGGGTATCCGATTTTGGATTCAAATTTTCCAGTTTCGGATTGAGCGGTTTTTCCTTGAGCACGTCGCCGCGGAAATCCGGATCGGTTTTGTATATCTCGAAAACTTCCAAAGCGATCTGCTCGGTTTGGCCGGCCAAATGTTCCTGACCTTCCTCCCATTCCACCTGCGCCAGCTGTTCCACGATGAACGCCAGCATATCTTTGGGCTTTTCGATCTCGAAATTGTCGAACAATTCAAAAATTATTCCCTGGACGATGTCGGCCGCTGATCCCGAAAACCAGCTGTCCGGAAAATAATTGCCGTACATCTGCTTGTGGTCTTTCATCGTAGCGATAGTTGCCGGCACGAAATCAAAAACTTCCGCGGCCGCGGTTTGGCACCGCGGGCAAGAACAGCCGACCCGGTGAGCAATGAATTCCGCCCCGCACTTTTTGCATGTCGTCCCCTGGTAATTTAAATGTATGGGCATATTATTTTCTCTCCACCACGATCGTGCAGTTGGCGATCAGCGCCGCCAACGCCCCGACGGCGGCCAGCACCGGCGCCAAGGCCGTGCCCACCACCACGAATGTGAGCGGAATTTCGACCAATGTTTCGCCTTTTTCGTTGATGATGATTATCCGGCGCACATTACCCTCTTTGATCAATTCTTTGACCTTCTCGATCACCTTCTCCCCGGAAACCTTGAACTCCTCCCTCTTTGTTTGTTTTGCCGCCATAGATTTTTTGATCGCGCATTTGCATTCGAGGTCAGTCCTCGGCGAGCACGCCGAGGTCTGACCTCTACAAATTTACGTTTTTGATTATTCCTATTATTGTGTTTTTAACATAACACACGCCCCGAAATAATCCAGAATTAGCATTTACATCGTAGGGGCAACCCTTGTGGTTGCCCGCATTATTTCTGCGAATAAAATTCATCGATTTCCCAATTTGACGGATTATCGACAATATATCCGCGGATGCGGTCCAACTCATCATCGTCGCGAATAATATGCTCCCAATAATTCCTCTGCCAAACCGATTTTTCGAACGGCGGGAATTTGCCGATTTTAACATTGCGGATATATTCATTGGTCGTCATTCGTTTAAACCAAGAAACATATTGTCCTAAACCGGCGTATGTATTTGGAATTTTTGCATTTGCATTTTGTATTTTCCGTAGGGGCGAAACTATGTTTTCGCCCGCATCAAAATCCGAATTCAAAATTACGGGCTCAGGGCGATTACATAGAATCGCCCCTACAACCAAAATCCCGTGAAAATGGTTCGGCATCACCGTAAATTCGTCAAGCCGGATATTTTGGAACTTATTGGGTAATTCCCGCCACCAAAAATCAACCATCTCTCCCGCCCCATTCAATCTCATCTCCCCTCTTTCGATATTCCCAAACACGCACTTCATATCCTGCGCGCATATCGTCACAAAATACGCGCTATCCCGCGAATAATCATATCCTTGGGCGCGAATCGACCTCCGATGATGGATTTTCGAATTATATTCCATCACCATTTTTTACTTCCGGTCATGGTCCCACAGGAAAACGACATCCTCATCGATCTTGCGGGAAAACGACGGAATGTTAAATTTGGGATTGTTTAGCGGCAACACCCTAAAAAGTGTGAAAAACGAAACATTTTGGGGCGCGCAAAAATTTTTCAAGCGATCATTCACCAACCGCAAGGTTTTTCCCGAGCGGATAATATCGTCAACCGCCAAAACATTCTTGCCTGCTATCCATTCGCCCCGGTCAAAGAATATCTCGTCGCTTTTATCGATATAAACCGCCACCAGCGGCTTATCAATTTTGGCCGCCAAAAGCGCGGCCGGTACCAGCCCGCCCCGGCTCACCCCAACCAAAACTCCAACCTCTGCCAAAAATTCTTTGTTTTTGCAAACAAAGTCATTTATTATTTCTTCAACCTCCCCAAACCCAACTTTTTTCATTTTATTAAAAAATTTACTGATATTCTCACATTCTCAAGAATGTGAGAGTGTCCGTTATCGATTAAATTGATTTATATGATCTTGTTGGCCAACAGATGATCGCGGAGGGTTTCGAAGATCAGCTGGTGGCCGGCCGCGTTGGGATGCGCGCCGTCATGCAACAAGTTTTTCAACCCGCCAGCAATGAATTTGTCATAAAGCAAAATATAGCCAACTCCTGATTTTTGGCAGATGTCGCGCAACGCCGCGTCATATTTTTTGACGTCGGCATCAAGATAGGATTTGTCCAAATCCCATGGCATCGGATCCACGATCGCTTGATCGGTCGCGGTTAAACCGAGAAAAATAATTTTGTCATAAAAATTTTTGGCTTTGATGAGCAGATTCTCAAGATTGTTTTTAAAATCGTCAAAGTTCGTCCAATTGTCTTTCTTGCTGTGCACGAACGCCGCATCATTAAGCCCAATCGCGAAAACAATAACGGTATCTTTTTTCTCGGCAAAACGCGGCCTCATTTCCGATTCAAAACGTTCCAATATGTCTTCAGTTCGATTGCCCGATATCGAGAGATTATAGACGTACGCTTCGCCCCCCCCTCCGGCAAGATAATCCGTTTCGAAAAATTCGTTCAAGCGATAAGTCCAACCGCCCCTTGAATCATATTTACCAAAACCAATGCTGTCGCCGAAAATAAAAATATCTGTGTGCATTTTGTTTAAGGTTAAATTGCGGTATTATATTAAATTATCACGAATTACGAAACTCTTCTAATACTATTATCGGGGTCGCACCCCCGCGATTACACGGGGGAACGACCCCAAAAATACAAATTCAAAGCGTTTCATAATTCATATTAGATTATAATCAATTTATGACAATAACCAATAAAGTCAAATTTGGGGCGACGGTCGTAATTTTAGTCGTGGCATTCGCCACGATCGTTTTTGCGGTGGCCGGCAATAAAACAATGGATTTTGACGCCCAATGGACGAAAGTGATCTACGATTTAAGAAGTCCGTTTTTGACGCAAATTCTAACCGCGATTTCAACGGTCAGTTCCACGATGTTCACCGGCCTGTTGACCGCGATCATGATTCTGGCTTTTTGGATAAAAAAACGGCGCCAAACCGCTTTGTTTTTCGCCGCCACGCTTTTAACCAGCGTGATCATCAACAATCTCGTGAAATACACTGTCCAGCGGCCGCGACCGGAATTTCCCGATATGCCGGCGCTGGAAGACGCGTCATGGTATAGTTTCCCATCGGGCCATTCGATGAACTCACTGGTTTTTTATGGCGTCTTGTTGTTTTTGGCCAACAAATCGGTCAAAAACAAAAAACTGCTGTGGACGATAAACATTATCGCGCCGATATTCGTTTTGTTGGTGGGATTTTCGCGCGTCTATCTGGGCGCGCACTACCCTGCCGACGTCATTGCCGGATTTTTGGCCGGCGCCGCAGTTTTGAACGGCGCGATCGCAATTGGCACCCGTAGGGGCGATTCTATGTAATCGCCCCGAACCCGCGATTTCAAAATGCGAATGCGGGCGAAAACATAGTTTCGCCCCTACAAATACAAAAACACAAACGAAAATTAAAAACAAATTTCTTTTAAAATTTGGCTTTTTTCTTTTCCCGGGTTACTCGTTCAATGATTTTTCGCACCAGCATTATGGGATCGTTATCATATTCGATTTTTTTTATTCCGCGATAGGTTCCTTTCACCAAATCGCGGATCTTGTCGGCCGTGCCGCCCGAACCCTCCAGCACGCCGATTATCTTTTTGCATTCCACGGCCGTGGTAAATTCGTGCAATGTGCCCATGCGGCCGCAAACAATAATGATGGCGTCGGCCGACTTGGTCATAATAATGTCCCGGCCGGAATAATCCGATCCGGTGTAGATCATCACGTCAAACGGATCCAGCGGCAAGCGGTAGCGCCGCAAATGCTCGATCTCGGATCCGGCCGGCGAAAAACCCACGTTGAACCCCCCGGCCTGCTTGCACCCCTGGGCCGAAAAATAGGGCACGCCCGTGGTGGCGCCCGAAACCAAAACGCAATGGTTGCGGGCGATTTCCTTGCCCACCTCCTTTGAAAGCAAAACTATGTTGTCGCAACAACGGCCGATCTCGGCCGCGCCCGACACCGCGATTTTGTATTGCATAAAAGTGAAAAACTTAAAGCGCAAAGCGCAAAGTAAAAATACCAATAATTAATTCTACCAAAACCGCCGGATAAAGTGAAATTACCGCCCCCCGCCACAAAATGTCAAATTTTTTCTATTTGTTTAGTTTTTCAAACAAGATCAAAAAAAACCGCTGTGAGGATTTTTCGCGACGGTCAAAGTTTAATTTTTGTTTTATAAATCGACAAATCGCTTTGGTTATTCCAATTTCAAGCCCGTGCTTTTAATTTCCGGCACAATGGGGCTTCGCCCTTTTTTGAAATCGTCCAAAGACAAACCATGGGGCTCAATGCGCGTGCTAACTAAAAAACACCGATGCATCGGTGCCTTTTAGGCGAGGGGAACAGCCAATCGCGAGATCAGCCAAGCTACATAGTGCAATCTGGCAGAGACTGCATGGCCCAACTCAACCTCCTTCGCTGACCGGCTTTCTGCCTGTATTGGGTAAAAACCCTCATCCCCTCGCTTCCTTTTTAGCTTTTTGAATTCCATTTGTCAAATTTGAAATTAAAATTCCAAAAATTGAAAAAATAAAGTGTTGTGATATACTTGCTTTGCCGCGCGCCCGTAGTTTAATGGATAAAATGCCGGCCTCCGAAGCCGGCGACTACAGGTTCGATTCCTGTCGGGCGCACCTTCGAAAAATCCGCCGAGCCGCGGATTTTTATTTTAAGCAATATATCTGACTATTTATTTCCGTATGATTCCACTTGATCATTTAAAGCAACAATCTCAACTCGCGCGTCAGCAAGCATTTGGCGCGCTTCCTTGGCCGCATGATAACGAGTCTCGCAAACTACCTTTTTTATGCCCGCGCTAATCAAGAGCTTGGCACAATCAAGACAAGGCTCTATTTTGCAATAAATTGTGGCGCCGTCAACCGCAATGCCATATTTTGCCGCCTGAGCGACTGCATTCGCTTCGGCATGAACCGTACGAATGCAATGTCGGGTAACCGATCCATCTTCATGGATCGTATCTTTATATAAATGGCCTATCTCGTCGCAATGGTCAAGCCGTTCCGGCGCGCCCGCATAGCCGGTCGCGATAATTCTTTTGTCGCGCGCGATCAAACATCCGGCCCGGCCGCGATTGCAAGTTCCCCTTTGACCAATCGACTGCACCAAATCCATAAAATAACGATCCCATGACGGCCGAACATATTTTGATTCTTTTTTTAATTCATCAAACAAATCATCAAATTTTTTAAAAAAATCATTTTTATCGCCGTTGTTTAAAATCGTAAACTTTGCCATATTCATGCATTGCCGGACTTTTTGGCCGCAAAAATCATCCGAATCCATTTCTTGCGCTTCGCTTTTTTGAAAATCTTGTAAATTTTTAATATTTTTTTCTTTCGCGTCGCCTCTTCGCGATACCCTCTCAAACCTTACTTCAACCGGCGCGTCAACCGATAACAAAACAAAGCTGCCCGAATCGAATAAGATTTTAATTTCTTGCGGATGCCTCACGCTGGTAATAATATAATTTTTATCCGACTCAATTTTTTCCAGCGCAATTTTGGCAAGAATATCATTGCCTTGCGTTTGACGCATTTCATTTCCCAGTTTTCGCAAATTTTCGCGAGTCGATTCGATCCGCCTATTCTTGGCTTCATCACGAATCAAACCAGACAAAGAAATTTTTTCGAATCCTTTTTTTTGGACCAAATATTCGGCAAGCGTATCCTTGCCCGACCCCGAGGTTCCGGTAATGGCAATTTTCATAATTAAAATTTACAATTATTCCACCCATTTTAAGCTTTCCTGGCGATGATGTAAAGGTTTTGTTCGCGGCGGCCAACCTTGGCAATGCCAGCTTGCTTGATTTCAAAACCGGCAAATTTTGCCAAATTTTTCAATTCATTCAGCCCAAAAGCATGATGGTAGCGCGGATATTGATTTTGCCAGGGAATGAAAAAATCGCCAAAATCCAATTTTTCCAAACCAAGCGCGATTCTTACCTGGGTTTTTAAAAATCCTTTCACGCGCTTCCATTGCCGATTTCCAAACATTGTCGCCAACCACAAATCCCAAGCCGCGGCGATAAAATAGCCGCCCGGCTTCAAAACCCGCGCCGCTTCTTGGAAAAATTTTTGGCGGTACTCCCTTGAAGGAATATGATGAACCACGGCCAAAGATACAACCGCGTCAAACGATCCATCCGCGAACGGCAAGCCCAACGCGTCGCCGACAATGAACTTGCCGGTTGAAAATTTATTTTGCGCGATTCCAATCAAATTTTTTGAGTTGTCCGCGCCAACATAATCCGCGCCGATTTCTTGAAAAAGCGGATATAAGCGGCCGTTGCCGCAACCGATATCCAACACCTTATCCCCGGATTTGGCATAGCCGCCGATCAATTTTTTAAATTCCGGCCAAACATAATCTCGCGTTCGCGAAAACGATTCGGCAAACGAATCGTAATTTTGACGCGTTTGTTCCAATAATTCATCAGCAATATTTTTTTCCATTTTGCCTGCGCTTTTGTATTTTCACTTTGCGCTTTGCGCTTTAAACTTTACGCTTTATTTGTAGGTTGCCAATTTTTTAATCTCGTATTTTTCCAGCCGCGGCACCGGAATTTGCTCGGCGTCGCTATCGCCTTGGCTCACGATCAAGCGAAACCACGGCGTATAGGCCTCGGGATTTTCTTTCATATCGGCCCGCAAATCGCCAAAAGCCATCCATTTCCACGCATCGGCCTCTTGGGGATTGATTTTAGGCTGGCCGTCGAATTGACCATAAAGCAAATAATCATATTCATATTCGGTCAAGTCGCCCACTTTCACTTTATAGATAAACTCAACGCCGGTTTCTTTAACCGGAATATCGATTCCCATTTCTTCTTTCAACCGCTTTCGGGCCGCGACCAATAAATGAGCGCCGGGCGCCGGATGCGAACAGCAAGCGTTGCTCCACTGCCCCGGGCAATGATACTTGATTATGGCGCGCCGTTGCAACAACATTTCTTTTTTGGAATTATAAACCAAAATCGAAAACGCGCGATGCAAAATTCCGCGCCGATGAACATCCATTTTCTCCCCCGCCCCTGTCGGATTATTATCTTCATCGACTAATAAAATATCATCCATAATAAAATTCAAGAATAATGATTTAGGATTTAGGATTTAAGAATAATTCAAACTCGAATTTAAAAATCATAAATCTTAAATCATAAATCAAGCATTCAATCGAGGATTTCGAATATTTTGGCCGATTCGTGCGCCCCTTTTACCAAATGCACCTTGCCCGCCGGCACCGCAAAATAGAACGCCACCAGCTCGCGGACGCGCGCGTTGGCTTGGCCGTTCTCCGGCTTTTCACGCACCGAAATTTTGAGCGCGTCTTGGGCGACTTGGACCACTTGCTCCTCTTTGGCGCAAGGCGCCACTTTAACTTTAACAAACATAATGGAAGTGTAAAGCGAAAAGCGAAAAACTTAAAGCAAAATACGCATTTCGAATTCTTGTTTTACGCTTTGCTCTTTGCGCTTTTCGCTTAACTTTTGGCCGCCAATTGGCCGCAAGCGGCCTTGATCTGGCGGCCGAAGCGATAACGTTCAGTGGTTTCCACACCGGCTTTCATCAAAATATCCTTGAAAGCTTTTACCCGTTCCGGCGGCGACGCCAAAAATTCTCCGGTCGGGTTGTAGCGGATCAGGTTGACGAACGCCAATTTGGGCGATAATCGCGTTTTCACCAGGTCGGCCAGTTCCCGGGCGCAATCATCCGAATCATTGACCTTGTCGATCATTATGTATTCAAGCATCACCCTCCGGTTGGTTCTTTCGATATAATGCGCGATGGTTTCGACCGGTTTTTTCAACGGATATTTGGCGTTGATCGGCATCAGCTTCGAACGCAAAGCATCGTTGGGCGCGTGCAGCGAAATTGCCAAATTAACTTGGATCGGTTCATCGACAAGCTTTTCGATTCCCTCGACAACTCCGCAAGTGGAGATCGAAATATGGCGGCCGCCGATATTCAACCCCCGCTGGTCGTTTAAAATTTTAACCGCGGCCATCACATTGGCATAATTCAAGAACGGCTCGCCCATTCCCATAAAAACCACGTTGTCAACCCGCCGGCCTTCTTTTTTCAAAATCCGCGCGAAAAGCAAAACCTGTTCCGCAATTTCATCGGCCGATAAATTCCGCTTGAAACCCATTTTGCCGGTGGCGCAAAAAGCGCACCCCATCGGGCAGCCGACCTGCGACGACACGCAAACCGTATTCCGGCCCGCCTGAAAGGCGAGGCTCGCCCGCGGGCGGCTGCCATGCCGCATCAGCACGGTTTCGATCTTTGCTCCGTCGGCCAAAGTTATCAGCGCTTTGGCCGAAGCGCCGTCTTTTGAATGGAAAATTTCGGCGTTGATATCAAGCGAACACTCTGCCGCCAATTTTTGGCGCAAATTTTCAGGCAATTCCCGCGCCTGGCTCCAATCATCGATCAATGAACCAAAAACCGCCTCCCGCGCCTGCTTGGCCCGGTAGGCCGGCTCCCCCGCCAATATCGTTTCCAATTTGCTCAAATCCACAATTTCAATTGAAATCCTAAATCCCAAAATCTAAACCCTAAACAATTTCAAATATCAAAATACAAATGTCAAAACAAAATTCTTTTTGATTTTTGTTTTGAATTTTAAAATTTTGAATTTTGATATTGTTTGCCGCCGGAGGCGAGCCTCGCCAAAGGCAGGGGATTTGCGATTTGGTGCTTAGAATTTATTCCAAATAATCGAGCCACTCCAATGCCATGCCTTTTTTGTAAACAAAAACATCGCCGTGGCCCGGATAAACCATGCCACCCTCGGGAATTAAATTATCCAATTTCGCCAGCGACACGGCCATATCCGCGCTTGATCCGCCGGCCAAATCAGTGCGGCCAAAACCATCGGCAAACAAAGTGTCGCCCGTAATCGCGAAATCTTTTCCGAACAAACAAATCCCTTCGGGCGTGTGGCCCGGAGTTGCCACTGCGCGCAATCGTACTTGCCCGATCGATACAACATCGCCGTCTTTTAGATCAACCTTCCTCACGCCAAATTCCTTTTCCAATTCGCGGTTGGCGCCGATATGATCAAAATGCCGGTGCGTATTGACGATGAATTTAACCGCGGCGCCGATTTTTTGAATTTCGCCGATTATCTTTTGCGCTTCATCCCCCGGATCGACAATCACCAATTCCCCGCCGTCAAGCAGCAAATAACAATTGGTTTGCAACGACCCCACCACAATCTTTTTTATGTTCATAAAAAAGAAATATTTAAATATCGAATGTCGAAATCCGAAACAATATCAAAATCTCAATTTTCAAATGTTAAAAACAAATGCGCATTTTGTTTTGAAAATTTAAATTTTGAAAATTTTCCGCTGAAAGCGGACGCGCCTCGGGCGCGGAATTTGTTTCGAATTTCGATATTCGTGCTTCGGATTTGCGGTTTTGGCTTACAAGCCAAAACCTCCCATCCCTTGCATCTTCTTGGCCACTTCCATTTGGGCCTTTTTCATCACATCGTTGAAGCAATCTTTCACCGCCTTTTCCTGATCGGGAATCGACAGCGCCGGATTCAATTCCACATCCTCGACTTCCAATTTGCCGTTCAAATAAATTTTCACGCCGTTCCTTTCGGAATCGATTTTGACGTTTTTCAACGCGCTTTGGATCTCCTGCAATTTTTTGATCTGCTGAAGTTTCTCGAACATGTTTTTAGCGAAAAACTTAAAGCGCAAAGCGCAAAACAAAAATACGGATACCGCATCTTGTTTTTCACTTTACACTTTTCGCTTTACGATTTTATATTTTGACTTTATCCCAAAATCATATAATTTCAAGTTATGGAAAAACAAATCAACCAAATTATTGCGGAAAAATTGGTGGCGGCAAATCCGAAAACCAAAGCCGAGTTGGAGGCGTTCAAGCGGCAAGCCGCCAAGGAAATGAAAATCCCCTATCCGGACAACATCTCCCTGCTGGCTGCTTTGAAGTGTAGCAAGGTGAAACCTTGCTACACTTGCCGCCTCAAAGAGTTGCTGCGGGTGCGGCCGGTGCGGTCGCTGTCGGGCATCGTGAACGTTTCAGTGCTCACCAAGCCCTATCCCTGCCCGGGAAATTGCCTTTATTGCCCCAGCGAGCCCGGATTCCCAAAAAGCTATCTTTCGGGGGAACCGGCGGCCGAACGCGCCCGACTTTTGAAATTCGACCCCTATGTCCAAGTCAAAAAACGCCTGGAAAATCTGGCCGCCGAGGGCCACAACATCGACAAAGTGGAACTGCGCGTGATCGGCGGCACCTGGAGCTTTTATCCCAAGGCCTATCAAACCAAATTCATCGCCGCCTGCTTTGCCGCCGGCAACGATCTTTGCAAAAGGAATCGGAACCCTGTGAATTTAAATTTGGAAGCCGAGCAGAAAAAAAATGAAAATGCCAAATGCCGCATTGTGGGAATTTCGGTCGAAACCCGGCCGGACCACATCGATGAAAAAGAAATTTTGCGTTTGCGCGATTTGGGCGTGACGCGCGTGGAATTGGGAATTCAAAGCATCTATGACGATGTTTTGAAATCAAATAACCGCGGCCACAAAATTGACGCCACAATTGCCGCCACGAAATTACTAAAAAACGCCGGCTTTAAGGTTTCCTACCAGATCATGCTCAATCTTTTTGGTTCGTCGTCACAACGCGACATTGAAATGGCTAAAATCCTGTTTTCCGATCAAAATTTTTGCCCGGATCTTCTGAAAATCTATCCATGCGCGGTTTTGAAAGAAGCGCCGCTCTATGAAATCTACCAAAGCGGAAAATACCAACCCTATTCGGATGAAAAATTAGTCGAAGTCGTCAAAGAGATCAAAAAAATCGTCCCTCCTTATGTCAGGATCGAGCGCATCATCCGCGATATCCCCTCCCCGCGCATCACCGCCGGCACCAAGCAAATTTCCAATTTGCGCCAGATAATTAGCCGCGACATGGAAATAGAAAATTGGCATTGCGCCTGCATCCGCTGCCGCGAGGTCAAAGGCGGATATGATCCAAACAAAAAAATAATCTTGACGCGGCGCGATTATGAGGCATCGGGCGGATTGGAGATATTTTTGTCGTTTGAGAATGAAAGCAAGACAAAATTATTTTCGCTTTTGCGATTGAGGATATCAAATGCGGGCGATTACACAGAATCGCCCCTACCAAAAAATACAAACGCGATAATTCGGGAAATACATACTTATGGATTGCAAATTCCAATTGAATTAAAAAGCGAATCGGCCCGCCCAAAGGGCGAGGCTCGCCTATCGGCGGCCCAGCACACCGGATTGGGAAAAAAATTAATTAAAGAAGCCGAGCACGTCGCTAAAACCGAATTTGGCGCAAAAAAAATCGCCGCAATCTCGGGCGTGGGCGCGCGCCAATACTGGCGCAAAAACGGCTATAAATTGCAGAAAACCTATATGGTAAAAAAAATACGCGAGTAAATCAAGATCCTCGCGCCCTCCGACGTTCAATTTTATTTTTCCAATTTTTTCTCGCCAATCTTGTAATGCGTGAACAAAAAACAAAACGCGTCAATTTGCCATCCATAAAAAATTCTTGTCCGAATTTTGCTATTAAAGATCTATCTTCCACTGGCAAGCAAATCCTCATCATTTTCAAAACCACCTCTTTAATTAAAATAATTAAACTAAAATTCTCATTTTGTCAAGCCATGGCGCCAGTTGCGCTCGAGGCGGCGGGTTTGGGGTTCATCGAAGCCGAAGTGGTGGGCGATCTCATGCCAAACCACGATCTTGACCAGTTCTTTTATTTTTTCCGGAGTTTTGGCATCCTGCTCGATGGCGGCCTTGAAGATCGTGATCTTGTCGGGCAAGCGCAGGGCATCATTTTTCCCCCACTGATTCTGGGGAATACCTTCATACAACCCCAGTAAATTGTTGCGCCGCGGCTTTTCGTCGATCACAATGGCCACGTTTTCCAACGCGTCTTTGATGTTTTGCGGCAGCTCTTCGGCGACCGCGGCAACGAGTTTTTCAAAGGCGGAGAGTTCCATTCGTGTTTGTATTGTAGGGGCGAAACTATGTTTTCGCCCTTGCAATTACGTAAATTATAAAATTCGAATGCGGGCGATTACACAGAATCGCCCCTACGGGTTAAATGCAAATTCGAAAAATCGGATTCAAGGATCTTTTTGAATTTCACAAATCGGATGCCGGCGGCCGGATGGTAGGAAACAAAATATCGCTTGCCGGCTTTCTGGCGCCATTTTCCCCGCCAGTCGGAAAATTTATCGTGCGGAAAAAATTGCTTAAACGCCGCGTCTCCCAGCAAAATTATTTTCTTGGCGCCAACAATTTCCAGCTGCTCCATCAAAAAATCATGACAAGCGGCAATCTCATCCGATTTGGGCTTGCGATTCAACGGCGGCGTGGGCAAACATTTCACGATTGAAGTGATAAAAGTTTGCTTTTGGCGGTCAATGCCGGCCAGCGCCAGCAATTCCGTGAGCAATTGCCCCGAACGGCCGCAAAACGGCCGGCCGGTTCTATCCTCTTTGGCGCCCGGACCCTGGCCGATCACAAAAAATTCCGCTTCGGCGCCCCCTTCTCCGGGCACGGTCTTGTTCCGGGTAATGGCTAAACGGCACTTTCGGCAAACGCTTATTTCTTGGGCGATTTGCTCCAATTTGTTTTGCCTTTCCGGATTCTTGTTTTTTGAGCGTTGAGACATTTTTGATATATAAAGCGGCTGGGAGTGCGATAGGCCAACTTGCCTTTTTGCGCGTTATTGGAAGAATAGTTTTTCATTTTGCATTCGTAGGGGCGAAACTATGTTTTCGCCCGTATTTGAATTCTATCAATTACATAAACGGATGCGAGCGTTACAATACGGGCGATTACATAGAATCGCCCCTACGGATTCAAATGCAAATACAAATTCAAAACGGATAGGTTATGGTTTCCAAGCGGCGCTGGGCCCGGTCGATCTCGACTTGCCGCATTTGGCTTTGGCGGATTCCCCGCTCCATGGCACCCAGCATTTGGTCGTAGGTCTTGCGATCCACCGGAAACGGCGTGCCGTCTTTGCCGCCCACCGCAAACGAATAACGCGCCGGATCTTCATAGGACGGCTTGGCGCCATAAATAATCTCGGCCACCAGCGACAACGCGCGAATGGTCTTTGGCCCGATACCTTGGCCGGCCAACAATTGCGTGAAATTTTCCGGCGCTTGGAAATGCGCCAATTCAATGGTTTTTTTGAGCCGTTTTAGATCGAATTTTTCAGCCGCCACCGGATGCCAATGGAATTCCACATCGTTGAGTTCCATTTCGGAAAACCCGGGCAAGCGGCTTTGGCGCCCCAAGCTCGAACCGTTGGGATTGGCAACGGCCGCCCCCAAGGGGCGAGCCTCGCCTTTCAGGCGGGGCATATTTTTTGAAACCGCCTGCGCCGCGCTTTTGAAATTTTTCAAAAACGCGTCCGGCTCAAGTTTCACCATTTCGGCGGAAATTTCCTTGTTCTCCCCGCTTTCCTTGGCCGTGAGATTGAGCGATTTCAAGCGCGCGTCGCTGGCAATGCCCGAATGCGGCTCAACAGTAAAATCATTCACGCCGTCGCCCAACCAATGGTAACGCCGCGCTTTCTGCAGACCAACATTCATCCCTTGCTGGATCACCGCCCACTTGCCGGAATTCGTGAACAACAAATTATGGGCGTAAATCGAAAATCCGTCTTGAATCAGCGCCGAATCAACCTTGGCCGCCATTTTGGAAGCGTTGACCAAGCTACCGGTTTTGCTTTCGCTCCAGCCCAAAAATTGGCCCCAAGCAAGCGTTTCTTCGGGGGTGCGGCGCGACACGCGCTTGCCGCCGCAAACATAGAATCCCAGATCGGTTTCCATGCCCTTGACCGCTTCCTTTAGCGCGCCCATCGTGGTCACGGTCAACCCCGACGAATTCCAATCGAATCCCATTACGCACCCCAACGATTGGAACCACGCCGGATCCGACAAACGTTTCAACAATTCTTCCGAGCCGAATTCTTCCACGATGGCAACGCAAATCCCGCGCCCCAGGCGCGTCATCCGTTCGAACAGCCAGCGGGGGCACCGCCCCCAATCCAGCGGCACGGTGGCAACTCCGGTCTTCATAAGCCCACTTTAACAAAAACTGGCGATTACGCCAATTTTTGTTAAAGCAATTCCAAAATAGTTTCTGATATATGCACTAAATTAAAATTAATTTGTTTATTAAAAAAAGCTGAAATTGATTAATTTTTTGCTATGTGCAGCCAAAGCGAAATAATGGAAGTTCTACGCTCCAGCCATGGCCATAGCAATAATTACCAAAACAGCAATCATCTTTCTCATTTTCACCTCCTCCTTGCCCCCCATAGGAAACAGTGATAAAACCGCGTAAACGGACTTATCGTTGCCTCCAATGGCTTTGGTTTTAAAAGAGCGATGATAATTTTTTAGCACCAAATAACTAAAAATGCAAATCCAAGTTTGGCGAGGTGAATCCTTGCCGCGCTCGTCAAGGATTCACCTCGAACGCAAAATTCAACTTCTGCATTTTACTTTACGCTTTTCGCTTTAACTTTTACGCTTTGTCGGCCAGCGGAAAATAAACGAAAAATCTTGATCCCATTTGCTCGATGCTTTCCAGCAAAATGTCGCCGCCCATTTTGCGCGCCATTTCCCGCGACATCCACAATCCTAAACCGGTGCCCGGAATGCCGGCATTGGCTTGCGTTTTGACGCGATAAAATTGCTGGAACAAATGTTCCTGCCCTTCGGCCGAAATTCCAAATCCGGTGTCCTGCACCAAGATCAAGCACCGCTTTTTGGCGGTTTGCGCGATCACGGCCACCATCACCTTGCCGGCCGGCGTGTATTTCACCGCGTTTTCCACCAAATTGGTGACGATTCGCTTGAAACACACCGGATTGGCGCTGATCTTGCGGTCATTGAAATTGGCCGCGTCAAACATCAACGCCAAGCCCTTGGCCTCGGCTTTGTGGCGGATGCCGTCAACGATCTCCTTGACCACCTGGTCGGGCGCGATCGGTTCGGGCGCGAAATCCGTGCGCCCCTGCTGCAAATGCGACACTTCCAAAATGTCTTCCATCAAATCGCTCAAATTTTTAACCGACAGCGCCATGCGATCGATGTATTGCCGTTGATTATCATCGGCAATGGGCAATAATTCTTCTTTGAGCGACTCAGTATAGGCGTTTAACACCGTCACCGGACTGCGCAATTCATGGGTGGCCATGCGGATAAAATTATCTTTGGCTTTGTTTTCATCTTGCAAGCGCCGCGTCCGATCAACATAGGTGAACAACTTGGCATGCTGAAAAACAAAAACCAAATTCAGCAAAATAATCGCCGCGATCACCGCGTAGCTTTCATAGATCGCGGCCGCGATCATCCGCAACGGCCGATTGATGGCAATATCGGCGGTAGCCAGCGCATAGACCTCGCCGGTTTCATCATCGATAAAAATCTTGACCACGCGCCGGTATTTTTGGCCATCGATCTCGATTTCCGACCCCACGTTTTCATTCACGTTCACCCAACCCAAAGCAATCAACGTTTCACCGTTGAAAGACGGCGACACATCGATCGGCTGGCCGATCGCTTCGGGAACTTGAGCGGCGATCGCCCGATAGCCGGAAGCGTCTTTGACGATCACTCGGATGTTTTTCAATCGGATTTCCTCGGCCGCGATCCGGTCGATCGCTTTTTGGAGCGCCGGCGCGTTTGCCTTGCCCGCGGCCGGAAAATCCCTTTCCACCAAAATCCGCAAGGTTTCCTTGGCGGTCGCGGCATTGGCCTCGATCTCATCAGCGATGATGTTTTTAAATTGGCCCACGACGCGAAAAGCATAAAAATAAAGCGCCAGCGGAATTATGATCAGCAACGCCAAAGACAGCAAAATCGCCGGATTTTTTTGAATGAAAACAAACGCGTTCTTAAAAATATCTTTGATCATAAACCTTGATCGGCTTCGTTGCCGCCTTGCCGTCCCGCCACGTAACCGATAATCGCCATCGCCGCGACCACCGCGGCCGCGATGCCAAAAAACAAGAACAATCCAAAATCGCTTTTCATTTTTTGCGCGGCCGCTTCCATCGAGGCCTCTTGGTTGGAAGTGACCCGCGCCACGAAATCGCCTTTTTTGATGAACACCAAAACCTCCGACCGCGCCTTTATTTGCCCCAAGCCATCGGTGAGCGCCGCGTAGGCGGTGTGCTGGCCGTCATCGATCGGCTGGTTCAATGTGTAGGTCCAGCGGCCCGCGCCATCGGTTTTCACCACCACGATCACCGGCGCCGAATAAACAAAAAGCGTCACATAGGAATTGGGCAAACCCCAACCCTTGAATTGAATGCCGGTTTTGCCGTTGGCCAATTTCACCGCCCGCACCGCGTCTTTTTCATCAAACCGATAGATGTCGGTTTTGTAGGGATCAACCAATCGCGGATTGCTGTATTTGATATTGGAAAAAATATCGGGCTTTAACGGATTAAAGCCCGCCGAAACTTCATCGCCGTCAAGAATGCTGTCGCCGTCGCTGTCGGGATTGAACGGATCGGTGCCCAGCGCCGCTTCCCGTTCGTCGCTAAGTCCATCGCCGTCGCTGTCTTTGGCCAGCGCTTTTTTATTGTCGGCGATTTGCTTTTCTTTTTGTTTGATCGAATTTTCAAAATCCGCCAGCCAACGCGAAACTTCGGCTTCATTGCCGTTTTTTCGAGCCGCGGCCAAAATTTGGGCGATCAACGCGTCCTTTTGGCCGTTCTTGTTTTTGATCGCGGCATTGATCCGCGCGATTTCTTTTTCAAAAACCGCGGCTTGGCGATTTAATTCGTCCAACGCGCGCGATTTATCGTTTTTGATCAAATCAAGAGTATCGTCGACAAGCGAATCAATCTCTAATTTTATTTGTTTGATCTTTTGATTGACCTCGGCGAATTTTCGCGAGGTTTCGGCCAAATCATCGCCCAACCCTTGAATTTCTTGCATTATTTTGGCGATCGCGCGGATGGTTTTTGCCATCGATTCATCGCCGATCTTGGCCGCGATATCACCTTCTCCGGCGGAAACGATTTGGCCGACCTCTTTTTCGTTGACGACAATTTCGGTCTTCAATTGGGAAATGTCCTTGTTTAAATCACTGATTTTGGCCGCGTCAACCGGCACCAACACATTAACCACCACCGGCTGTTTTTTGGTGCGAAATACCTGGCCGCCTTTTGACACCTGCGCCCAAATAAAATAATTGCCGTTGGGAATTCCGGCCGACCCAAGATCAAGCCGATAATCCCAAATATCTCCCGCCGATATTCCCGCGCCCAAATAAAGCGCGGCCGGCAACGCCCCGCCTTCGATATAAAAAACCACGGCTTGGGCGCCGGAAACCGCCACCCGCAAATCCAAAACATTACCCTTGGCCGCCAGCAAAAGCGCCGCGGTTTGATCGGCCACCGGCTTAAAATCCGCCGCCGTCACCGGAACTTCTTGAACCGCGACATTACCGCTATTATTGTTTGTATTGACATTGGTATTGTTGATATTGCCGGTGTTTGTGTTTGTATTTGTGTTTGTATTTGTGTTCGTGTTCGTGTTCGTGTTCGTGTTTGAATTTGTATTTGTATTATAACTGCCGCTGCTTGAACCCGATCCCGAACCGGAACCCGCCGGAACATAATAATCGCTCGGATCATCATAATAATAATCAGGGAAATCCGGCCAAGAATCATCATCTCCGCTCGTTGGCACGGTGTTTGTTGGCGGATTGGCGCACGCGCTGCCGATACAAACCGGATTGGGTTTGGTTTGGTTGCCCAAAACAACCGGCGTTTGACTTCCCGAATTTGATTGATCGCCCAAATAAACCATGTCGGGTTTTGTTTGATTGCCTAAACTAATTATTTGATCGTCATTCGTTTCATCATCAGCGGTTTGCGTTTGACTTCCAAGCAACGCCGTATTTGGCGTCGTAGTGTTGCCCAACGACAAAACTCCCGAAACCACCGGCGTTGTCGGAACATTGCCGCTCCCGCTGTTTCCGCTTCCCGTCTGCGTCGGCCCGCTTGAAGTTTGGGTTGGTTGGGCCGAAGGGTCGGCCGGCGGCGGATTGTTGTCGCTGTTGTTATTATTTAAATTGCCGCTAGTGGAGAGTTCCCATGCTTGGTCATAGAGTGCCTGCGTCGATTCATATTGGCCCACGTCATAGGTATTGGCAACATCCAATAACGCCTGCTGCATCGCCGCCGCGTCGCCATCAAGCAAAAATTGCGCCTTGATTTCCGCCAACCTCTCTTCCAACGTCATTCCCTCTTCTCCCGCCGTCCCGCCCGCGTCCCCATCCCCACTCGACCCACTCGAAGAATCACTACCGCCGCTGGCGCCTCCCTCTTGCGCCAAAACTCCACAGACCAATGAAAAAAAACTTAATCCCAATAAAATTAAAATTATAAATTTCTTTTTAAAAAATAAAAGCATCAAAAAAATAATTTATTAATTCATTATAAACTATTTTTCGTTTCGTAAATACTTGACTTTTTATTTTAATAGTTTATAATAAGATAAGTTTCATTGAAAACAAGGTGTGAAACATGAGAGCCCTCAATTTATTTACATTCGTTACACTAATAGTAACGATAATATCTGGAATCGCCTGTGGAAGCCAATTCCAAGAATTAATCACTTTGGTATACCAGCAAGAAACGTCTAACGAATCAATTTTGTGCGTTCAAAGCGCAGAGAAACTGCAAACTTTCGAGCAAATGCACAAAATTGGCACTATTGTCTGCGAACAATATAAATATGCAGAAAAAGTGGATGCAAAAACATTGGGAGCCGCGTATCGAAAAGCCGGTTGGAACAATTCAATTGCTTATCCGATGTATGACGAGGTTGATTATTGGTCGCAAATAAGCGGCACCTTGCATACGGGCGCGGGCGTTTCCTTTGCAACATGGGTAGACGATACCAAGAATGGTACAATTGATGTTGTAAATGTTATTTGGAAAGGAGATGGAATAACTGGAAGAACCAAATATTATATAAATTTATTTGAAGATCGCCAAACCGGCGAAAAAAGAGTGTTAGTAAAAATGCCGGTTAAAGAAATTGAATGGAATTGTGCGACAGGATAATTATTTTTTCTTCGCAACAAAGTTAAAATAATTATTGCCAGTCGCTTTTTTTTAAAATTTGACAAAGATTTTGTTTATAGTATTGATATTAATAAAGGTGACACTCGATGAACAGAAAAATCGCTGTCTTGCACCTTTTAATTTTAATAGCGGGTGCATTGGTTGGAATCGCGGGAAGATATTTGATAGAGGCATATTCGCCGCCGATTGAAATTGCTTCATTCAATCCAAGTTTTGCCGGATTGGAAATAGCGATATTGGCTTCTATGATGTTTTATGTAATCGCGGCCAAATGCCAACAACGAGGATTTCTTTAATCATCCTCGTCTTTTTTTATAAATTTCTTCTTCCAGAGACAATTGAAATCGAATTTCAACATACCGTTGAAAATTGATTCCAAAAACGCGGAATCGACAATTCAAAATTACCTTGAATTACAAAACCATTAAATTTAAATGCTATTGAAGGGGTCTAACCCCTGCGATTACACAGGGGATAGACCCCAAAATACAAAGCGTTTCGTAATTCAAAGAAAATTGGATAAAAAAAATACGGCCGAAGCCATATATAGATCGATTCACATCAAATTTGCAAATTGCATTTATTGGTTTTTCTTTTCTTCTTTCGCTAATTCCTTGTCCTCCTTTTTATCGGCCTTCTCTTCGGCCTTTTCGATAGTATCCGCCAATTTCTCCGGATCGGTCGGCATGAAATGAGCATCGCCGGAGACCTCGGTAAAGCCGGAATAACGAACATTGCCGCTGTCAGCGTAAAGAATGGCCGCCGCGTTCGGATCCGACTGGTCGGCAAGATAATAAGAATTTTGCACGCCTGTCGAAATGACTTCAACGGTTTGCCCAACCACCGGCGCGGACGCGGTTTGCTCAAACGATCCAAGCGCTTTGTCGCCTTTCGACGCGGTGCCGTCAACCGTCAATCCCGCGAATTGTTCCACGGCATTGGTGCTTTCGGCAGCTTCTTTATCCACCACCGTCGCGCTGGCAAAATCGCCGGTTAAAACAATATTGGTTTGAATCGTTTCCGTCAAAAGTCCTTGGGTATTGCCGCTTCCGGCGAATAATTCTTCGGTCGCGGTTATTTCGTTTTTCACTTTGATCTGGTTGCCCTCCAGATTCTCGGTGATTCCAAGCTCGACATTGCTTACCACTTTGTCGGTCGATTGCGGCGCGCCGCCGTTCATGCCATTGCTTCCGGCACCGGCAATGGCGCTGGCCTGGCCGTCATAGTTTTCCGTAACGGCCACATCAATATTGTCGTTGGCGGCATTTATCTCGGTTGTCATCTCCGCGCTTTTCACCGCTTCGGCGTTGCTATTCGCGTTCTCATCCGCTCCGGCAAATGATTCGGCAGAAACCTTTTGGCTTCCGATCTTGTAAACTTCGATCTTGGTGGCACCGCCACCGATCGAATTAATTTTGGTCTCACTTTTAAGGTCATCTGATGCCAGCGCGTTGTCATTTGCCGATCCGCCGGTCACTTCAGCGCTGGATTTGGCGCTGGTGTCCGAGCGATCATAAGTTTTGACCGAAACATCGCCACCGTTCTCGGTGTTAACTTCGGTCATATCGGTTAGTTGGCTGTCGACAGCGACAACTGTCGAGCCGCCAAGAATCAAATCAACCATTCCGAATCCGGATGTTACCATATCGACATCGTGCGTAATGTCAGCCGGAACATCAGTCGATGTTTCCAAAAATCCATTGCTTGAAACTTCCAACGGATCCACATACGGCCCTTGGCCCCACGTTTCTTGGGCCTGTTGATCATAGACCTCAAGATTTTTCTCTATCGGTGCGTCTTGCGCCATTACCAATGGCACCAAGACCAATGCGGCGAATACCGCCGCCAAAACAAATTTCCCCATTCCTTTCACCCTCCTCAACTATGTTCAATGTCATTCTGTCCGCGCAAATCCAAAATCAAACACTCCAAACAGGATATTAAATTTTGAATTTGCTCATCCTTTGATCCTGCGTGGATTCTAAAATAACTTTTGCTCAAAGTCAATGGTTGGCGGTTTTGCCGCAAAAGGGTAAAATGTGATTGATGGATAATTTCTCTTTCGACGCGGCGCTGATGGCGCTGGCCAATGTTTCGCAAACCGCCGGTTCGCTGGCGGTCTATCTGGCGGCCGGGGTGCTCCCCTGCCTTTTGTGGTTGCTGTTCTATCTGCGCCGCGACCGGCATCCGGAACCAAAAAAACAGATTATCTGGGTGTTTTGCCTGGGGGCGCTGATGACCGCGCCGGCGGTGGCGTTTGAAATGTTTTTGATCAATGCCATTGGCGCGCTTGGCCTTCCCGGGATTATGGCCATGCTTTTCACCAACATCGTGGCCATCGCGCTGATCGAGGAACTGGCCAAATATTTCGCGGTTTGGGTGAAGGAACAAGCCGCCGAACAAAACCGGCATCTGGACGAGCCGGTGGATTTTGTGATCTACATGATCACTGCGGCGCTGGGATTCGCGGCCGTGGAAAATTTACTATTCCTGCTTCCCGAAGTGCAACAAAAATTAATCGGCGGGGTGTTGCTTTTGCCCGGCAACACCGCCGACCTGATTTTCATTTCGCTTTTCCGCTCGATGAGCGCCATTTTGTTGCACACGCTTTGCTCGGGGATCATCGGTTTTTACATGGCCAAGGCCTTTTGCCGGCCCCAAAAAAAGTTCGCCACCCTATTGGCCGGCTTTGCCATCTGCTCTTGCTTGCACGGCCTTTATAATTTTTCTATAATTAAGAGCGAGAGCGACCTTTCGTTTTTGCTGGTTCCTTTGGCGATAATTTTGTTAATGGCAATTTCCCTTTACATTCAATTTCAATGGCTTTTGCGCCAAAAAAGCGTCTGCGGAGTAAGCGCAAAACGTAAAGCGAAAAGCGTAAAGTAAGAATGCAGAATGCGAAAAATGCAAGTTTAAAATTAAAAACAAAATGCCTCGCATTGAAGTCAAGCAACGCGCTTATTTATATGCGCTGGAAATTATCAAATTTATTGATTCCGCCGATAAAAAAGACTTATCGACCCAAATAATTGCTCGACAACTTTTGAGAAGCGCGACAAGTATTGGCGCGAACATTACCGAAGCCCAAGCCGGCTCAACAAAAAAAGATTTCACCAATTTTTTCTGCTACGCTTTGAAATCGGCGAATGAAAGTATTTTTTGGATCAACTTATTAAAAGATTCTAATAAAATAAATTTCGACAAAATAGATCAATTGCTTAAAGAAACCAAAGAAATCGCTAATATATTGGGTTCAAGCGTTTTAACATTAAGAAAGCAAAAAGGTTAATCCACTTCCCGCTCCCGCATTTCTACTTTACGCTTTACGCTTTTAACTTTACACTTCTATGTCTTTCCTCGAAAAATTGCGCAAAAGCATGCCAGCCGCGGATGATGAAAATCCCAACGGCGATCCGGCAAGCGGTCGAATAAACCAAGAACCGGCCAACGAAGGCAATGCCGCGGCGTTTGCCGCCTATAAAGCCAAGCCCAAAAAAGGGATCCCGACCTTGGAAGAATATCCACCCTCCGGCGGCGAAAAGATGATCACCGCCGCCAATGTTGACAAAATAACCGGCGCGCCAAACAATTCCGACAACGGCCAAAAGGCCGCCAAGGAAAAATCGGCCACTAAAACCACTACCAAAAAAACCATGATAAACAAAAAAACCGCCGACCAAAGCGGCTGGCTCAAATCAAGCGAGGCTCAGCTGGCCGTTAATGTTTTTCAAACCGATTATGACCTGATCCTGCAAGCGGCGATCGCCGGCGTGCGGGTCGAGGATTTGGACGTGGTGATCGAAGACGACGTGATCAACATCAAGGGCAACCGCCCCAACCCCATTGACGATCGCGGCGATTACTTCATCGAAGAATGCTATTTCGGGCCGTTTTCGCGCAAAGTTATCCTGCCGGTGGAAGTGGATTCAGGCCATGCCGAAGCCGCGGCAAAAGACGGCATCTTGACCATCCGCATTCCCAAGATCGTGCGCGAGAAAAAAAAGAAAGTGGCCGTGAGAGGATAAGACCAAAAGCCGCCCAAGGCGGCTTTTTTATTTTAAAACTAAAAATGAAAATTTTAAAACGACAATGAAAAATTTAAAACCGAAAAATCCGCGATTTAAATTTTTAAAATTTTAACTTTCGTTTTTCCTTTTTCGTTTTTAATTTTTAATTTATCGGGTGCCGCGGGAGAGAGTTGAACTCTCACCCCTTTCGGGACGGGATCCTAAATCCCGCGTGTCTGCCGATTTCACCACCGCGGCGCGCTTGCCTACCCCTTTTTTATCCCATTCCGGCCCAAAAGTAAAATCCCGCCGTCAAAACAAAAACGGGCTTTCGCCCGTTTTTTCAAATATTTTTATTAACCACCCTATTTTTATTTAACTGCCCTGCATCGCGCTCAACACCAGAGATACAATTCCTTTAGCCAATAACGCCACAATTACGCCGACTCCGGCAAACATTATCCGCTGGCGCGCCTTGGCCACGGAATCAGGATCGGTGCCATGCGCCACAAAAGTATATCCCGCCCAGATTATATAAAACACCGCCACAATGATCAATACTCCAATAGCATAATTGGCTACGGTATTAAGCGTTTGATCAATCGGCTGGGTTGACATTTTCCCGGCTGCGCCAATCTGTCCTGCCATCGTTGAATCGGCCTTGGGAACAATGGACTCTTGGCTAAAAGCCATCACCGGAGCAATCAACAACCCCATTAAAAAAAACGCGAATATTTTTTTCATTTTAATTATTTTTTACAATTAATTTATATTTTAATTATAATGATTGTATTTTTTTTGACAATAACCATCAAAACAATTAAGGAACGTCAACTTTCGCGATACTCATCACAATACCGACGATCACGCTTGCCATCGCGGCAATCAATAAACCAATGAGAGCGTATTTTATTCTATCCTTGCCACCTTTAAGCTTGTTTTCATTATCCCCGGCCGTGGCAATATCAAACGCACCCCATAAAATCATAAAAACACAAGCCGCGATCACAATTCCAAAAAAATAATTACGAATCTTTCCCAACATCTCATCGACATCCAAATCAGTGGGCACTTCAACGCTGGGAACGCTAACATCGGCCAAAATTTTTGACGGAAGCGATAAAATCGCGGCGGTTAAAAGCGCGGCGGAAATTTCCAGGGGGCGTTTCGCGGATTTGATTTTTTGAAGCATGTTTTTTAATTAAAAAATTATTAATCGCCGCCCAGCGCGGATTTCACGATCGCGGCCAGCACTTGGGAAAGCGCGATAATGGCCAACCCGCCGATGGCGTAAAAAATTATTTGTTTGCCCTTGCCGATTTTGGCGGGGTCGCCGCCGGCCGTGGCGATCTCAAACCCACCCCAAATGATGAATGCCGGGCAAATCAACAGCCCCAGCCAAAAGATTACGCCAATCACCTTTTCAATAATCCCCGGAATCGTCAAATCGCCCTCAATCGGGCTTTTCAATTCCACCGGTTCGCCAGCGGCTAAAACCGTTATCGGATTAAAATAACCAACCGCTCCCGCGAACATCAAGCCAACTATCAGCACGATTTTAAACAGGGTTTGTTTTAACATAATTATTTTTGAATGACAAGGTCATAGATCAACGTCTTGATCACGCCGCTCAATGCCATGATCAGCAAGCCCACGGCCGCGTAAGTGATGATCTGGCGGCCTTTTTTGGTTTTTTCCTGATCGCCCCCCGAAGTGGCCACCAAAAACGCGCCCCACAAAATAAACACCGGGCAAATTATGATCGCCAGCCACAGCAACCCGCCCAATAATTTGTCGATCATATCGTCAAGCTCGGTGTCTTTTCCCAGCGGATTGGTGAATGTAATCGCGCTCGCTTTTTGGCCGGCCATGGCCAAGAACAAGACCGCGGGCACGATTAATTTTTTTGAAATTCGCATTTGAATTATTGATTATTGTTTTTGGAAGATGATGCCGTAATGGAAATTGCCCGCGGCAAATTCTTTGACCGGCAAAAATCCCGCGGCTTGAGCCAAATTTTTCACCTCATCGGCCGAGATTTTATTTTCCGGCCCAAGGCGCGCCTGGGGCTTCCAATCCACCACCAGCGCCTTGCCGCCGGATTTGGCCACCCGCGCCGCTTCGCCAAAGATCGCGGCCCGGTCATTGGCTTGGAACAGCAAATTGGTCATCAACACCAGATCCAGCGAATTGGCCAGCAGGCGCGTCACCAATTTTTCGATATCGCCTTTCACCGCCTCCACGTTTTCCAATCCCGCAATCTTGGCCTTGCTGCGCACCGACGACAGCGGCTCGTCCAAAAGGTCAATGGCATACACCTTGCCCAATTCCAACACTTCGGCCAGGGCGACCGCCCACTCCCCGGATCCGCAACCAAAATCCGCGGCGATCATGTTCCTTTTGAGTTCCAAATGCTCGTTGATGATTTGTCGCGGATTTACGAAACCCATCGGAAAAAAATTCAAATATCGAATATCGAAATCCGAAACAATGTCGAATATCGAAATTTAAAATTTTCAAAACAAAAAAAGAAATTTTGTTTTGAACATTTGAAAATTTGAGAATTCGAATTTGTTTTGATATTCGAAATTCGTGCTTCGAATTTAAAAAATGTCATAATTATCGGAAGGACACTTTTCAATAACTTAATTATAAATTGGTTTTTATTCAGATGCAACTGGCCGAGGCCACTTTGTCGCCGTCTTCCAAGCGCATGATGCGCACGCCTTGCGTGGGCCGCGATAATTTGGAGATGCCTTCAATGGGCACGCGGATCACCTGGCCTTTTTTGGAAATCACCATCAACTCTTCCTCGTCGGTCAAAACAAACGAGGTCACCAAATCGCCGGTCTTAGCGGTGATTTCGGCCACTTTGATGCCCGAACCGCCGCGGTTTTGCATGCGATATTCTTCGATGGCGGTGCGCTTGCCATAGCCATGTTCCATCACCACCAGCACCAATCGTTTGATCGGCTTGCCGTCGGCGCCCAACGGCGCCTCCGAAGACACCACATCCATACCCACCACTTCATCGCCTTTTTTCAAACCGATGGCTTTTATTCCCGCGGCTTGGCGGCCCATCGGCCGGATATCTTTTTCTTTAAACCGCACCGATTGGCCCTTTTTGGTCACCACGATGATCTCGTCATTGCCGCCGGTTTTGGACACCTTGCGCAACGAATCGCCTTTTTTCAAAGTGATGGCGATCAACCCGTTGCGCCGGATGTTATCGAACTCGTCCAAGCCGGTTTTTTTGGCAATGCCGTTTTTGGTGACGATCAACAAATATTTCGCCGGCGGTGCGCCATTGCCATTGGTTTTGGCTTTTCCTTTATTATCGTTGGCGCGGCCCAACGAGATCAAATGCAGCACTTTTTCTTCGGCGGCCAAATCCAAGAAATTGACCAGCGCCCGGCCCTTGGCCACGCGCGCGCCTTCGGGAATTTCATAGGCCAAGGTTTGGAACACCCGGCCCATATCGGTGAAAAACAAGATCCGGTCATGCGTGTTGGCCACCAGCGATTGCTCGACGATATCATCGCTCACGGTCTTCAACCCGATGATCCCCTTCCCGCCCCGCTTTTGAATCTTATAGGTTTTGGGATCGATGCGCTTGATATAACCCGAATTGGTCAAAGTGATGGCCACGTCTTCGTCGGGAATCAGATCCGCTTCGGAAATTTCGCCGATCTTGTGGACAAAAACCTTGGTGCGGCGTTCATCACCATAAGTTTCTTTAATTTTGGCGAGCTCCTTTTTCATCACGGCTTTGATCTTGGCCGGGCTTTTTAAAATACCGGCATATTCTTCAATCTTGGCAAGCAGTTCCTTGAGTTCATTGTCGATCTTCTCTCGCTCCAACTTGGCCAGCGCCGCCAGTTTGGTTTCCAGAATCGCGTTGGCCTGAATTTCATCCAGCTTGAAACGTTTCATCAAATTGTTGCGGGCGTCTTCGCGGTTTTCCGACCGGCGAATGATGCGGATCACTTCGTCGATATCGGCCAAGCATTTCACCAATCCTTCCAAAATATGCGCCCGTTCTTTGGCCTTGTCCAATTCAAATTGCGTGCGCCGGGTGATTACCAGCTTGCGGTGCTCCAAAAAATTATTCAAAACTTCGGCCAAATTCAACACTTCCGGCTGGATGCCGTCCACCAGCGCCAGCATATTTAAATGAAAAGTCCGCTGCAACGCCGTGAATTTGTAAAGCCGGTTCAAAACTTTTTGCGGCTGGGCTTCGCGCGCCAAATCAATCACCACGCGCATCCCGTCCTTATCGGACTCGTCGCGCACATCTTTGACGCCGTCAACCTTCTTTTCGGCCACCAGCGCCGCGATCTGTTCCAGCAAGCTTGATTTTTGCACCTGATAAGGAATGGCCGTGATCACGATCTGGTAGCGTTCGGTCTTTTCGTTTTGGATGATCTCGGCCTTGCCGCGGCAAACAATCGGCCCCTTGCCTTGAGAATAGGCCGTGATGATTTCTTTGCGGTCGAAGATCTCGCCCCCCAGCGGAAAATCCGGTCCTTTGATGAATTGAAACAGATCTTCGGTCACGGCTTTTGGCTCATCGATCAAATAGGCCAGCGCGTCGCAAACCTCGCCCAAATTGTGGGGCGGAATATTGGTGGCCATGCCCACGGCAATCCCCAACGAACCGTTAAGCAAGAGTTGCGGCAAGGGCGACGGCAAAACCGCCGGCTCTTTGCGCGTGCCGTCGTAATTATCGGTAAAATCAACGGTGTTTTTTTCGATGTCTTCCAGCAACGCCTCGCCCAAACGCGACAAACGCGCTTCAGTATAGCGCATGGCCGCCGCCGAATCCCCGTCGATGGAACCAAAATTGCCTTGGCCTTGCACCAAGGGATAGCGCAAAGTAAAATCCTGCGCCAAACGCACCATCGTGTCATAGACGGCCACATCGCCATGCGGATGATAGCGGCCCAAAGTCGAGCCCACCACCGTGGCCGATTTGCGGTATTTGGCGGTGTGGCGCAACCCCTCTTCCAGCATTGTGTAAAGAATGCGCCGCTGAGCGGGTTTGAGCCCGTCGCGCACGTCGGGCAACGCCCGCGCCACGATCACCGACATCGCGTAATCGATGTAGGAATCTTTCATCACCGAAACGATATCGGCAGGCTTCACCTGCTCGAATTCCAACCTACCTTGGTCTTTATCTTTGTCCGATTTTTTTTTGATAACCATACCTTAAAAAATCTAAGTCCTAAATTCTAAATCCTAAACAAATCCAAACATCAAAAATCAAAACGAAAACTTCTAATTTAAAATTTTGATATTTGAATTTATTTGGGATTTAGCGCTTGGGATTTGGGATTTATCGTGATTTTAAATCCTATGGATTTAAAATCACGATCTTGGCTTCTTCGGCCGAAATATCCTTCCTCTTAACGGTGAGTTTTGCCAACGGCTCGACCGTTCCCACGCCCGCGGCCTTTAAAAATTCCTTCAAATCGCCGGCCGCGATTTTCAATTTTGGTATTTCATAATTCATGGGCACCGCCACGCTGGGCTCGATCTGCGAGATCACCTTGAGCGAATCTTTGGCGCCCGAATCGCCAACGCCAACCGGAAACAACAAAATATCCACATTGCCGATCTTTTCCACCTGCGCCGGCGAAAGTTCCGGCGCGGCATAATTGCCTAAATGGCAAATTTTCATTTCTTCGGCTTCAATGGTATAAATCGCGCCCGCCGGCGCGTCTTTGGCAATTTCTTTCTTTGACCCGCCAAGATTTTGCGCGAAGGCGGCTTTGCCAAAATTAAAATCCGTGCCGCGGATATAAATATCTTTTATCTCATATTCGCCGGGCGAATCGATCAAAAAGGCGCCGGGCGCGATCTTGTCCAAATCGACTTTGCCGGCGGTATAGTTGCCGTTGGTTGCAAGAACGATTTGCGCACCGGTTTTGGGCGCTTTCAGGCCGGTCTTGGCCTCGCTGGGAGGATCGATCAAAATCGTGGCATAATCCCCTTTTCCCTTGGCGATGATTATTTCAAAACATGATTGGCCGTGCCAAATGATTTGCATGAAAATTATGTAAAATGTAAAAACCAAGAACGAAAAACTTCAACTCAAAACTAAAATCTGTGAACACGAAATACGGGATGCGATCAGTGATTCCAATTTTTAAGATTAGCACAAATTTATCTTGGATTCAATCATTTTGATATTTATTTTGAAATTGGAAATTGCTTGCCCACCATAGCATTTGACGAAGACGGGGAAATTTTGACATTTTATTTGAGCCGGCTTTCGATCTCTTTCAAAATTTTGGCCGCCAGATCTTTGCCGCCCAAGCCCAAGGCCAATCCCACGGCCACCGAAACCGTCACCACGATGCCCACGAAAATCGTGAGCACCAGCGGCGCGATAATCTTTAATTGATAAAGGATTGCAAGCGCCGCCAAAGTCCAAATCACCCCCGAAACGCATTTTGACAAAAAATGCGAATAAACGAATTTTTCCTTTTCCAAATTGGCGATCAAGTTATTTCGCGAAAAATCCGCCAAAACCGCGGCCACCGCCAAGATCAAAAACGCAACAAAAATATTGAAGAAATAAACCACTGCCGATTGCAAAAACTGGCTCACGCTGTCAAGCCGCAAAATGCCCGCGCAAACCATCAAAAAGAACAGCAGCACCCAAATTTCCACTGTTTTGCCGAACAGCTTGGCCGCGGTCATGCCGCGCCAAACGCGGCCGATCGCCTCATTCCACCCCGCCCGCTTGATGATTTGGTTCAATTTCGCGCGGCCGATGAATTCAGCCGCCTTGCCGCCGATCACGTACGCGAAATACCAGCCGAACAAAAAAATTATCCCGGCTGACGCCAGATCGAACGCCGAACCGGAAACCCGGTCGATGAAATTATTGAATGTTTCGTAAACCATAGTAAAAGCGTAAAACTTAAAGCGAAAAACTAAAAGTAAAATTCAAAATCCGCATTTTTACTTTGCGCTTTACGCTTTGCGCTTTGCGCTAAAATTACCATTTTGCTTTGTGCAAGCCGATATCATAACCAAAGCGGTTGAAAAGCAAATGCAAAAAGAATGTCGTCACGAAAACCGCGCCCCATACCAGCAAATCGCCGGTCAAATATTTCCCCAAATAAGCCGCCAAAAAAACAAAACTGCCGACAACGTAATTGGTTTGGTCCCACGGCATAAACGGCGCGCCCGGCGGCAAATTCAGCCGTCGCTTGGCAAAAGCCGCGGCCAAATCGCCGGCTACCGCGCCGCCGGCGAAAAGCAGCGAAAACACCCACAAATTTACCGATTTATAATCAAGCAGAGAAAGCTCTTCGGCCCAATGGAATTTGTAAAGCCACCATTGCAACAACGCCGCGCCCATGCCCACGGCGATCGCGCAGACCGCGCCGCGCCAGGTTTTGTGATCGCCAAAAATCCGCTTGCCGCGCCAAGTCTTGCCAAAGTCCACCGGCCGCGCCAAAAAATCGAATATCTTGGCGTTGCGAACCAAAGGCGGCGTCATATTGGCCAAATACGCCGGCAAGAAAAAATAAATACACGACACGATAAACAAAAAATCAAATTCCATATTCAATCCCCTTTATTGCTACAATACTACAATATGCTAAAATTTCAAATCAAAGTATTTAGAATTTCGCATTTTGTATTTTGGGGTCTATCCCCCGCGTACTCGCGGGCGGTTAGACCCCGACAATAGCATTTGAATTTAATTTTTTAATTCTATGATCCGCTGCGACCTCCACATCCACAGCCGTTACTCATTCGACAGCCTGGCCGATCCCAAAAAGATCGTTGATTTGGCATTGAAGCGCGGCTTGCAATGCGTTGCCATCGCCGACCACGGCAATATGGTCGGCTCGTTGGAAGCGCGAAAATACGTCCAAGCAAATAATTTGCCGATTTTGGTGATCCCGGCCGAAGAAGTAAAATCGACCTCCGGCGATATTTTGGCGCTAAACATCAAAGAGCCGATCCCCGACCACTTGCCGGCCCGCGAAGTTTTGGCAAGAATAAAAAAACAAAACGGACTGGCCATCATCGCCCACCCCTTCGGCTCGTTTTGCGGATTCAAAGAAAATTTACGAAATTATCTGGGGCAATTTGACGGCGTCGAAATTTTGAACGCCTCGGTTTTTTGGGGCAACGATCAAGCCCGCGGCTTTGCCCAAAAACACAACCTGCCGTTTACCGCCGGCTCGGACGCGCACTTTAGCAACCATTTCCTCGGCAAGGTCTGGCTCGAACTGCCGTTTGACTGGTCGCCGGACATTACCCCCGAACAAATTATCGCCGCCATCAAAGAAAAAAAAGGCGCGGCAAGCGGATGCGCGGCTAATTTCCTCGAAAAAGCCCTCGACCACCCTCTCCGCACCATAACGAAACTGAAGAAATTAATACCAAACATCAAATAGCCTTCAAAAACAATTCCTTACTGGTTTTGAAATATTCTCTTTTTCCATCGATTGTTGAAGAAATTTTCATCCACGAATTATTCGGATTTTCGATTCTTACGGTTGCCCCTGGATATAAATATCGACTATTCTCTCCCGCCGCAGTTGATGCGGCTCCCCAAATTTTTCCCTTCAATTCAAATTCATCGCCTTTTTTAATGTCCAAATAAATACCTCCGCCATTTTTTTAATTAATCTAATTTATTTTCATAAAATGTCAAATTTTTTAATTGGAATTCGGTAAAATTTAAGGCCAAAACCGGCACAAAACACCGATTTTGAAATTTATGGAATATAATCCAGTTTTTTAAATTCGCGAAATCAGCGGATTGCGATGTTTTCAAAATGCGAGATTTTGCATTTGGGGCCAAGGAGCTGGCGCATGATTTTTGGCCGGTCGTCGGGCAAAAGCTCGATGGCGATCACGTCGATCTGCCATTTGACATCGAGCGGAACTTTGTTTTTTATCAGCCACAATTCCGCGGCCTTGGCGATCTTCCATTTCTTGACCATGTTCACCTTGTCCTGCGCCAGATATTTTGAATTGGCCTTGATGGTTTTCACTTCCGCGAATACAAACAAATCGCGCTTTTTGGCGATGATATCAACTTCGGCGACCGCCGGCCCGCCGGGAACGCGGAAAACAAAATTGCGGTCCAATATCTTATAGCCCTTGCCCCGCAAAAAATCCGCGGCAATTTCCTCCCCTTTTCGACCAACGGATCTTGAATTCGCCATGGCGGTTTAATTGAATTTGCATTTTGGGGTCTATCCCCTGCGTAATCGCAGGGGTTAGACCCCTTCAAAAGTATTTGGATTGAGTTCGTAGTTCAAGATAATTTGGAATATTCGCGGTCAAGTTTGGCTTTAAGGCGGCGGCGGCGGATAAACGAGATTATAAAATAGGCCGCGATCGAAATAAAAACCAGCAAAATAAACGCCGCCAACCCCACCAAATTGTTATAGGCCTGCCACCACGGCTTGCCAAAAAATTCCTGCTTGACCGCCGGCAACACCGCCAACGTGCGCAAAAACTCGCCCGCCGACAAATCCTCGGTTTTGCCCGCCACCAGCACATAGTTGCCGTTGTTGCCCGAATTAGAAACTTCGATTTGATAATCGCCGGCCGGAACTTGGGCTTGATATTCCGGGCCCTTGGAATAATAGTCATCGCCAAACGGCTCGTACTCAAGCATCCACAGCGAATCATCAGCCGAAACCCGCGCGAACGGCGCGCCGTCCTTGCTAATCGAAATCGAATAATCCATGCGCGCGGCCTCGGTCCGCGGCGACAGCAATCCCAAATAAAGCAAAAACGGCTTTTTTGAAGAAATCAAATAAACCGCCGGTTTCCCTTGAAGCCAACCATAAAACGCCTGGGAAACTTCCGGCTTTTCGATCTTTATTTCGGTCTTGCCGCGCTCCAGCCGCGGCAAATGCGCGCTCGCCGCCGGCGCGAAAACAAACAACCCGGCCAACGCCAAGAATAACGCAATTTTTTTGTTCATGATATATTTAGAATATCAAAAACCGGCGCATTGACAAATCCTTATATCGCAATATCATATTTTTAGAACGACTTGCCGGCATCCAGATAAACTTAATTTCATGAACAACACGAAAAAATTGGCGATTTCCACGATTCTGCTGGCCGCGGCCTCGCTTTTCTCGATCGGCAACCTGGCAAACCGACAGCCGGCCGCCGATAACAATGATGGCAATAATAAAAACAACAAAATAATTTTGTATTACGGCTCGGCTTGCCCGCATTGCAAGATCGTCGAAGAATATCTCGCGCGAAACAAGATCGCCATCGCGCAAAAAGAGGTCTATCAAAACCAGGAAAACAAAAATGATCTTCTCAAAATCGCGAAAATATGCGGCATCGGCCCGAATGAATTGGGCGTTCCCCTGCTTTGGGAAGCCGCCGAATCAAAATGTTATTCCGGCGACCAGGCCATCATTGATTTTTTGAAAACAAAATTCTTGCCATGAAAAACCAATTCGCTTCCATCATCTGCCTGTCGATTGCCGGCCTGCTGGCCGCAAGCAAAGCGCAAGCGGTCTGCCCGGTTTGCACCGTGGCCGTGGGCGCCGGCGTGGGCCTGTCGCGCTGGCTGGGAATCGACGATTCGATAACCGGCCTGTGGCTGGGCGCGTTTTTGCTGTCGCTGTCGCTTTGGACCATCGACTGGCTCAACCGCAAAAACATCCGCTTTTTGTTCAAAAGATTTTTCGTGATCCTGGCCTATTATCTGATGGCGATCACCCCGCTGTATTACGCCAAAATTATCGCCCATCCGTTTGATTTCATCTGTTCCTGCGCGCAGGACAAACTGCTGGTCGGAATAATCCAGGGATCGGCCGCCTTTTTCTTTGCCGCCAAATTGTATGAATTCTTGAAACAGCGCCACAACGGCAAAGCCCATTTCCCTTACGAAAAAATCGCGCTTCCGGTGGCAACTCTCTTGGTCTTCACGGCAATTTTCTATTTTTTAACAAACTAATTCAAAGCTGAACTTCAAAACTTTCAGGATTTTAACTTTAACTTTTGACTTTTTCCGCCAAAGGACGGATGCGCCTCCGGCGCAGACTTTTGAATTTTGACTTTAAAATCATGGATAATCAAATCAAAAATTTGGACGAGTTCGTCGCCAAATTCGACGAAATGAAAAAAAAGGACAAGGTTGATCTTTCCCGCGACCAAGACCTGTCGCTGGCGATAATGAATTTGGTGAGCATCGAAGAGCATTTCTTTTTCACGGCCGAAAAAACCGGAAAAAAGAAATACTACGGATTCCTCAACGAAACGCGCGAGATGCGCAAAGAACTGCTCAAAAAGATCGTCAAAGACCCCGAAGGCGAGGTTTGGTGCATCTCCAAGCATTTGATGGCCGCGTCATACCGGCTCATGGAAGTGGGCACCAAAGAACTCTCCGCCGGCAACAACGACAGCGCCCATGACATGTTTGCCAAATCGTTCAAACTCTATTCCCTGTTCTGGGGCCTGAACATGGGCCTCATCGACGCCGCCGGAATAAAAAAGATCGACGACGACGCCCTCGATAAACACGACGACAAACCGCAGGGCTTCATGGGCAAGCTCAACGCCCTGGTCAAAAAAGCCCTTAACTGTTGCATCGAATAAAACCATTTAATTATTTAAACATTAAATCATTTAATCATACGCTTCGCTAAACATTCAATCATAAAAATCAAAAACAAAAATGCCAAGGCATTTTTGTTTTGTTCAAAAAAAGAACAAGGACTATCTCCTTGTCTCAATAACTTGCTTTAACATTGGCGGAATTTGCGGCTTCACCAAATCGATTGATGTTTGAATCTCTCTTGGCAGTTTTTTAAAATGTCTCTTTCCAAGAGACAATATTCTGCGTCTGATATTACAATCATCATTTACTCCGCCATCAATATCGGGGCACCTCAACCCCACCAAACCAAAACCATACCATTCTGCGAATTCTGTTGATTGCGAAGAAATGCTAACACCCATTTCTTTCGGCTCGAATAAATACATAACCGCCGATAAAAAACGAGAGTCAAACTGATGCGGCTTTTCTTTTACAATCTCCAATCCGGCATAAGTGATTTCAAGATATCTTTTACTGCTACTCCCCAATAAAGAAAAGAAATCTCTTGCCCAGCAAGGATAACTTCCGGCCACTGTTGCGATTACCGCGCTGGCAACCGCCACCGATGCTTTATCTTTGTCAACCGGCCAAGCGCAGTTGCCGGCTTTCCACATCAACGCCAACATTATTGATAATGGCAATTCTCTTATATTATCCTCTCCGTCAATCACCCAAATCAATCCTCCTTTGTTAAAAATCTCGATTTTTCAAATCGTAAGGCCATATTAAACAAATTTTGCAATCTGTCAACCATCCGGCAAAGCGAATTTGGATTTTTCGTCCAGGGTTTTAAGATCGGCGGCAAACTCGCCCATCGAAAGCCGCAGGGCGAATTCCGGCGGAAAAACAATTTCAATGCCCGATGACAATTTGATTTTAATGCCATTGCAATTTTGCGCGCCGATAGAATTTTTTTTTGCCGGAATATCTTTATTTTCCGGATCGTCCGCGTTTTCGACCGATATGTCAAAATTACTCGCGCCCTCGTCATTTTTTTGATCGTCGGGCAAAATCAAAACTCCGTCCTTTAACATTTCGGCGATCTTGACGGTTTTGACGAAATTTTGCGCGGCGCGCGGCGCGGCGTTGACGGAAATTTTATAATCGCCGGCCAAAATCGCGGCCAAATTGTTGGGCAAAATTTCGCCGGCAAACCGCGCCGCCAGCGCGCCAAACAACGCCGGCTTGACCGCGGCGGCAAACATTTCTTTTTGGCAATCATTTTTTGGATAGCCAAAAAGCGTCTTGGCCAAACCCGTGATCGAATAATTGCCGCCGAATTTTTCCAGCAAACCAAAATGAACCAACGCGCCAATCTTGGCCGACGCCGGCCCGCAAAAATTTTTATATCCCAATCCCCGCGCCAAACTTGGCCGCGAATGCGGCCCCTGCCCCAAATCGCCAAAGACCTTTCGCGCCGCCAAAATCGCGCTCCCCAAGTCCAACGCCGGGTAACCCGCGCTGCGGATTTTTTTCTTTATATCCTTATTCACATTTTTCCCCAAATCTTTGCCCATTTTTATTGTTTTATCTTATTTTATCTTATCAATTTTAAATTTACCGCGCAAGCCGCCAAAACCACCTTATTTTACCCCCGAAAACCGACTTATTCCTACAATTAATCAGTTTTCCACAAGTTTAAAGATAAACAAATTATTTTTATCTTATTTATAAGATAAATTATTACCCCACCGTGCCGCCATGCTTTTGCATAACAAAAAAACCGCCAAAAGACGGAGAAATTTAACAATTCTAGTTTCTTCTACTTTGTGGACAGAGTAGTGAATTTTCGGCCAGGTTTTTCTCCTGAAAAACCCGCAATCCGAAAATCTACTACCTTGTGGACCTGCGGGGACTTGAACCCCGAACCTCCTCGATGCCATCGAGGCGCGCTGCCAGTTGTGCTACAGGCCCTTAACGATTGAATATTACTACAAATTCATTTTTTTGCAATTCTCCGCATTATCTCATCAACTCATCACTCATTGCTCATCGCTATGCCGGTGCCCCCGCCAGGAATCGGACCTGGATCTAGAGCTTAGGAGTCTCTCGTTCTGTCCATTGAACTATGGGGGCGATAATAGTTGATGAGTTATGAGGAATGAGTTAATGAAAAATGCAACAAACGCAATAAGGCAAACAAAGTTTAGCAAAAAAGCGGCTTGTTGGCAACGGAATAAGATGATAGAATAAACGTAAAACGTAAAGCGTAGCGCAAAGTAAAAATTCAATTTCTTTTAATTCTACTTTAAATTTTGCGCTTTGCGCTTTACACTTTTATTATGGCTTCAAAGCAACTCTCTCCCATCGTGGCCGTGGCCAAAAAAGTTTGCCCGGCGGTGATCACCATCGTGGTTTCCAAGGATGTTTCCAAAGTGGAAGGATTCTATTTCGTGCCGCTGGGCGACCAGCAAACCGTGGTGCCCAAGATCAACAATTCCAAAGAAAAAACCAAAGTGGGCGGCGGCTCGGGATTTATAATCTCGCCCGACGGCTACATCCTCACCTGCTCGCATGTGGTGGACGATGTCGACGCCAGCTACACGGCCATTATCGACCCGGAACACAAATACGAATGCCAGGTGCTGGCCAAGGATCCGCTCACCGACGTGGCCATCGTCAAGATCAACGCCAAAGGCCTTCCCTATTTGAAAATGGGCAACTCCGAAATCATCCAATTGGGCGAATCGGTTTTAGCGGTGGGCAATCCCATGGGCGAATTTGACGACACGCTGTCGGCCGGCATTGTTTCGGGATTGAGCCGCAAGATCACCGCCTATGGCGGCAGCAGCATGCAAGAAACCAGCTTGCGCGGACTGATCCAAACCGACGCGGCCATCAATCCGGGCAATTCGGGCGGCCCGCTGGTGAATATGAGGTCCCAAGCCGTGGGTATCAACACCGCCATGGTGATGGGCGCGCAAAACCTGGGATTTGCCATTCCCGTAAACTATGCCAAAAAAATGCTCGATGAAGTGCTCAAATACGGCAAACTCAAACGGCCGTTCATGGGCATCCGCTATGTGATCCTCAACGCCGAAATCTCCCAAGCCAACAAACTGCCGGTGGATTACGGCGCGCTGATCGTGCGCGAGACCTTCGGCGAACCGGCGGTGATCCCCGGCAGCGCCGCCGAGCTTGCCGGCTTGAAAGAATATGACATCATTTTGGAATTTGCCGGCCAAAAAATTTCCCGCGAAAAACTTTTGACCGACATTTTGCAAGATTGCAAAATCGGCGACGAAATTCCAATGGCGGTTTTGCGCGACGGCAAAATTGAAAAACTCGGCATCCGGCTCTTGGAGCGCCAAAATTGCTAAACGAATTTTTTGATTCGTGCGAAAAAACGGCTTTAAAAAGCCGTTTTTGCATTTTCTCATCAACTCATTCCTCAAAAACTCATACTCTATTTATTTTGGGCGCGATGATCGCCAAATAGATCGCAGCCAACCCCACCAAATCATAGACGATATTTTCAATCACCGGCATTGTTCCAAAAAGCTGATTCACCAAATTGAAGCCGCCGAACAACCCCACCAACCCCCAATTCAAACCGCCCACGATCACCAGCACCAACGCCGTAATGTCGAGCCAATTAAGTTTCATAAATTTTTTATTTATTATTGATTTATTCAATTTAAAAGACACTCGACCTTTTGTTGATTATAATATATCCTTGATTTCTGACAATGATTTGACCCTCTTCCACGCCGCCGCGCCCAATTTTTCATCATACGGCCAAACCGCGATCCCCCTGCCAGTGGCCCTGAAAGCGCCAAGGTCGTTTATATCATCGCCGACAAAAATAATTTCATTTGCCGGAATTTTAAATTTTTCGGACAATTCACGCAATTTATCAACCTTCCAATGATTTTGATCGCCGGGATAATTGATCTTTGATAAATTGTCGTCGCCGTCGAATTCCAACCCGCTGTGGGCGAAAAACCCATCCGCGCCAATCTTATCGGCCACCAATTTAACGTGAAAATCGATTGAGCCGGAAACCAGCCAAATCAAATAATCTTTTTCTTTAAGATATTCAATTAACTCGGCCACCCCCAATTTAAAAATATCTTTTTCAAAAATTTTTTGAATATTTCCTTTTGTCGCTTTACCGCTGGCGCGATAAATATCGAAAACCGATTTTTCGCCTTGCGCGAATGTAATTTTCCCGTTTATTACCGATTTAAATATCGAATAAACTTCGGCAACGGAACACCCTAACCCCGCGGTCAGATCAATCCACGATGATTTATTCTCCAAAAGCGTGCCGTCAACATCAAAACAAATTAATTTATTTCCCATATCGCTTTCTTCAATTGGAAAACTCGTTGAGGCGAATGTTTTTGCGAAGCATTTCGGCCGCGACCGGCGGCCGCACCGAGCAAATTTTCAGCAGAAAATTTGCGTCTTCGCAAAAATGTTTGCCGAAACGAGAATTTCTTAGTCCAAAATTATCATTTGAAATAATCCAGAATCAGGGCGCTGGCGTTGGCGCGCGCCGGCAAAATTTCATTTTGAGGATTTGCCAACAGATCAACCGCCATGGCCACGATCTGGCCGGCATCCGGCGCGAATTTCCCATAACCGTATTGCGCCATGAATTCGGCGTTACGTTCTTCCTGACCCGGAATCGGATCGGCCATCACAATCTTTTTTCCCAGCGCCAAACACTCGGAAATTATCAATCCCCCGGGCTTGGAAACCACCAAATCCGCGGTTTTCATGTATTCATCCAATCGATTGGTCCAATTGAGCAGTTTGAAATTTTTGCGCGGCAAAATCGCGGCCTTGATCTTTTTATAAAGTTCATTATTGCCGCCGCAAACCATGATCAAATTCAACGGCGGATCCGCGGCCAGCAATCCCTCAAGCGCCGTCGCCACAAAATCCTTGTTCATCCGGCTCACGAACAGAACGGTTTTGAAATTGTTTTTAAACCCGATCTTGTTTTTTAATTTTTTTTGGTCGTAATTTTCATAAAAGCGCCGCCCCACCGGAATTCCGCTCACCGCGATTTTTTGTTCATCCACGCCTGCGCGCGCCAAATCGTTTTTTACCTCGGGAATCGCCACGAAATATTTGTCCACCAACGGCACATTATAATAGGAATGGCCATGATAATCGGTGACCACCACCGCCATTTTGATGTTCGGAAAGATCTTGCGGCAAGGCGGCGCGATCATCGGCGCCGGAATCACATTGGTAAAGATCACGCCGTCGGGCGACTGACGCTTCAAATAAGCCAAAATGCGGCGGCGAAAAAGCCGCTGGAATCCGCCGGCCTTGCGAAAGGCCAACGACACCGGCTCCATATCGAAAGTTTGGTAAACCGCGCCCCAAACCGCGGGCAGATGCTCATTGGTGATATCGTAAAAAATTTCAAAAAATTTTCCCAGCCGCGGCTCAATCTCGCGCAAATCGACATGGTTTATCTTGATATCGGGCAAATTCGCCGCCGCGTATTCTTCCAGCGCCTGCGCCGCACGGATATGCCCCCAGCCGGTTTTCATGGAAATCGCCAAAATCTTTTTCATACTAAAATAGGTTAAATGGATTGAGGCAAGTGTTTTTGCGGAGACCTGTGAGCGCGACCGGCGCGAATACGAGGAATTTTTCAGCAGAAAAATATCCGTGCTCCGCAAAAATACTTGCCGAAAGCACATTAACCATGCCGATCCATCTTATCCCGCTCCTCCAAATATCGCGTCAAATCGACTTGATCTTTTTGATCAAGCCCACAAACGAAAAACTTTACCGGCCGGTTAAAAATCTGGCGTTTAGTTTCTTTGACGCGGTTCACCACTTCTTTGTTCAATAAATGGTCAACATCCTCGTCTTTCCACGCCTCGGCCAGCAGCTGCCGCCGCACCCATTCAAACGACATCGCCCAAAGCAATTTGGTTTTCGCGCCCCGATTGTCGGCAATGAAATACACCCTCCCCCAATAGAGCGAGTTGTTCCGATCCGTCTTGAATTTTTCCTTGACAATCTTCATTTATTTTTTTACATCACCGGCCGCACCATTAAACTTCCAAAAGCCATTTGTATAAAGGAATTATTTTTATAGTTTTTCCGTCCACCGATTTTTCATCTTCTTGCGATTCGGTAATTATTAATCCGGACTTCAAATCAAATTTTTCCATCGCCGCCAAAAGTCCACTCATTTCCCTTTTTTCATTTATCGAATCAATTTTCTTAGTAACTTGAATCGCGGCGGTTATTTTTGTTTTTTCTTTAATAACAAAATCACACTCAAGCGAATTTTTGTAATAGTATATTTTTTTTCCGCCCGCGGCCAGCTTTATAAACACGGCATTTTCCAATAAGCGGCCGAAATTTTCACTAAAAGAAAACGCCGCGGTTTCCATAAACCCGCTGTCAACGGCATAAATCTTTTTGGGATAATTTTCCTGTTTTTTTATTGAATATTGATAATTTGAAATTTCCGACAGCAAAAACGACTTCTCAAAAAATCCAACATATTCTTTGGCGGTTTTTCCCTGAATTTGGGAAAATTTCCCCAACGAATTATAGCTGAATCCTTGCCCGATATTGGAAAAGAGATACAAAAGCAAGCTTTCCACTTCCTTTGTTTTCTTGATCTCAAAACGCGGCACGATATCTTGATACAAGATGCTTCGATAATAATTGGCCAGTAATTCGCGCTTCAAGCCGTCATTTTCTTCCAAAACCACTTCGGGAAATCCGCCCATTTTCAAATATTGGCCGCAAATTTTTGCCAAAACCGCGGCGTTTTGAGCAACCTCAAGTTTATCTTTGATATCAATATTTTTAATTGCGGCCATTTCCCGAAAACTGAATGGCTGGATTTTTTTGATGATCTGGCGGCCGGAAAGCAATGTCGCCATCTCCGCCGAAAGCAACTGCGAATTTGATCCGGTAATAAAAAATTTCACGCCGCCTTTTTCATAAAGATTTTTCACGAACACTTGCCACTTGGGAAAAAACTGGACTTCATCCAAAAAAACAAACACTCGCCCCTTTTTGGGATTTGCCAGCGCCGCGTATTCGTCAAATAATTTTTGTAAATTAACCGGATCGTTTTTATATCTTTCCAATACCGGCGCTTCCAGATTCAAAAATAAAATATTTTCCGCGGGAACTTTTTGACTGATCAAACGATTGATAATTTGCTTCAAAACCGTAGACTTGCCGCACCGCCGCACGCCCAGCAAAGCGATGATATGCTTCATTGGGACATACTCCAATAATTCCCTGGTAACTTCACGCTCAAAACCGGCCTCCAAAAAGCCGCCGCGCCACTGCCGATTTTGCTCCTCCAGCAATTGCTCAAACATACGATTAGCAGTATATTACTAATTAAATACCATTTATTAGTAGTGTATTACGAATAAACAAAATGTCAAGTACCCGCGCCTTTTGCAAGATTAACCCTTCCCCACCTTATTTTTTGACCTCTCCACCACCGCGAAATAATTCTTCCGATCAGCTGCAAATAGCAAAAACCCAAAAAAGATAACTGCAGACAACAACAAAATCAAAAATGTAAAATTGCCCACAAAAAATAAACCGCCAAATAAAGTAAATGATAGCAAAATCCCGCTTTCCCATAAACCGCTTTTTTTATAAATACAAATCAAATTTAAAAACAAAAAAATCGGTAACGCAATCAAAAAAGAAAAAACGCCGAAAGACATAAAAATTGCAAACTCTCTTTCCCATTCGAACAAAAAAAATCCTTTGCCATTAAGCACATCCAAAGCAAAATTAACATATTGCAACAAAGATATAAAAACAAATGGGCTAACAACCAAATTTATAATAGTCGCAATTTTTGTTTTAACTGGAAAATTGATTTCGTTTTGCTTTTCCATTTTTTAATTTTGGATTTTGGATTTATTTAGGATTTAGGATTTAGCGCTTTGGATTTTTTATAATGGGGTGTTTCCGTGCTTCCGCTGCACCTTTTCCTCGCGCTTGGTCAACAACGATTCCAAAAGTTTGATCAAAATCGTCCGGGTATCTTTGGGATTGATCACCATGTCCACCTGCCCCAATTTAGCCGCGGAAAACGGATCATTGAATTCGCGAATCTTTTCGGCAAATTCGGCTTCAACCTTCTGCGAATCTTTGGCCGCGGCGATCTCCCGATGGTAAATGATCTTAGCCGCCTGCGCCGGCCCCATCACCGCGATTTGCGCTCCCGGCCAGGCCAAAACCCGGTCATAACCCAAAGCGCGGCTGGCCAGCGCGATATAGGCGCCGCCGAACGCCTTGCGCAAGATCACGCTGATCTTGGGCACGGTGGCCTCGGCATAGGCATACAAAACCTTGGCCCCGTGGCGGATGATACCGCCATGCTCTTGATTGGTTCCCGGTAAATAGCCGGAAGTGTCCACCAAATTTACCAGCGGAATGTTGAACGAGTCGCAAAACCGCACAAACCGAGATATTTTGTCCGACGAATCAATGTCCAAAACGCCGGCCATCGCCTTGGGCTGGTTGGCCACCATGCCCACGACATTGCCGCCCAACCGCGCCAACCCGGTGATCGCGTTAGCCGCGAATTCCGGCTGGATCTCAAAAAACGAATTGTTATCGGCGATTTCGTCGATCGCGATTTTCATATCATAACCCTTGGTTTCCTCTTCGGGTACAATGTCGGAAAGCTTGGCGCTATCCTCTTTCTCGAACAATTCAGCCAACAAACTTTTTGACCGCGGCGCGTCGTCCAAATTGTTTTGCGGCAAATAACCCAAAAGTTTTTTCACGCCGGCAAAACAATCCTTTTCGTTGGTAAAACGAAACTGGGCGCAACCGGATTTGGCGCAATGCGCCGTCGCGCCGCCCAGCGCGTCAAAACTCACTTCTTCGCCGATCACTTTTTTGATCACTTCCGGCCCGGTGATAAACATTTGCGAGATATTATCCATCATAAAAACAAAATCCGACAACCCCGGCGCGTAGCACGCCCCGCCGGCCGACGGCCCCGCGATCACCGAAATTTGCGGCACCACGCCCGAGGCCTTGACCATGGCGTTAAAAATTCCCGCGTATCCGTCCAAACTGGCCACCCCCTCCTGGATGCGCGCCCCGCCCGAATCGATGATGCCGATCACCGGACAGCCGGTTTTGCGCGCCTGCTCGATGATCTTGACGATCTTTTTTCCATGCATCTCGCCCAGCGAGCCGCCCCCCACCTTGGTGAAATCCTGCGAATAAACGCAAACCGGCCGATTGTTGATCTTGCCGAACCCCGCGATCACCGCGTCGCCGGCGGCTTTCTTTTTGTCCAATCCCAGTTGCGAAAACCGGGTTTCGGCCAGCGCGTCCAGCTCCACGAACGATTCGGCGTCCAACAACGCCAAAACCCGCTCGCGCGCGGTCATTTTTCCTTTTTGATGCTGTTTTTCCGCGGCTTCGGAACTTTCCAAGGCCGCCAGATTATCGTTTAATTGCTCGATTTCTTTTTGAAAATTCATAATATTAAGCGCAAAACTAAAAGTGCAAAACGCAAAGTAAAAATACAAAGCCGCATTCTTGCTTTACGCTTTTCGCTTTACGCTTTTAACTTTTTTAATTACTGATTTCTTTGAACACATTCTTCAGTTGCTCTATAATCTGCTCCAAAAGCGCGCGATTGTCAATGGTTTGCCCCGATTCGATCTTCAACGAAGTGGCGCCCGCCGATTCTCCGGCGAATGTTTCGACATTGGTGTTCACGCCGATGCCGATCACCGACAGAATTTCATCGCCCAAAATAACATTCTCCGTGAGCGCCCCACAAACTTTTTTGCCGTTGATATAAACATCGTTGGGCAGTTTTACGAACGGCTCAATGCCGCAATTTTCCTTTATTGTTTTGGCCGCGCAAAACGCCGCCAAGATCGTCAAAATCTGCAAATCCGCCACATTGCTCTTGGGCAAAACCGCCGAAAAATACAACCCGCCCGCGGGCGAGACCCAAATATTGCCCTTGCGGCCATAACCGCCGGTCTGCCGAATGGCCGTCACCACCGTCCATGCCGCCGCGCCTTGACCGGCCAATTCTTTTGCCCTGGCATTGGTCGATTCCAGTTCCTCAAACTCAATTATATTGTATTTTTTATCTTCCGCCATACCCTTCCATTTTACCACAAATTATTTCAAACGCTCCGATTTTAAATCATTATGGCCAAGCATTCCCAACCCGCGGGCATTTTTATCGCTGATCGCACTTCTACCCGTCTTTTTCTCAATATCTTTGCGCGCCCGTCCGGCAACGCCTCCACCCATCCGCGCTACATGCTGATTCGCAACAAACCCCTTTGGTTTCTTTGATTTTGAAATTTCAGTCGTCGAGGTCTCGGCCAGCATATTGAGCACCAACTCCAAATTGCTCATATTGTCGCGCAAATTTTCTTTTTTCAAATTTTTGAATTGCTTGTATTCGCCGGTTTTCATTCCCGCCCAGGCAAAAGTGATGTCATCGGTGAGAACGGCAAATTCCTTGCTGCTCAACACGCCCCGCTCTTGCCATTCGTTGGTCAAGTCCTTCCTGATCTCGATGCTTTTCAAACGCAAATCAACCCAGCTTTTGGAATATCCCTTCTTGAAATACATCAGCATCGCCCTTTGAATGGCCTTTTCCGGGTCTTCGGCCTCTTCCACCCGCTCATACCCCACTCGCGCCAGCCAAAGCTTGAATGGCTCGGCCTTGGAAGACGGAATCGATTGAATTACACGAAAAATCGTTTCGGTATCCGCGCAATCGGTCAAGTAAAATTTACCATCAGCGGCCTCCATTTTCAGTTGTACGATTTTTTCGTACACCTGGCTCCCCTCGTTTTTTAATTTAATTTTTAAATCAGACCAATAGCGTTTTGGAAGCGTACTGCCAGTCAACGCTTCCACCACATCAACAACCGAAAAATACCAAGCTTCCTTGGCCGCGTCCCAAACCCGGCGGATCCGCTTCCCCTCGAAAACCGCCAACCCCCCGTCTTTTGACTTATTTTTCGCTTTCCTTTCCCCAACCATCTTATTTTTACTTCATCAACCCGAGTATATACTTTATATATACTCAATATATACTTAAACTTAATTTTGCCAGCGCTCAAAATTCCAACCCCCGCCATTCTCCCCAATCGCCCCGCTCGCACTTTTCCCAATCAAATTTTTATTTTTTGTTCGCCCTTGAAAGTTCAATCGCGCTGATTGCGACTTTTAAACATTTATCCGAATTATTTTTTAAATCGTGTTCCCAAAATCGCAAAATCCGCCAACCGATTTTTTTATAATGTTTGTTGACTTCTTTGTCCCTCCGCCTATTCCGCCCCAGCTTCTCCCGCCAAAAATCATTATGCGTTTCCGGAATCGAACCATGTTTTTCACAACCATGCCAAAAACAAGAATCCACAAAAATAACCAATTTAAATCTTTTAAAAACCAAATCGGGTTTTCCGCGATATTTTGGACTGTTTTTCCGATAATAAAATCCCGCGTTCCATATTTTTTTCCTAAAATCAATTTCAATCTTGCTGTCCCTGCTTTTCACCGCTTTCATTATCTCGCTGCGTTTCTTTTGCGAAACGGTGTCCATAAATCTCAATATTATCAATCCTTAATTTGCCAGCCGGAAGGCAAAATAATTTTATCATATCCCCTTTTTTTCATAAATGGTTTTATTTCGTTACTTGACGGAAATTCAACTTCAAATTCGCTAACTACGTCTTTAAGCAATTTAAAACCAAGGTTATCGCGATATTTTTCGCTTAAGCACAATTTATACCATTCGTCCAAATCATTGATAGTGACAATCCCTTGTATTCTATTAACCAAACCCACTTGTTTTAACAATGACTCTATAACGACGCGTTCCGCATCGAGGCAAACGATGACGATGCGATCCGCGGTTATTCCATCGACAATATCCTCGCAAAGCTCGGTCGTCAACGTCAAATGCTTAACTTGCACAACCGGCCCAAAATTTGCCCACATATCCAAACCCCTATCCGCCGCGTTCGTTGCTCCAACTCGATATAAAGCCGCCGGGTATATCAGTTCCGTTTCTTTCGCACTAATACCCAATACCATCTTAATAAATTTCTCAAAATCCTTTAGAATCTCCTCGTCTTTGTTGCCGATTCTCAAAACAACTTGCGCGTTTAAAGATCTCACTATAGTGGCAAAAAGAGCATAAACCAAAATTTCATACATTTTATCAATACTTCGACGAAGACCCGGAGTCGTTTGAAACATGGAAATCAATTTTTTCAAAGAAAAACTGCCAGCGGTCGATCTTTTGACATATTTTTCAACGGCCATCACCGAAGACAACCTTGCTTCCAACGATTTATAAACATACGCTTCCACAAGACCGCCTCTTTTTTTATTTTCTTCGCCAAGTTTTGCCAACAAAACAGGTGGCATCGCGTTGGCTTCAAAAACATTATCTTGATATTTTTGGCTTGATGTGCTTTTATGTCCAACCAAAAGAGACGATACTTCATCTCTCCATTTTTTTGAAGTATTTCTGTATAAACTCAATTCTTTTAAATCCAAATTTTTCTCCGTGCGATGATGATATAATATTTCGGCAATTTGAATTGGTTTATACAAATGGACGCGCGATTTCCGTATTATCGTGTCTAAAGCCTCTTTTGGCTTGCTGTCAGTGCTCATATATTTTTTTAATTTTTTTATTGCCAAGTAAATCCATTTCATAAACGACCGGCGATGGAATCCTATCCATGGCTTGAATAATGGCATGCGCAACCGCTTCTATCTGAGGCACCACAACGCTATTGCCCGCTTGTTTTCTCGCTTGAGAATCGGGGACTACGATTTTAAACGAATCGGGAAATCCTTGCAAACGCAACATTTCCCTTGGAGTTAGCCGTCTTTCCCCATTTACCGTCAAGTAATTATATGAACCGTTGGCCCGCAACGCGCAAGAAAAAGGATGTATTCCGATATTACCGCCTTTATTTTCATGCCAAATTGCGGGACGAATATTTGGCGACTTACCTTGTTCCGCCAATTTAATTTTTAATTTATTTTTGAAATAATCACTCAAGAAATGTTTCTTTTCCACATTCGCTTCCGGTTCCAATATGTCGGCAAGCATTTGTTCTTTTTTCCCATATAAAGGAAATTCAAAAGGATAATTTTTTTCAAAACCAACTATCATAATTCGTTCCCTTTTCTGCGGAACGCCAAAATCCAAACCATTTAAAACCTTATAATGAATAAAATAATCCAAATTCTTTAATTTTTCCAAAATCACTTTAAATGTAACGCCACTGTTATGAGTTTTCAATTGCTTTACATTTTCCAATAAAAAAGCTTTGGGATGTTTTTCTTTCAATATTCGTTCTACATCAAAAAAAAGCGTTCCGCGCGTGTCCGCAAACCCTCTCTTTTTTCCGATTATACTAAATGCTTGGCAAGGAAATCCTCCGGTTAAAATATCGTGGTCGGGAATATCTTTTGCGTTTATTTTAGTTATATCTCCGTGCGGTTTTTCGCCAAAATTCATTTCATATGATTTTTGACATGACTTATCCCATTCGGAAGTAAAAACGCATTTCCCGCCGGCTCGTTCAAAACCGATTCTTATGCCGCCGATTCCGGCGAATAAATCTATAAAACGAAATTTCGAATCGCGAATATCCACAACCGGCGATTGCTTGTCGCTGCTTCCATCAATTACAAAATCGCGGTTCGACTCAAACAATAAATCAAATAATGTTGCCTGTCTGCCTTCCGCAATATAACCCGCGCCGCCCGCCGTTTTACCGCGGAATTCTTCGGCCAAACTTCGAGTTCCGGTTTTTGAAACCGCGACATAGTCCGAAACATCGACCCCCGCGTCTCTGCCCGCCTTCGCGGCTTTTTCGGCGATTTGACGATCCGCGTCTTTGATTTTTAAATTTCCCGAAATTCGGGACTCCGCCACAACCGCATTGACCGCTCCTTTCGGCTTTTTTCCGAAAATTTTTTCAACCCAGTATTTTTCCTCAATAATACTTTCCGAATTCAATTTTTTTCGGCCAAGAAAATCATTGTTTTTATTAAAGAACAAACAAATTGAAAAATCCGATTTTATTTTTTTAAAATCAAATAATTCTTGCGCGACTTTCGAGGCCGAAAATCCGCTCCCCGCCCCGGAGCATTTCTTTGTTTTTTCTTTCGGGTTTGATTTTCGCATGACGATTGCAAAATTATTTTTTATGCCAAGATGATCAAAATGGCGCCTTCGGCGACTTTTTGGCCGGGGGCAACTTTTATTTCTTTGACTTTGCCGTCAACTTCGGCCAAAATTTCGTTTTCCATTTTCATGGCCGAGAGGGTCAAAAGTTTTTGGCCGGTTTTCACGATGTCGCCGGCGGCCACGCTGATTTCCGAGATCGTGCCGGCCAAAACCGCGCGTACCTCCTTTTTGGAAAGATTGCGCTTGGGAATGGCGGCTTGCGCCACGGCCGGAACATCCTGGACGGCTTGCGCGCCGTAAAAAAAGTTCTTGCCGTTAACCGAAATCTTAACCCCCTCCCCCTGGTCGGCGATCTCGATTTGATAGTCCTTGTTGCGATTAGTAAAGCTGAATTTCATAAATTCGAATATCGAATATCGAAATCCGAAACAATATCGAATATCAAAAATTAAAATTTTCAAAACAAAAAATGAATTTCGTTTTGAACTTTTAAAAATTTGAAAATTCGAATTTGTTTCGATATTCGGATTTCGTGCTTCGGATTTTATTCTTCGGCGATTCGGTCGGCCAGCACCCACTTGGAAACCCCGTTGCCGTTGGCCGCAGGCAAGTTGTTTTTGATTTCTCGATAAATCGCGTGCGCGATATCGGCCACGGCTTGTTCTTCCAAATCCTTATGCTCGCAAACCGCCGGTTTGCAATAGGGCGCCAGCATCAATTCGCGGATAATGCCGCTTTTTTCGATGTAATTGGTGAAAAAATTACCTTGTAAAAATTCTTCCTTTTCCAATAAAAGCTTGAAAAACGGAATCGTGGTGGCCACGCCGTCGATCGAGGTTTCGCCCAAAGCGCGCTTCAATTTTTTGATCGCCGAATCGCGATCTTTGCCATAGGCGATGATCTTGGCCAGCAGCGAGTCAAAATAAGGATAGACAACTTGGCCATCCTGCAAAAAGCTGTGCGTAAACACTCCCTGGCCTTGCGGCGGAATGTATTTGGCCACGATTCCCGGCGAAGGAATGAAGTTTTTTCGCGAATCCTCGGCGTTCACGCGCACCTCGATGGCCCATCCGTTTTGAAAAACGCTTTCCTGCCCAAACGCCAATCGCTCTCCCCGCGCGATTTTGATTTGTTGCTCCACGATATCAATTCCCGTCACGGCTTCGGTCACCGGATGCTCCACTTGAATGCGCGGATTAACTTCCATGAAATAAAAATTTTTGTCAATGTCCAGCAAAAATTCCACCGTGGCCGCGCCCTCATAACGCAGATATTCGGCAATTTTCACCGCCCAGCCGCCCATCTTGGCGCGCAAATCGGCGTCCAAGGCGGCCGACGGCGATTCTTCCACCAATTTTTGAAACCGGCGTTGGATCGAACATTCCCGCTCTCCCAAATGCACCGCGTTTTTGCCGTCGCCCAAAATTTGAAATTCAATATGCTTGACTTCGGGCAGATATTTTTCCAAAAAGAAATCCGCGTCGGAAAACGCGCCGGATATCTGGCGCTGGACTCCCAACGTAAGCGACATCATTTCTTCATAATTCATCTGGCCATTGACCACGCGAATCCCCATGCCGCCGCCGCCGCGCTGGGCTTTGATGATAAACGGCGGCTTGATCCGCTGGGCCCACTTGATCAGATCTTTTTTGCTTTTGATTGATTGGTCGCTGGCCGGCACCGTGGGAATGCCCACTTTTTTGGCGATCTTTTTGGCCTCGACCTTGTCCTGCAAAGCGCGCAAGGTCTTAAAATGCGGCCCGATGAATTTTATCCGGTTCTTTTCACAAGCCAGCGCAAACTGCCAGTTTTCGGCCAAAAAACCATAGCCGGGATGGATTGCGCTTGCCTTGCATTTTTTGGCGATCCCGATGATCTTTTCCTTATCCAAATAACCGGCCGATCCGTCGGCATCCAGATAATAAAACTCGTCGGCCAATGCCGTTTCCAAAAAATTGTGCTCCATCCCCGGCCGCGGGCAAAGCGCCGCGGTCTTAATGCCCATCTCGCGGCAAGTGCGGATAATCCGCAATGCGATCTCTCCCCGGTTGGCAATAAGAATTTTATCGATCTTCATCATAAGCAAAATCCGAAGCACGAATATCGAATATCGAAACAAATTCGAATTTTCAAATGTTCAAAACGAAATTCTTTTTTTGTTTTGAAAATTTTAAATTTCGATATTCGATATTGTTTCGGATTTCGATATTCGATATTCGAATTTAAATTTCATCAGCGAGGAGCCGGACTTCGTCCTCCACTTTTTTGGCCACGTCGGCGCAAAGCCCGTGATAGGCATGGGAATCCTTATCCAGTTTGGCGGCAATTTGCCTTTCCCGGGAAAAATCCAACGGTTTGCCGATATTAATCCGCACGGTTTTTTTTAATTTGATTTTTCCATGAGGCGGCATGATCTCCCGCGTTCCGCTAAACGCCACCGGCAAAATCGGCGCTCCGCTTTCCAAATGCAATATTGCCACGCCGGCCTTGAATTGGCGCATCACGCCGTCATAGGCCCGGCCGCCTTCGGGATAAATAATTACGCGATACCCGTCTTTGAGCATTTTCACCGCTCTTTCCATGGCTTGTTTTTTTGATTCGCCGCTTTTGCGGTCAATGGGAATGGTGCTGCCCCACCAATAGATCAACCGCCGCCAAATCGCGTTGAAACCCGTATTGTATTGATCCACTTGGCCGATAAACGCGAATTTTTTGGGCGCGCAGATATAACCGCTCATAAACCAATCCGAATGGCTCAAATGATTGGATGCCAAGATAAAACCGCCGGCCGGGATGTTTTCCTTGCCGCGGATCTCTTTGATCAGCATCATTCTTATCGGCGCCCCCAATATCAATTTCGAAATGGTAGAAACAATGGTATTCATCTTTCAATTTAAAAAGTAAAAATGAAAAATTAAAAACGAAAATTTAAAATTTAAAATCGTTTAATTGATTTTTTATTTTTTAATTTAAGATTGTCGTTTTTACTTTTTAGATTTTAGTTTTTAATTTGCGGCCAGCAAGGCGCTCACTTCCTCCTCAACCTTTTTGGCGATGGTTTCGCAAAGCCGCAAATATTTGTCCGAGTTTTTATCAATTCCTTTGGCTTGCGCCCGCAAATCAGAAAATTCAAGCGGTTTGCCGATAACCGCGATCGCCGAGCGATCCAGCTTTATTTTTTGGCCCGGCGGCATCATTTGGCGCGTGCCCCAAAAAACCACCGGCAAAACCGGCACGCCGGTTTCCAAATATAATTTGCCCACTCCCCGGCGAAACATTTGCAATTTACCGTCGCGCGAGCGCGTGCCTTCGGGAAATAAAAACAGATTATACCCTTTTTTCAAAAAATCAATCGCTTTAGCCGCGGCTTTTTCTTTTGAAGCCGGGTCGCGCCGGTCCACCCGAATCGTCTCGCCGGTCCAATACATCAGATCGCGCAACATTCCTTTGATCCCTTTGATTTTGTCCACTTGGCCGATGAACGTGTATTTGCGCGGCACGCACAAATAGCAGCCGATCAGCCAGTCCAAATGGCTCACGTGGTTGGCCGCCAGAATGTAATTCTTTTTTTTGGAAAAATTTTCCTTGCCGCGGATCTCTTTTACGACAAACAATCGAAAAAACCAATCCAACAATATCCAAGAAATAAACGATACTGCCCTGTTCATATTTTTTATCCAAGCAGCGACGCGCCGCCTTCCAATATTTTTTGCGCGTCGCCAATGATCTCGTCAATGATCTCTTGGCAGGTTTTGATCTGGCGGATGCCACCGGCGCACGTGCCGCACAGCAGCGCCGACAAGTCCGCGTTGGCGCCGCCTTTGTTGCCGGCAAACCGCTCGGATTTAATCTCCTCCGGAAACGGATTTTTGGCTTCGATCTTGCGCACCGCGTCCACGAATTTATTTTTGATCATCCGCACCGGATGGCCGGTGAAACGCGCCACCACCGCGATATTCTCGTCATTGGCATTAACCACCGCTTCTTTATAGCTTTCGTGTATTTGGCATTCAACCGCCGCCAAAAACCGCGTACCGATCTGCGCGCCCGCCGCGCCCAAAACCAGCGCCGCCGCGAATGTTTTGCCGTCATATATCCCGCCCGCCGCGATCACCGGAATAGTTTTCACGGCATGAGCCGCTTGCGGCACCAAACACATCGTGGTGCTTTCGCCAATATGGCCGCCGGATTCCAGCCCCTCCACCACCACCGCGTCGGCGCCGGATTGCTCCATTTTGGCCGCCAAGCGAACATAAGGCACCACCGGAATCACTTTGATGCCGGCGCGTTTGAGATAAGGCATCACCGGCACCGGATTGCCCCCGCCGGTCCACACCGCCGCCACTTTTTCTTTAATGATAATTTCCACCAAATCCGCCGCCTTGGGATTTTGCATCAAAAGATTCACGCCAAACGGCTTATCGGTCAACTTTTTTGTTTTTTTAATTTCCTCGGCCAACCATTCAGGCGACGCGAACCCCGAACCAATCACGCCCATGCCGCCGGCATTGGAAACTGCCGCCGTCAATATTGATTCCGAAACGCCGGCCATCCCCCCTTGGATGATCGGGTATTTAATTCCCAAAAGTTTTGTGAGTTTGTTATTCTCGAACATATTTCAAATTAAAGTCAAAAGTTAAATCTCAAAAGTCAAAACTACAATTAATAATTTTTTAACTTTTAACTTTAAATTTTGGCTTTTGACTTTTGATTTTTGACTTAAATGATTAGCGGGTTTTCTTTTAAGATGGCGTTGGCTTCATCAACCAGCTCCTTAATCAGGTCTTTTACTTTGTAAATTTTGTTCACTCGCCAAACATTGGTGCCGGCAAAAACGATCCCGTTTTCGATATCTCCCTTGCGCGCGTTTTCCAAGGCCTTAAGGATGCAATAACTCTTATCGCACACCGGCCCGATGCAACCCTGGCACTCGGCGGGGTTCGGCTTGGGCGCGGTGCCGGCCGCCACTTTGTCTGAAAACGGCGTGCGAATCGCCCGCCCCGGCAACCCCACCGGCGAATGGATAATAATGCTGTCCTCTTTTGTGGCATTGATATGCGCTTGCTTGAAACGCGCGTCGGCATCGCATTCCTCAGTGGAAACAAAACGGGTGCCCAATTGCACCCCCGCCGCGCCGGCGCGCATCATTTCCACAATGTCGGCGCCGGTGAAAATTCCGCCCGCGGCCAAAATCGGGATTTTAATGCCCGACGCCGCGATCTCTTTAAGAATATCGATCGTCTTGCGAAACGGAATGCCATGCGGAAAACCAAGATGACCGGCCGCGTCGGCCCCGATGGCGATCACCGCCGCCGCGCCCGCGGCTTCGGCCTTTTTAGCCACCTTTGCCGATGATGCCAACGAAACCACCGGCACATTACCTTCGCGGGCAATCTCAAAAATATCAGTTCGAAACCCCGCTCCCTGGATGATCAGATCCACTTTTGATTCAACCGCCGCCCGTACCAATTGCTGGAAGCGCCCCACCACGCCCATGATATTGATGCCGATTACGCCGTCTTTGCCGGCGATCGCGCGCGCTTTGGCGATCTCATCTTTGGCTTCTTGCGGATCTTTCATTCCCGACACGGCCACAATGCCCACGCCGCCTTCTTTGGCAACGTTGCCCGCCAAATTATGCAAAGAAACGCGCACCGCCATCCCCCCTTGGATAATGGGATATTTAGCCGTCCAACGCCCGATATTCAACGGCGGCAGAGAATATAATTTTGTTTCCGCTTTTTGGATGGAATCGGCCGAGGCCGCCGCGCTTTGGGCCGCGTTGCGGGTGAAATTTTTTTTCATCTCTTCTTTGTCCATGATCGCCACCGAAAACCGAACCTCGCATTTCAAAACGTCGTCAACCGACGCCTCGCCCACGAAATTGGCAATCTTGTTTTCATAGAATCCAAGCAACTGCACCCGATATTTTATTCGATCTCCCGGCAATATCGGAGACAAAAATTGCGCCCCGCGCACTTGATAAGCCAAAAGATGCTTGTTTTTGTGATCATTGCCAAGCTTGGTGCGCAAAAGCAAAGTGCCGGTTTGGGCGATGCCTTCCACCACTAACACTCCGGGCATAATCGGAAAGTCCACGAAATGCCCCTTGAAATAAGGGTCCAATGACAGCGTTTGCTTATGCCCCACGATCACATCGCCGGCGATGCTTTCAATCTCGTCCACCCACAAAAACGGGTCATCGTAAGGAATCAATTGTTTTATTTGTTCTTTATTGTAAAGCATGAATTTTAAAAACTTTTCACTTTAACTTTTGGCTCAATCAAATTCGTTTTTACCACGAAAAAAACGGCAACGCAACCGCCGGCAAATTGATTATACCATTTTTAAACCGAATACATATAATCCCGCGTGAGCGGCAAATTGTTGTTAACACCGTTGGTGAAAAGTATCTGGTAAAGCCGGTTGCCGCCGTTTTTGAACGATACCGCGCTGCCGTTCAAATAAAGCCGCCACATGCGGATGAAATTTTCGGCTTTTTTCCGGTCTTTCAAATCCGCGGCCAGCACGTCTTTTATTCTGTCCAAATTATTTTCGAAATTAGCGATCCACGCGTCCAATGTTTTGGCATAATGCACGCGCAAATCCTCGATATCGTAATAAACCATTCCGGCTTTGGCCATACTTTCGACGGTCATGCCAAGCGGCGGAATATAACCACCCGGAAAAATATATCTTTCGATCCATGGATCCGTGGGTTTGTCCAGATCATTGCCGATCGTATGCAAAAGGCCAATTCCTCGCGGTTTTAAGATCTTTTTTGCCACATCGAAAAATTTTTTTTGATATCTTTTGCCGACATGCTCGAACATCCCGATGGAAACGAATTTATCGAACAATCCCTGCGCCTTGCAGTAATCCTCCAAGCGCACTTCGACCAAGGATTCCAATCCTTCGGATTTTATCTTTCTTTGGATATGTTCGTATTGGTTTTTCGACAAAGTGTAGCCAACGCATTTGGCGCCGTATTTTTTGGCGGCAAAAAACATCATCCCGCCCCAGCCACAGCCGATATCAACCAGCGATTCCCCTTCTTTCAACCTCAATTTGCGGCAGATATGCTCGTATTTGTTGTTTTGCGCGGTTTCCAGCGGATCGCCTTCGTTTTTAAAATACGCGCACGAATAAGTCATTGCCGGATCAAGCCAAATCGAATAAAACCGGTCGCCGATATCATAATGCCGCCGGACGTTGCTTTTAGCGCCGGCGATCGTGTGCCGGGAAATCATTTGGTTCCACAATATTCGCACCGTTGCCCTGAACCCGATCCTGCCGCCGACATTTTGCCATTGGTCATACATTCCCAGCATCGCCTGCAAATCGCCGCTCACCTCGATATTCCCCACGGCGAATTCTTCGCCGAAAACCAGCGACCCACCGCGCAAAATTTTTTTGACCGCGGCTTCCGACCGAAAAACGATCTTGAATTTCCCAAAACCTTGGCCGTAATGTTTCACGCCGCCATCCCAAAACTCCGCCGCGAAAGGCGTTTGCGGACATCGGCCGCTTAATTTTCGCAAAACTTTGTCGATCGCTTTTTTCATTTTCGCTTTACACTTTTCGCTTTACACTCTACATTTCTACAGCCACAAGCCGCCATCGATATTCACCACATTGCCCGTGATATAACTTGCCTCATCGGAAGCCAAAAACGCAATCACGGCCGCCACTTCTTCGGGCTTGCCGGTGCGACCCAGCGAAATTAATTTTTTAACCATCGTTTTCACTTCTTCGGGCATCGCGTCGGTCATTTTTGATTCGATAAATCCGGGCGCCACCGCGTTGACGCGCACGCCAAATTTGCCCACTTCTTTTGACAAGGTTTTAGTGAAACCGATTATGCCGGCCTTGGCCGCGTCATAATTCGTTTGGCCGAAATTACCGCGCAACGCCGAAAACGACGAAATACTCACGATATTCCCCTGATTGGCGATTATCATCGGCAACGCCAATTTCGAACAATTAAAAACGCTGGTTAAATTCACGTCAATCACTTTTTGCCATTCTTCCACGGTCATTTTGGCCAAAGTTCTGTCTTTGGTAATTCCGGCGCTGTTAACTAAAATATCCAAACGGCCGAATTTTTGTTCAACCGCGGCCATCATTTTTTCCACGTCTTCGTATTTTGAAACATCGGCGATGAAATATTCCGCCTCCGCGCCCAGCGCGGCAATTTCTTCTTTTGTCTTTTTGAGAGTCTCTTCTTGGAACGAAATATCGTTGAGCGCGATTTTGGCGCCCAACCCCGCGAACTTAACCGCAATCGCCTTGCCGATCCCCTGCGATGACCCGGTCACCAGCACTACCTTGTTTTCAAATTGTTTACCCATAATTATCAAATTCGAAATCCGAATTTCGAATATCAAAACAAATTCTAAATTATAATTTTCAAATATTTAAAACGGAATTCCGTTTCAAGCATTTGAATTTTGAAAATTCGATATTGTTTCGAATTTCGATATTCGATATTCGATATTTTTTAAAAGATTTCGGCTTGATACTGCACTTCCCTAATGCTCCGGCCGGCAACGCGAGGCAACTGGGCGTTCTTAATGGTTTCCGGCATTTTAAACGACTGCGCGATTTCGTTAAACACTCGGTCAACATCAACCGGCGACTTTGACGCCAAAACCAATCCGGCAAAACAAGTTAATTTGTTCGAACGCTGGACGTTTTCGGCTTCGCCGATAACGACCAATTTTTCTTTTAATATCGGCGCCAGCTCCGCGATGATCTGGGCTTCCGACGAAAGATATTTTTGCCCCAAATAATTTTCTTTTTTCAAAATTCTCAACAAATTTGCCGCCGCGCCCGCCTGGCCGATCTTTTCCATGGCCAAATTCACGATCAGATCCGCGCCGAGAATGTCTTTGGCGATCTCGAATTTGTTTGTTTTTTCAAATTCGCCGGCGCTCAAATCGCGCGGAAGAATGCCGAATTTTTGGCACGCGTCCAACAGTCCGGATTTTTGCGCGATCGCGGCCGCGGGCATATCGTCAAAACTTTGGCCGGCAACGATAATATTCTCCTTTTTTGCGCCCTTGGCCAGCAAAACTTCCAAAACCGCAGCCAAAAACTCCGGCGAGGTATTGTCGCGAAAATAGGCATGGCTGGGTTTTACCAAGGTCGGCAACACCGCGATCTTTGGGTTTTGGCCGATCTTGATGCTGCCGATAAGTTCCAAGGTCTTGTTTATCGCCTCGGCAACATCAAATTTAACCCGCCAGATCGCCACGGCCTCGGGATTCGGTTCGAAATCGATGATATCCCCGGCCTTGTATTCCCTTTCCGACTTGTGCCCCCACAAATTGCCATTTTCGTCTTCCAGCAGCAAAACATGATACGGCACATTTGGGTGGAACAAGGTCGGGATCGCCACTTTCACCGCGCCGGCTACTTTGGCGGTTTTGCTTTCCATTTTTTCCAACGCCACCAAGCAATGCGGGCATTCGGCCAGCGGATACTGCCACCGCCGCTTGCATTTTGAACAAATATAAAACATAATTTTGTGATAAAATGATTTTATCAGAATAATTTTTATTTGCTAATATCGAATTTCGAATATCGAAACAAATCCGAATTTTCAAATTTTCAAAACTCAAAAACGAAATTCCGTTTCAAACATTTGAATTTTGAAAATTCGATATTGTTTCGAATTTCGTTCTGAAAATTAATTAAAATTTTCAGAAACGGCCAAGCCGTTCTATTCGTGCTTCGAATTTATTGTTTAGTATATGCCAAAAACCTATATTTTGCCAGAAAAAAACCGGCCGCGCATGCAAAAGATCTGGGGCAAGGCGCTGTTCGGCGATGAAGTCGATATCATCGCCCGCTACCAAAAAATAATTGCTAAGAAGAAATACAAAACCGTGGTCACCGTGGGCGATTATTGCTCGCACCATCTGCAATCCGATATTAAAATATTCGACAAAAAAGTCCAGCGCCGCGACTTTGACCAAAAGCACGCCTGCTCGATCAACGTCAAAAATCCGGCCGGCACCATCCAAAAGCAAAGCTGGGAAGCCGTGCGACAAACCATCAAAGACAGGGCTAACCTGTGCGTTGACGGCGAAGAGGACCTGCTGGTGATCCCGGCGGTGATCCTGGCCAAACCCAAAACCTTGGTCGTATACGGCTTCCCCAACAAAGGCATCTGCCTCATCGACGCCAACCTCAAAAACAAAACCATCTTTAGATTAGCCCTCAAAAAATTCTTCACCGTTGAAAAATCATTACCAAAATAATGCCTTTTGCATTTATTCCTCCTTTGGAAAAGGAGGTGTCCCGCCGCGGCGGGACGGAGGATTTTTCAATTTAAATTTCAAATCCCTCCTTTTGCTTTGCTCAAAAGTGCTCCCTTTTCCAAAGGGAGAATAAATACGAAACGCAATCTGCCGTTGACGCCCAAAGATAAATTTGGTAAATAGTTTTAAACGCCCTTTAAAAAATCAACATCGGTAAGTTGTGGCGCCAAGGATCTTTTTGATAAGAGTCTTTCGCGCCATTACTTACCGCCTTGCAAAGGCACTCGGTAAGGAACGCAGCATTGCCTGTCAACGAAACTGCGCCAAAGGAGGTTACGATGATAAACCTTCTGATATTGGCATCTTCTTTGATAGCACTCCTACTGGTCCTCAAGATCAACAAAGATGCTATTGTTGCTATCGCGCTGCCAATCGGATTAGCCGCTCCACCCGACGCACGCTTGAATAACGGGGGGAGAATTGGCTTTGGATCTAGAATAAGATCTGTATCATTTGATGGACTATTCTGCAATCTGCTGGCTTTGGCCGACTACATGGAGGACTATTTAATAGTAAGATCTGCTGAAATCTCTCATCGCTTCTCTGCTCTGCTCGCACCAGCCCGAACCGCAGCCATGACTGGATTCGTTACCAGAAATCTGAGATCCCAGAGCGGCATGACCATGAGGCGCCAAAGATCAATATTCGCCGACGCTGCCACCCGGATCGCTTCCACGCTGGAACAGATTGAGACCCAAGTCTTTCCGACCGGCGTGAGTAGCGGTTCTGTGCGCCCGGCATTCTAGTGTGTGTCTCGCGACCGCCTATTGAACCAACAACTTTAACCAAATTTTAAAATTTTTTTGGAACTAGTGTTGGTTTTTTCTCTTTTTATATCGCGCCCAAAACAAAATTACACAGGTGGAACCTGTGTAATTTTTGATCCGCAAACCAAAAAATTAATTTTTCTTGAATATATGGACGGTTACGCTGCCGCCGGCGCCGCCGATGTTGTGCGTTAGGCCGATTTTTGCATCCGGCACCTGGCGCGCGCCGCATTTGCCGCGCAACTGGTTGGCGATCTCGTAAATTTGCGCCAAGCCGGTGGCCGAAATCGGATGGCCCTTGGCTTTGAGCCCGCCCGAAGGATTCACCGGCATTGCGCCGCCCATATTTATTTTTCCGGAACGGATCAACTCCCCGCCCTTGCCCGGTTGCGCGAATCCCAGATCTTCATACGACAACAACTCCACCGATGTGAACGCGTCATGCACTTCGGCCACATTGATATCGTCGGGTGTTAACTGCGCCATTTCAAATGCTTTTTTGGCCGCCAGTTGCGTGGCCTTGAAATGAGTGAGGTCTTCCCTTTCGAAAGTCAAAATATAATCCGTGGCAAATCCCGAACCGATAACTTCGATATCGGTCTGTTCTTTTGAAATGATGGCGGCGGCCCCGCCGTTCACCGACAGCGAGCAATCCATAAGCCGCAGCGGCTCGGCCACGATCGGCGAATCTTTTATTTTTTCCATCGGCACCGACCGCTGATAATAATAGGCCTTGGGGTTGGCAACCGCGTTTTGATGGTTCTTGAACGCGATCAATTCCAGATCCTCGTGCGTGCCGCCGTATTTTTTTTGGTACTGCTGGAACACCAGCGCGTTTTGCGCCGGAAACAAAAGCCCTTCGGGCTGTTCGATCACCCGCTCGGCCGCCGACAAAATATAATCCGTGGTCGCTTCGGCGCGGTTGTCCACCAATTTTTCCGCGGCCATCACCAAAACATTTTTGAACTGCTCGTCGCGCAACAGCTTCAACGCGGTCCAAAACGCCACTCCGCCGCCGCCGCAAACCGACGGCGTTTCGATGATGGGAATGTTGGTCTTGAACAAGCCCGACAGCAGCGAAACCTTGTGCGTTTGGTGCTCCCCGCCCGCGGCGCTCGACATTCCCGAAAACACGATCGCGTCGATTTGGCCAATGTTCATTTTGGCGTCTTTTAACGCGTCCATGGTTGCTTCAAAACCATAACCCCACCACGGCTTTTGCGCGTAATCGAACCGCGTCATCCCCGCCCCTTTCACGTAAATTTTCGGATTCATAATAATTTTTTCTGGTTATCATTAAGCGATTCCAAAATTTCTTCAATTTGATTTTTCAAAACCGGCAAATCCTTTTTGGTCGTTTTCCAAACAAACCCCAAATCAACCCCAAAATATTCATGGATTAATTTATCTCTCATGCCGCACATATCCTTCCACGGAATATCGGAATGCGATTTGCGAAACCCCGCGGGAATATTTTTCGCCGCTTCGCCGATTATTTCAAACTGCCTGATTACCGCGCTTTGCTCAATATGGCTTGCCATAAATTTCTTTTCATCTGAATTTTTCGTAAATTTTTCAATCGCCCCGATCGCGGCCAAGATATGCTCCAAAAATATTTCCGGCTTTTTACCCATATAATATCGGTTTTTGTTCGCTCAATATAATATCTTCCAAAAGCGGGTTTAAAGAATTGTATGTAACAAGATCAATTTTCCTTTGTACCGCTTCTTTCAATTCCCGCTCAAGCCGAACAAAACCGAAAAAACTCATTTCCTTGGGCGGCTCCACCAAGATATCAATATCGCTTCTTTTTTTCTCTTCGCCCCGCGCGAACGACCCGAAAACCGCGGCGCGCTTAACCCCGTTTTTTTTCAAAATTTTGACGATAATTTTTCTGGTTTTTGCGTCGATCATTTTGTTGCTCTTATATCCCCCATCCTATCCAAAATCACCAAAATTGGCAAATCATTTGCATTTATATTTTTTTGAAAATTGTCCGCCCGAGGCGGATCCGTCCTTTGGCGGAAAAATTGCAAAAACTCCTCAAAAGAGGAGTTTTTGCCGTGTGAATCTTTATGATTCAGCTCGAACTTACTTTAGCAAAAATTGTTGACTTTGGACAGGGCGAGGGGGCGGGTTATGCCCCCGACTAAGCTTCGCTTGCCCCTCCAAACTGCTGTTTTCCGGGCCT
>JAXDBQ010000038.1:0-10745 GCA_034678605.1 Patescibacteria group bacterium | reverse complement strand
CGTTGCCGTTATCGGTGGTCGGGCCGCATCCGGCCGGCACGCGCGTTTGGCTCACGTAGGTTTTGGTTAAACCGGCGCAACAAGTTCCGTTATTATCCGTGATCGTTCCGTTTTCCGCCACGCAAGCCGCGGCGGCGCCGGATCCTTTGCAAATATAATTATCGGTGACGCTGGTACAAGCAACTCCTTGTTCCGGATTGCAATTTGCGGGCACGCGCGTGGTGTCGACGTAGGTTTTCACCGTTCCCGCGCAACAGGGTTTGGCGCTTGACCATGTTTCACCATCGATGGCGCAGAGAGAATTTGTTGTCGATTCTGAATTGTTGGTTAACGATATCGCGCTTGATGTGGTTTTTACGCCGGTCGTGAGGTTAGTTGTTCCAATCGGAACATAGGAAGAGTTGATGCCGGCGAAATTCGGCACCGCGAAACCCGATGATTGCATTTCGCTTATTATCGATTGGAGCTTTTGCATCAGTCCTGTCAGCACCGTTTCGAATTGCGTTCTTTGATCGTTGTTCCATTTGGAAATAACGGAAACAAACGATGGCGATGGATTGGTTCCGCCGACTTGGACCAAATTTGTCGCGGTGCCCGTTGGAAGCGTTAACGCGGCGGCGCCGCCGGCGAAGACGATTCCGATCGCCAGCGCGATCGCGCCGACTGCCGCGAATTTTATTTTTAAATGCATCATTTTTTTATAATTAATATTATGATTCGGTGATTTTTTTTGATCGTATCGGTCGACTTGGCGATAAGATCAATTCATCAGTTTAATTATATTATGATTATTTTTTCAAATCAACATCACTTCTTCCACGGTGTCGGCGACAATCTTGGTTTCGCCGTCGCGGTTGTCCACGCGGCCGTAGACATAGACCACCTTGCTTTCGGCAAACACCGCCGGGTTTTGTTCCAAGGTGCGGGCAAACACCACCACTTCGATTTTATCGCTCAGGTCTTCCAAATTCATGAACAACATTGGTTTGCCGGTTTTGGTGACGATCTTTTTGAGAGTGGAGATCATACCGCCGGTTTTCACCAGCCGCGGCGCCGGATTTTCCTTGATGCGGGTGATGCGCAGGCATTTTTTTTCCATCGCAGCTTTGTATTGTTCCAAGGGGTGGGGGGTAACGAACAATCCCAGCAGTTCTTTTTCCCACATCAATTTTTCGGCTTGGTGAGCCGCCCGGGCCGGCGCCAGGGAAATTTGCGTTGCTTTGGCGCTATTGCCGTTGCCGCCGCCCATCAGGGCGCCAAAAAGATCGCGCTGGCCGTTGGCGCGATTTTTTTCGATTTCGCGGCCATATTCCAGCAATCGCTCAATGTTGGCCAAAAGCTGGTTGCGTTCGGCCATGCCGTCGAAAACGCCGGCTTTGATAAGCGCTTCCAATGATTTGCGATTGATCAATTTGGAATTGATCCGCGTCATAAAATCGGAAACTCCGTCAAAAGTTCCGTTTTTTTTGCGGTCGTTGACGATTTCGGTGACCAGGTTATCGCCCACGTTTTTAATGGCCGAAAGCCCAAAGCGGATTTTGCCGGCGCCGGGGATCACGGTAAAGCCGTAGAAACTTTCGTTGATGTCGGGCGCCAGCACATCAATGCCCATATTTTTGCATTCGCCGATCAAATAACCCACTCGTTCGACATCATTTTTTTCCGAAGTGATTAGCGCGGCCATAAATTCCACCGGATAATGAGCTTTAAGATAAGCGGTTTGATAGGCCACCATGGCATAACAGGCCGCGTGCGATTTGTTAAACGAGTAGTCGGCGCTGGGTTCGATCCAGCTCCAAATTTCTTGGCCGATCTTTTTGGCAATGCCGTTTTTTTGGCAACCGTCGATGAACTTTTGCTTGGACGCCATCATCAGATCTTTGATCTTTTTGCCGATGGCTTTGCGCAAAGTGTCGGCCTCGGCCATGGAAAAACCGGCCAATTCCTGGGCAATCTTCATGGTTTGTTCTTGGTAAAGGATAATGCCATAGGTTGGGCCCAGGATCGATTCCAATTTGGAATGCAAATAGGTTGGGATGGTGAGGCCGTTTTTGCCGTCGATGAATTGGGGAATGAATTGCATCGGCCCGGGGCGGTAGAGCGCCACCATGGCGATGATATCTTCGAATTGAGTTGGTTTGAGTTGTTTCAAATAGCGCTGCATACCCGCGCTTTCTAATTGAAAAACGCCAATTGTATCGCCGCGTTGCAACAACGCGAATGTTTCTTTGTCGTCCATTGGAATGGATTTGAGCGATAGGCTTTGGTTTTGGACCAGATAGATGCGCGACAGGGTGTCTTCGATGATGGTGAGGTTTTTTAATCCCAAAAAATCCATTTTCAAAAGCCCCATATCTTCGATGGCATGTAATTCATATTGGGACACCAAGCCGTCGTCGTCGGCGGTGGGGTGTTGCACCGGCACGATCTCATCTAATGGAATCGGCGAGATCACCACGCCGCAGGCGTGGGTGGACGCGTGGCGGGCGCATCCCTCCAGTTTTTTGGCGAATTCAAAAAGCACGCGGGCTTTTTCATCGCCGGCCACCAGCATTTTCAAGTCGTCGGTTTTGAGCGCTTGGTCCAAATTCATGCCAAACGGGATCATTTTGGCTAATTTGTCGCAATAACTGTAGGGATATTGCAAAACCCGGCCCACATCGCGGGCCGCGGCGCGGGCCGCCATGGTACCGAAGGTGATGATCTGCGCCACATGGTCGTGGCCGTATTTTTGGCCCACATATTCGATCACTTCGGGGCGGCGCCGGTCGGCAAAGTCCATGTCGATGTCCGGCAAGGAAACCGCCGAACGGCCGGGATTCAAAAATCTTTCAAACAACAAGTCGTATTTGAGCGGATCAATTTCGGTGATGTTGAGCAGATAGGACACTAATGATCCGGCGGCCGATCCGCGTCCGGGACCCACCACGATGCGGCTGCTTTTGGCCCAATTGACAAAATCTTGCACGATCAAGAAATAATCCACGAACCCCAACTGTTTAATGGTGGCAAATTCATATTCAAAACGCTTGATGATTTCCGAATCCGGATTATGGCCATAGCGGTTTTTTAGGCCGGTTTGGCAAAGTTCGCGCAGATGCTCTTCATTGGTCGATCCTTTTGGCGGCGTGAAACGCGGCAGCTTGGTTTTTTTTAGTTCAAATTCAAATTGGCACATGTCAACGATTTTCTGCGTGTTTTCGATGGCTTCGGGAAAGTCCTTAAAATCGGCGATCATTTGGGCGGGGGAGCGCATTGAAAAATCTTCGCCTTTCATGGTAAGCCGGTTGCCGTCGTTGATGTCGGCGCCGGTGTTGATGAGCATTAAAATATCTTGGGCTTTTTCATCTTCGGCGTTCAAATAATGGATGTCGTTGGTGGCCACAAGTCCCAGGCCGAGTTTTTTGGCCAATTCGATCTGGCCGCGGTTGGCCGGTTCCTGATCGGGCAGATTGGGGTGATGCTGGATTTCCAAAAAGAAATTTTCTTTACCGAAAAATTCGATATAGCGGCGCGCGGCCGCTTCGGCTTCGTCGAATTTTTTGTTGATGATCAGCCGCGGGATTTTGCCTTGGATGCAAGCCGACATGGCAATCAGTCCTTGGCCGTATTGGGCCAGCAGTTCGTCGTCCACGCGGGGTTTGTAATAAAAACCTTCCAAATGCGCCTTGGTTACCAATTTGACCAAGTTTTTGTAGCCCAGTTCGTTTTTGGCCAGCAACACCAAGTGATAGCGGACATCGTCGATTTTGGGCCGGCGCTGGAAACGGCTTTCGACGGCCGCGTAGACTTCGCAGCCGATGATCGGCTTGATTCCGCGGGTCTTGGCTTTTTTATAAAATTCCACCGCGCCATACATGTTGCCGTGGTCGGTAAGAGCGATTGAATCCATGCCCAAAGCCGCCACTTTGTCCAAAAGCGGATCGATCTGGGCCAGCCCGTCCAGCAGGCTGTAATGGGAATGGGTGTGTAAATGCGAAAATTTCATAAAAATAAGTCAAATTTGAATTTTGACTTTTAACTTTTTATCGGATGATTTTCTCCGGCGGCGTGCCGGAAAAATCGGCGCGGTTTTTTTCAAAGATCGCGCCTTTCAGGGAAATGCCATTTTCGATTTTCAAATCTCGCGCGGCCAAATCGCGGCGGACCATCGCGTTTTCCAAATCAATCCCGCCCGTGGCCAAAATGCCGGTGAGATCAAGCGAACCGTTGATTTGGGCGTTGTTGAAAAAAACATCGCCTTTTATCTTTAAATCGTTTTCATAATAATCGTAAATTTCGATTTGCCGCAAATTTATATCGCCCAGCACCACCGCCTTTGAAAAACTCAAAAAGCCGTTTACGCGCGCTTGGCGGGCGTTGACCGCGCCGGTGATATTGGCGCCGGCTAAATTCGCGGTTTGCCCCACCCAAGTTTTTTCCATGATCAGGCTGCCTCTCACGCGCGCTTTGCTTAAAAACAGCGAGCCGTCGATCACGGCGCCGGAAAGATCAATGTTTCCGGCAATCACGGTCCCGGCCAAAAACAGGTTGCCGGTGATCAAAGCGTTTTTAAAATTAAGGCCGAATTCCAGCTCTTTTTCGGCCAACGAAAAAAATTTCAGCGCTTTATCGGAAAAATCGGCGTCCCGCCGTTCAACCGCGGCCGCGGCCAATTCTTTTTCGACCTCCACTTTGCTCAAAACCATGACTGGTTTTCCGGCGATTATGAATTGCTCCATGGTAATTGAAAAATGTTTTGCATTTCGTATGTTCGCGTGTTCGTATATAATGATTATATTATAATTCGCGGTTAATTGAAACAAGAGTCGAAAAATAAAAATTTTGAAAAGCTGGTTTGCGAAAGCGGCTATTTTGGCCGCGGTTTTGAATTTGCCGTTGGAATCGATGAGGCCGGCCGCGGGCCGCTGGCCGGACCGGTGACGGCGGCGGCCGTTGGCATTCGATTTGATTTTGGCCGAGACGCCGATTTTGACTATTTATTGGCCAATGTTGCCGATTCCAAAAAGATTGGCGTTGCCAAACGCGAGAATTTGTATAAAAAAATTATTAAAAACAAAAACATAGTTTGGGCCGACGCTTTGGTCTCGCCAAAGATTATCGACAAAATCAATATCTTGCAAGCGTCAAAGAAGGCGATGGCAATGGCGGTCGATAAAATGATCCGCCGTTTGCCGCGTTCGGCGGCAGTTTCTAAAATTATTTGCCTTGTGGACGGCAATTTTCCAATTGATATCGCTTTCCCGCAAAAGTCGATTATCGGCGGCGACGCGCGCGTCTTCTTGATCTCGGCGGCCAGCATCATTGCCAAGGTCCGGCGCGACCGGCTGATGGCCCGTTGGGATAAAATTTATCCGCGATACGGATTTTGCCGCCACAAGGGCTATCCCACGGCCGAGCATCTGGCCGCGATCAAAAAATACGGCCTGACCCCGATGCACCGCCGCACTTTTTCCCCTTGCGTTGATATTATTAATCAAGTTATAATAAAACAAGAATGTTGCAAGAATCAAATTTAAATAAAAAAAATGACCAATCAAAAAACAAAAAAATCGGATAAGAGCGCGATAATACTGTTTGCGGTTAATTTTTGCGCGGTGTTTTCGCTGATATTCACCATCGGGCTTTTGCTGTTGGTTGATATGTCGGGGGCCAACAAAAAAGGAATGGCGGCGACGGCGTTGGCGTTAAACGGCCGCGCGGTTGACGCTTCCAAATGCGCGCCCGCGGTTTTTCCGGTGTTGTTTCCGGTGTCGTCGGACGAACCGGTGGAAACCACAATTGAGATTAATATCACCGACGAGGGTTTTTCGCCTCAAAACTTGGATTTAACCAAAGCCAGCTTGCGGACGATTCGCGTGGTCAACCAAGGATCCGCCGATCATTCGTTTGTGGTTGCCGGCGCGGGAATCGACAGCGGCCGGATCGGCGCCGGGCAATCGGTGGCGGTGGATTTAAACGCTCTGCCGGCCCAAATTTCCGATTTTGAATTTTATTCCAATATTGGCCAAGATCGGGACAAGCCGGGCCTTCGTGGCCGGATCATTTTGGAATAGCCGGCAAAGAGAAGCGGCGGGCTTGAAAATCGCGGATAAATGTGTTATAAAGCAAGATGTTTGAAAATTGATTAAAATTAAATTTGAGGTTTTTGATTGTTTGATTTTTTGAGTTTTTCGCTCATTACTCATCAACTCATTACTCATCAACTATTATTATGGGTGGCGTACCAAAAAAAAGACACACCAAGGGAAGCCGGAATCAGCGCCGGATGCATTTATTTTTAAAAGCGCCTAATTTGGCCAAATGCCAAAAGTGCGGCCAGCCGGTTCGGTCGCATGTGGTTTGCCCGGCTTGCGGTTTTTACAAAGGCAAAGAGGTGGTGGATGTTTTGTCAAAGCTCGACCGCCGCGCCCGCCGCGCCAAAGAAATGGAAATGGCGCAATTGGAAGCCCAAAAACAATCCGCGACGACATCCGAGAGCGCGAAAAATAACGGAATTTAGGATGTTTCCAGGATTAATCAAATATTATGTTGTTGGCTGTTCGATTGCTTGAATTTGAATTTTTCTCAAATCTCATCAACTCATTTCTTATTAACTATTCATGGCTTCAAGACATTTGACCCGATCCATTGTGATGCAATCCCTTTTTGAATGGGATTTTTACGGCAAGGCCGGCGATTTGGCCGAAATTTTGCAACGCAATCTTGACGAATTCGGCCCGGGACTGGAAGAAAAGGGTTTTGCCCGCGATCTTACCGCCGGCGTGGTGGCAAAAATGCCGGCCGTCGACAAGATCATCCAAAAAGCCGCGCCCCAGTGGCCGATCGATCAGATCAGCGTGGTGGATCGCAATATTTTGCGATTGGGATTGTTTGAGTTGATCTATGAGGATAAGAAAGCCGTGCCGCCCAAGGTGGCGATCAATGAGGCAATCGAGCTGGCCAAAAATTTTGGCGGCGAAAGTTCGGGAAAATTCGTGAACGGCGTTTTGGGCACGGTCTACAAAGAAATGCTGGCCGCCGACCCGACTCTGGCCGACGCCAACGACAAAAAATTTGATGAACAGCAAGTGGAAAAAGATCGATCGTAAATTAAACATATAGTAAATAGAAATTGACAAATCCAAAATCCCAAATCCTAAATCCTAAATAATTTCAAAATAAAAATTAAAAAATTCAAAACAAATAATGGTTTTGATTTTAATGGTTGGAAATTTGGATTTATTTAGAATTTAGAATTTTGGATTTAGAATTTGTCGCGAAGCGATGAGGGATTTTAAAGAACTTGAAAAAAAATTGGGAATTGTTTTCAAAAACAAGGATTTGCTCACCCAGGCGTTTATCCATCGATCCTATTTGAATGAAAATCCCCGTATCGGCTTGGGCAATAACGAGCGGCTTGAGTTTTTGGGCGACGCAGTGTTGGAATTGGCGGTTACCGAATATCTCTATTTGAAATATCCGGCCGAGTCCGAAGGCAAATTAACCAGTTGGCGGGCGGCGTTGGTGAACACCAAAATGATCTCGGCGGCGGCGGGCAAAATCGGTTTTGGCGATTTTTTGCTGTTGTCCAAAGGCGAGGCCAAAGAAGACGGCAAATCCCGCCAATATATTTTGGCCAACACGTTCGAGGCGTTCATTGGCGGACTTTATCTTGACCAGGGTTATCGCCCTTGCCGTGATTTTATCGGCGGCCATCTTTTGGTGGAACTGCCCGAGATCATCGATCGGGAACTCTACAAAGACGCCAAATCGCGCTTTCAGGAAGTGGCTCAGGAAATCGTCAAGGTCACGCCCACCTATCAGGTCTTGGAAGAGCGCGGACCGGATCATGAAAAATATTTCACCGTGGGCGTGTTTTTGGGGAAGGAATTGGTGGCCAAGGCCGGCGGCTATTCCAAACAAGAGGCCGAGGAAGAAACCGCCAAAGCCGCGCTGAAAGCCAAAAATTGGAAATAGAAACGTAAAACTTAAAGCGCAAAGCGCAAAGTAAAAATCTGCGTTTATGCTTTACGCTTTTCGCTTTACGCTTTTCGCTCGTTGCGTTGGTTGCAAAAAACGCAAAGGTATGTTATGGATTAAGGGTAAAACAAACTTAAAGTAATAATATAATTATGTTAACTATCAGATTGCGCCGCGTCGGCAAAACCAACCGGCCGGCATTCAAGATCGTGGTGGCCGATAAGCGGTTTTCGGCGGCGGCGGGCAAGTTTCGCGAAGAAGTCGGTTGGTTGGACCGCATCGGCAAACAGTGCAAGATCAACAAAGAAAGGGTGGTTTATTGGATTTCCAAAGGGGCGCAGCCGTCGCCGGCGGTGAACAACCTTTTGGTGGCGCAAAAGATCGTCAACGGCAAAAAGATCGCTGTTCACGCCCAGTCCAAAAAAGACCAAAAAGCCGCGGTTGCGGCGCCGGCGGCAAAATAATTTTCGCGCCGGTTGACGCCGGTTGCCGAATTCGGATATAATGAAATCGCAGTTATCTTGAAAGGTCGAAATATTGAATATCGCAGTAACGATATTGACAAAAGACAATATGGAGAAAAAAACCGTTGACCACGAATTTCTTGAATTCTTGATCAAGTCGCTGGTGGATCATCCCGAAGACGTGGTGGTGAGCCGCGCGGTGGACGAAATGGGCGTTTTGCTTTCATTGAAAGTGAACGCCGAAGACATGGGCCAGATCATCGGCCGCAGCGGCAGCACCGCGCGGGCGATCCGCAATTTGGTGCGCATTATCGGCCTCAAAAACCATGCCCGGGTGAACCTCAAGATCGAGGAGCCCGAAGGCGGCCGCCGTCCGGCCCGGACCGAAGATCGGCCGGCTCGCGAAGATCGCGACAACCGCGACGACGACGTCGACGACCTGAAATTCTAATTTGTTTCCAAAAAAAAGAAAAACCCGATATTGAATTAATATCGGTTTTTCTTCAACCAAATTTGCATACACCAGGTGTATGCAAATTTGCAAATTAAAATATATGCCAATTAGAAAAAATGAATTTATAAACGGAGAAATATACCATATCTACAACCGCGGCATTGAAAAAAGGCAAATATTTTATGACGATAGCGATCATTTTCGCTTTATATATAATTTATACGAGTTTAACCGTACCCAAGGAGTTGTTATAAGGAATTGTATAAACCGGCGGCAGAACCAAAAAAAAGAGATTTGCATACACCAGGTGTATGCAAATTTGAGTTCCGTGCGAGATAAAATTGTAGAATTGATGGCTTTTTGCTTGATGCCGAATCATTTTCATTTGGTTATTAGGCAGCTTGTTGGCGGGGGGATTTCTTTTTTTATGAGAAAGGTTGGGAACGGGTATGCCGGGTTTTTGAATAGAAAATATAAAAGGCAAGGGCATTTGTTTCAAGGGCCGTTTAAAGCGGTGCACATAGAAAATGACGATCAATTTGTTGATACCATGGTTTATGCCCATATTAATCCGTTAAGCATTGTTTATCCAAAATGGAAAGAAAATGGCGTTGAAGATGCGCGGCGGGCCATTGATTTTATTAATCAATATAAATGGTCGAGCTATTTGGATTATATTGGAATAAGCAATTTTCCATCGGTTACCGATCGCGAATTTGGAATTAAAACATTTGAAAGCGGCAAAAATGATTTAAATCCGCGAAGCTTGAATTTGAAAAATTTTGTTGAAAAGCGCATAATGTCGATGAAATTTAAAAATTAAAAATAACTCGCATGCATAATTTGCATACACCAGGTGTATGCAAGTAGAATTTAAAAATATGATCCAATTTGATTTTATTACGATTTTTCCGGAGATTATCAGGCCGTATTTTGAGGAATCGCTTTTCAAAAAAGCGGTTGCAAAAAAACTTTTAAAGATAAGGACGCGCAATTTGCGCGATTTCGCGCTTGATAAGCATAATACCGTGGACGACAGCCCTTATGGCGGCGGTTTGGGCATGGTGATGAAGGTTGATGTTTGGCACAGGGCGATCGCCAAGATCGTCAAATTGAAATTGGTTGGCAAAAAATTAAAGCCGGCGTCGAAGGATATCGCAATAATCATGCTTACGCCGCGCGGCAAGATGTTCAACCAGAAAATGGCGCAAAAGCTTTCAAAATATAAGCAAATCGTGTTCGTTTGCGGCCGTTACGAGGGCGTGGATGAGCGCGTGGCCAAAAATATCGCCACCCATGAAATTTCCATCGGCGATTATGACCTGATGGGCGGGGAATTGGCCGCCATGGTCATCGCCGAAGCCGTGAGCCGACTGATTCCAGGCGTTATCGGCAAACCGGAATTTTTGAAGGAAAGGAACGGCAAGGACGGGTTTTTTGAAAGCGCCCAATACACCCGGCCCGAAATTTATTCGCCCAAAAAAGGCGTTGAATGGCGCGTCCCCAAAGAACTCCTTTGCGGCGACCCCAAAATCATCGCCGCCTGGCGCGCCCGGCACGGCAAAACCATTTGACAAAACGGCTTATTCGTGATTTATTCAACCAAGGTGAGCTGCTTGATAGGGTTTGCAATATTGGCCTTTATCGTTGCGATAATTGCCGGAGCCGGAACAGGTGGAATGTTGAAAATGATGATTAATGGGTCAAGGGTAAGGTATTATTTTTGGGTTTTCTTTTTTGCCTCTTCTCCACTTTACGTGATTCGTATTCTTGAATTTTTCCGGAAAACGGTGGATATTATTCCGCGAATTGGATATATTTGGAGTATTAACCAATATTTCAAATATGTCCAATATACAGAACAA
>JAXDBQ010000037.1:0-6016 GCA_034678605.1 Patescibacteria group bacterium | reverse complement strand
TAAAATGGTACGTGAGCTGGGTTCAGACCGTCGCGAGACAGGTCGGTCCCTATCTACCGCAGGCGTTTGAGTTTTGAGGAGAGTCGTCCCTAGTACGAGAGGACCGGGATGAACTGACCTCTGGTGTGCCAGTTGTTCCGCCAGGAGCATTGCTGGGTAGCTAAGTCGGGAACGGATAAGAACTGAAAGCATCTAAGTTCGAAGCCAACTCCAAGATGAGAACTCTTAGTTTCCTCCAAGATCAGGAGGTTGATAGGCTGCAGGTGTAAGCGCGGCAACGCGTTCAGCCGAGCAGTACTAATTAACGATCAAACGCCTTGGTTAGCAATTAATGGCTTGAATTTTTGAATTGTGAAATTCTTCGCATTTTGTATTTTGGGGTCTAACCCCCGCGTACTCGCGGGTGGTCAGACCCCGGCAAAAGCATTTGAATTGATGGTTCCGCAATTCAGAATTTAATGATTGTTTAGAAATCGAATTTGGATAATATAAATTGACAAAAATTGCAAAAGCGGCGCCGTTCGAGGTTTTTGTAAGGAGACTATACTGAGAGTGCTCCACCTGTTCCCATCCCGACCACAGAAGTGAAAGCTCTCAAGGCCGATGATAGTCGCAAGGCGAAAGTAGGTAGTCTTCTTACAAAAATCTCGAGCAATGGACGCCGTTTTTTGATACCTTAATTTATTGATTTATTTTTATAATAGTGATACCTTCTTTAAAGGTGAGTAGAATGTTCTTGGAATATGTATTAGAATATGTATTAGCTCTTAAACTTTGCATCATTGCTGGAATATTCGCGGGACTTTGCTATGATTTCTTGGAAGTTTTTTTCCCGCAAACGTTGGGTTGCCCTTTTAAATTTAAAAGAAACTGGCCGATTTTGATATTTTGGCCGGCAATCGCGACAACCTTACTTACAATCGCAGGAGCGGTTTATCTATTTGCTTTGGGGATATTTCCGCTCTGATTTTTTTTAAATGTTTGAGAACAGAAAGAACAAAAAGCCGCGCGGTAAAAAGCGCGGGGTTTTGCGTGAAAACGATTATTGAAAATTACCAGTCGCCGTCGCCGGTGCCGGCGTCGTCGCCGCCCACGGCGTCGTCGTCATCGTCGGCGATGATGTCGTCGTCGGCGTCGGTTTCGTCGTCGCCGATGATATCGTCGTCGTAATTTTCCGCCTCATTGAGCTCGATGGCGGTTTTAATGGTGTCGTCGATCATTATGATTCTTTATGAGAAATTTTTGAAAAACAATAAAAAGATATTTTTAAAAAAATATCCCGACCTTTGAGAATAATTTTTAGCGATCGTGAAAGCATGGAAATGAGAGCATGGAAATGGGAACACATTTACTTTCTCGAATGTAATCATGAGAGCATGGAAATGGGAACACATTTACATATATTATTTATCCGCGGATTTTTGTCAAGAGCGGTTTTTTTTAATTATCCACAGGCCGCCGCCCATTTGTTTTTTTGGTTGGCGTTTTTGTTTTTATTTTGCTATATATAACTATTGGAGCGCCAACCAATCAATATGGCGGGTTGTTTAAAACTTTGAAAAAGTTAATCCATGAACGGTTTTTTTTTCAATGGCGGGCGCGTTGCCGCGTTGATCGCCGCGGGCGCGACATTGATTGCGATTGCCAACATTCCGGCAGTCAATTCCGGCTTCAAAAACGCGGCTTTTTGGGCGTTGAATCCGATCCAGCAAAATCTTTGGGTTGCCGGGGCCAACGCGAGCGATTTTTTTCGTCCGTTTGCCCAAGCGCGGTTGTTGGCCGAGGAAAATCGGCGTTTGCGCGATCAATCCGCGGGGCTGGCGGCCAAAGAGGCCGAAGCCAATTTGTTGCGCCGGGAAAACGATATGTTGCGCCAGGGGCTGGGGCTGGAGTTAAACAAGGAATTCGAATTGCGGCTGGCCGATATTGTGGGGCGAGATCTTGGCAAGGATATTTTGATCATCAATAAAGGCGGCCGTGACGGCATTGAGGTTGGAATGCCGGTGATCACCGGCCAAAAAGGGCTGGCCGGCAAGATCGCCAAAATCTATGATGATTTTTCCGAAGTTCAATTGTTGACGGAGAAAAATTTTTCGTTTGATGTGAAAATCGGCGATCAAAACATTGAAGGTTTGGCTAAAGGCCAAGGCGGAAATTGCTCCAAGGTCGATTTGATTCCAAAGGACAAAAAATTAGAAATCGGCCAAACAATTTTTAGCGGCGGTTTGGGCGGAATATTTCCCGAGGGATTTCCGGTGGGCCGGATCAAAGAAATAACCAACAGCGACGTGGAAATGTTCCAGTCGGCCGCCATCGATACCATTTTTGACGCGGCAACGGCGCGGCAGGTGTTTGTGGCGTTTAAAAAATGCGGTTTGGGCGACATGGAGATTGCCGCCGACGGCAACGAAAAATGAGCGGAAAAAAAATAATCGCGCTTTTGGTCTTGGCCGCGGTCGCGGCGTCCCAAGCCACTTTGACGGCGCGTTTTTGGGTGGCCGATCAGCCGTGGTTTGAGTGGATCAACTTTGCCACTTTGGCGGTTTTAACGATCGCGATTTTTGAAAAAAGACGCCGCGGATTCTCGTGGCTGGCGGCAATCGCCGCCGGATTTTTTTTGGACATTTATTCCCAGAGGTTTTTTGGTTTTTGGATAATTTTATTGTTAGCGGCGGTGGCCGCGGTGAAATTCGCGGTTAAAAAATATGTTCGGATTCCTTCATATTGGTAAAAAAATCAAATTGAATCGCCGAGAAGATATTGAACCGCACGAAATCTTTTACGATCATCTGGCCGATGACCGCGACGAATCCGGAAAAGTCGCTGAAAAAAAGATCGCGGCGGCAATGCCAATCGCCAAAATGCGCCTTCCGCTGGCCGCGGCGTTGATTTTTTTCGCGTTTTCGCTGGCGCGGGCGGTGGAATTGCAAGCGGTCGAAGGAGAACAGCTGGCGAAAAGCGCCCGGCAAAACCAATATCTTTTTCACAAAATCCGGTCCGATCGCGGCGTGATTTATGACGCCGATTATCGGCCGCTGGTGGAAAACATTTCCACTTTCGACTTGCGATGCGCGCCGGAAAAATTGCCGGATCAACCCGGTCAAAGAAAAAAAGTTGTCGGCAGCTTGGCCGCGGTGGCGGGCGTTGACGCGGCGGAATTGGAAGCCGCGATTTTGGCCAAAAAAAATCCCACCGTGGAAAATTTGAGTCATCGCGCGCTGGTGGTGCTGGAAGCGCGGATCGGCGATTTTCCGGGATGCGCGGTGGAAGAACGGGCGGTTCGAAATTACGGCGCCGGCGCGGGATTGTCGCATTTGTTGGGTTATTTGGGCAAAATTGATCCCGAAGAATGGAAAGCGGCCTTCGATTCTTATTCGATTAATGATTATATCGGCCGTTCCGGACTGGAAAAGTCATATGAAAATGTTTTGCGCAAAGATCCCGGAAAATTGCGAGTTGAGCGCGACGCGATGGGAAATATCATTTCCGAGGAAGTGGCGCAAGCGCCCGAATCGGGCGACAGCCTGCGGTTGTGGCTTGATTATGATTTGCAGAAAAAATTATATGAATCGTTAAAAAAACAACTTGATTCTTTGGGGTTAAAAAAAGCCGCGGCGGTGGCGCTGGATCCCAAAACCGGCGGCGTGCTGGCGCTGGCGTCGTTTCCCGATTACGACAACAACCTTTTTTCGTCGGGCAGTTCCACGCAAGTGATGGAAATGTTTTCCGATCCCGACAATCCGCTTTTCAACCGCGCGATCTCCGGGAAATATCTTACCGGGTCAACGATCAAGCCGTTCGTGGCCGCCGGCGCCTTGCAGGAGGGGATAATCGCCGCCGACAAAAACATTAATTGCCAGGGCAAGATTTTGGTGGAAAATCAATACGATCCGTCGATTGTCTACACCTTTAACGACAACCACATCCATGGCGCCACGAACATGTACAAAGCGATCGCCGAATCATGTAACGTTTATTTTTTCACCATCGGCGGCGGGCATGGCGACCAAAAGGGGTTGGGGCCCACGCGGCTTAAAAAATACCTCAACTTGTTCGGTTGGGAAGAACCCACGGGCGTGGACTTGCCCGGCGAGGTAGCCGGATTTGTGCCCGACGCGGCCTGGAAAAAGGAAAAATTTGCCGGCACGCAAGACCAAAATTGGACCGACGGCAACACCTATTGGCTTTCGATCGGCCAGGAATTCGTGGGCATCACGCCGCTGGAAGTGGCCAATGCCTATGCGGCAATCGCCAACGGCGGCACGCTCTACAAACCGCAAGTCGTGAAAGCGGTGGTGGATGCGAATAAAAATATTATTGAAGAAAAAAAATCGCAGATCATTCGGGAAAATTTTATCGATGCCGACAATTTGGCCAAGATTCGCGAGGGGATGCGCCACACCGTAAATGGCGCGGGCGCGCCGTTGGCCTCGGCATTGACGCTTAATCAATTGGGCATTCCTATGGGCGCCAAGACCGGCACGGCTCAGTTAGGCCGCAAAGTGGGCGGCAAGGACTTGCTCAACGCCTGGGTGGCGGCGTTCGCGCCTTATGACGATCCGCAAATACTTTTGCTGGTGATGGCCGAAGAAGCCCGCGAAGGCACCGTGGCCGTGGTGCCGGTGGCCAAGGAAGTGCTGGGTTGGTATTTTTCCCCCAAAGACGAAAACGGCGTCCGCCTTTCCGAAACTTTTCCAACGATCGCGACTACCACGGCCGGCGAGGAAACATCCTCAACTACCATTGAAAATTGATTATTTATTTTTTGTTGCTTCGTGTTTGTTTCGCATTTGTAGGGGCAACCCTTGTGGTTGCCCACATAAATACGGGCGGGTACAAGACCCGCCCCTACAAAACAAATGCCAAAATACGGGCGAAAGATTTTTCGCCCCTACGCTCAAAATCCCGCAATACACTATAAAACAAAAAATAAAAACGCCAATTTCTTGGGTTAAAATTTAGTTGGAATAAAGGGGTGAGAGGGCGGAAGGGAATTAAACCGCCCTCAATTACAATGGATAGCCCATCTTTTGGCGCGTTTCCTTGTAAATTTTATAGTGCCTTGCCGAATAATGTTCTTTTATCGGTCCGTTATCAAGGCTCATTATTAAAACTGCGGCTTTGCTTAAACACAAAAGAACATCTCCATATTCAGTACGATTCATAAAAGAAGAAGCTTTCAAAAGTTCACTGGAAATTCCAGTACTCGTTTCATTCACGGGGCGTTCAATCATAACACTATGTTAGCATATTATTATAATTTTGTCAAGGGTGGCGGAAAGGGGGGATTTGAGGTATGATAATAAAGTCAATAAACTCGAATATCGAATATCAAAATTCGAAACAATATCGAAATTATAATCTTCAAATATCAAAACAAATTCTGGTTTCGTTTTGAAAATTTGAATTTTGAAAATTGAAATTTGTTTCGGATTTCGTGCTTCGTGCTTCGATATTTATCCGTGGCCACCATTGATGAATTGCGAAAAATCAGGTTGGAAAAATTGGACAGGATCAAGCGGGCCGGGGTTTGGGCTTATCCGATTGAGAGCAAGCGCACGCACGCGATCGGCGCGGTGTTTTCGGATTGGGAAAATTTGGAAAAATCCGAAAAAGAAATTGTGGTTGCCGGCCGGATAATGTCGATGCGCGGCCATGGCGGGATGGTGTTTGCCGATATCCGCGACGAATCGGGCAAGATCCAGGTTTTGCTGAAAAAAGACGGGCTGGGAGAGAAGGCCTACCAATTTTTCGTGGATAATTTCGATATCGGCGATTTTGCCGAGATCCGGGGAACGCTTTTTGTCACCAAGCGGGGCGAAAAGACCATCAATGCGGCGGCGTATAAAATGCTGTCAAAATCGCTTTTGCCTTTGCCGGAAAAATGGCACGGCTTGCAAGACACCGAGGAACGCTATCGCAAGCGCTATCTGGATTTGATATTCAATTACGAGGTGAAACAAAAATTCGTCGTGAGGACAAAGATCGTCAAAGCCATCCGCGAATTTTTGGACGA
>JAXDBQ010000036.1:0-5579 GCA_034678605.1 Patescibacteria group bacterium | reverse complement strand
CTTGGGGGTCGGTGATCGCCAAAGAAATTTGCGCGTCGCAGATAGTATGGCCGTTTTGGTCCAAAACCCCGAAATACAGGTTGGCGATATCGTCGGGATTGTAGATGGTTTTGTTGGTGTTGGCGGTGAGCACTCCCCACTCGAATTCCCGAGTTTCTTCTTGGGTGTCTTTACCTAATTCAATAATTGCTTTGATCTTGTACAATCCGGGGCGAAATTGGCGATGCTTGATGTTTTCGATCTTCACGTTTTGGCCGTCGAGTAAAATGCCGTTTTCAGTAATGTTTCCGGCCGGATCGACCAATTGGATCTTGGTCTGGCGTTTTTTGCCGGTGATCCAGTTGAATATCTTTTGGAAGAAGTTGCGTTTGTCTTCCAGATCCGGGAACACGAATTCCGGGTTCTGGTCTTGCCGGAATTGCTTGTAACGGATCCGCTCTTTGATCTTTTCGATCTTGGTTTGGGACGCCAATTCTTCGGTGCCGGTGGCATTCTCGATCTGGTTTGGTTCGATTTCGAAAGTGGTCGTGCCGGATTCCGGCGTGATATCCTGGCCGGCGGATCCTTGTGTTTGCTTCGGCTCTGGATCCGTTTTCGGATCCAGGTCTTGTTCTTGCGCTGGCTCTGGCTCCGAATCTGTTTCTTGCTCGGTTTTCGGCTCTTGGGCTGCTGTTTCTTGGATTTCGTTTTCCGAGTCCCCGGCAACCGGTTCGCCAAGGTCAAACTCTTGCTCAACAACCGGCTCAACAACCGGTGCTTCCGGCAACGCCTCTGGCGCGGACACGGCCTCTTCAACAGCCGCCACTTGCTCTGGCGCCGCCGGCTCGTTCGCCAATTCTTCCTGCGCTCGCGTATCTTTGGCCAACCCCGCCGTCAAACACAAAACCGCCACCCATCCCAGGACAGCACCCAAAAACCGTATTTTTTTGTTAAGGTCAAACCAAATTTTCATATTCGAAAAAAACATCCAACCATGTCTAAATTACGCTTCCATCCGATATATTAATTATAACAAAAAAACCACAACAAACAAAAACCATCAGGGGTTCAACCCCTGTAAATTTAACAGGGGTTGAACCCCTGGAGGATCAAAGGCCGAGGAATTCGTGGTCGGCGGGGGTGATGGGAATGCCGCAATCGGTGAAAATTTTCAATGATTTTTGTTCGATTTCCTTTAACGCTTCCGGGGTTTGGCCTTCGAATTTGCACTTGATCACCGGCGCGGTGTTGGAACATCGAGCCAGCGCCCAGCCGTTTTCGAAATTGATGCGGGCACCGTCGACATCGATGAAATCGTAATTATTGGCGCGCAAATATTTTTGCAGATTTTCAATCACCCCGAATTTCACGTCATCGGCGCAGGCAACGTTCAATTCCGGGCTGGCAAAGTAGCGCGGCAACGAATCCACATAGGCGGCAAAATCCGAATGGCTCGCCACGGCCTGCGCCAGCTTCACCGACGCAAAGATCGCATCGTCCACCAAATAATAATCCTGCGGAAACGCGTAATGGAAGGTTATCTCGCCGCCAAAAACCGCGTTGTGCTTTTTGACGTTCTCGCGGATCGCGTTGTGGTGCGAAACGGAAAATATCGTAGTGGCGCCCAAGCGTTTCATATCATCGATGAACGCCTTGGACGCGCGCATGCAATGCACCACCGGCCCGGTTTTTCGCGCCACGGCCTGACGCGCCAGCACCAGCAAGGTGTCGTCGCCATTGGCCGCCCGGCCGCGATTATCGATGATCCCCACCCGGTCGCCGTCGGTATCATACATAAACCCCACATCCGCGCCGGTTTCCAAAACCTTGGCCTCCAGATCCTTGCGGTTGGCCTCCACGTAAGGATCGGGCAAGTGATGCGGAAAATTGCCGTCAAATTCGCCGTAGATCGTCAAAACCTCGCACCCTAATCGCTTGAACAGCTTTTCGGGCAAATAGCCGCACGCACCATTGCCCGTGTCCAAAACGATCTTCAGCGGCCGCGAGATCTTCACTCTCGAAGCAATGTAATCGATGTATTCTTGCGACTGATCAAGTTCGATCACTTTACCCTTGACGCTTTCAGCGGTTTTGCCGACAGACGCAACTTCCATTTCTTGCGCTTTGCGCCGCAAATCCTGCAACGCCCGCCCCATCAGTTCTTCGCTGGGCTGGTCGGACACGGGTCGGGCGTGATAGGTCAAGCCATTGTGATGGGGCGGATTGTGCGAACCGGAGATCATCAACCCGCCGTCATCGCCATGGTGGAAAATCGAAAAATACCACAACGGATCGGGCGCGATTCCCAAATCAACCACCTCCAAACCGGCTTCCACGAACGCCCGGCGCGCTGCCTCGGCCAGCGCCGGCGAACTGGGCCGCGGATCGCGGGCAAGGACCACCCGGCGCATATGCGGATACATCGCGCAAAACGCCTTGGTGGTCCAATAAACCGCGTTTTCATTGAGCTCGTCGGGGTAGGTTCCCCGGATATCATAACCCCGGAAAATATTGTCTTTGATGGCCATTTCTTCAATTTCTAATTTCTAATTTTTATTGAATTTTTAAAAATTTAATCATTAAAAATTCATTAAAAATTTAAAATTAAAAATTTAAAATTATTGGTTGAAATTATTGGTTAAATTATACCACAAAAACCCGGTGGGCGGATAGTTGACGAATCGTGATTTTACTGCTAATATAACGCCATAATCAGCCATCTCCCGCGTAAACAAAATAAACGCCGGACCCATTAAAAAAGATGGCTAAAAAAACGTATGATGAAGCATTACGATTACACCTACTTGACCCGGCAAGATATTTCCGAGGAAGATGCCAAAAAAGTCCAGGACGATCTGGCGGCTTTTTTGCAAGAAAAAAACAGCGTGATCGTGGATCTGCCCAAGGCCTACAAAAAACGGCTGGCCTACCGCATCAAAAAACAGGATGCGGCCTATGTGAACTCGATCTTGTTCCAATCTCAAGCCGAAACCGCGGTCGCCTTCAAAAAGGAAGCCGACATCAATCCGGCGATCCTGCGCAGCTTGCTGGTGGCCTATGACCCGGAAAAATTAAAGATCGAAATGCGGCGCGAACGCCCGGCGAGGATCGCAACCGACAAAGAAGCTTCCGCGCCGGTCCCGACCTTTGAACCCAAAAAAGAAGCGGCGCCGGAAAAAGCACCGGAAAAAAAGGAGGTGAAAGATGAGGCAGAGATAAAGGAAAAAGCAAAAGAAGTAAAAGAAGAGAAAAAAGAACCCGCCTCCGCCAAAGGCTCCGGCGAGGCAACGACGGCGCCGGAAAAAGCACCGGAAGCGCCCAAAAAAGAATCAAAAGAAAAGGAAAAGGAAGCAAAGGAAGAAAAGAAGAAAGAAGAAAAAGAGGAGAAGCCCGCGGCCAAGCCCCGGCGAAAAAAGATAAAAGCCGAACTGCGCGACATCGAAGAAAAATTGGACGAAATCCTCAAATAAATTCAAAGAATAATGATTTAAGATTTATGATTTATGAATAAATGCGAATTTCATTCTTAAATCTTAAATCTTAAATCTTAAATCTTAAAATTCGATGAATTTAAACAAGGTATTTTTAATCGGGCGGCTCACCCGCGATCCCGAAATTCGGATGATGCCCAGCGGCCAGCAAGTGGCCAATTTCAGCCTGGCCACCGACAGCTTCTTCACCAATAAAAACACCAACCAGCGCGACAAAAAAACCGAATTCCACAACCTCGTGGTCTTCGGCCGCCTGGCCGAGATCGCCGGGCAATACTTGAAAAAGGGCTCGCTGGCAATGTTCGAAGGCCGCCTGCAAACGCGCGATTGGACCGACCAGGCCGGCAACAAGCGCTATCGCACCGAGATCATCGCCGAAGCGATGCAGCTGGGCCCGCGGCCGCAGGGGGAAGGCAGCGGCAATTATCAAGCACCCTCGACCGGCTATAGCCGGCCGGCGGCGCCAAGCTACGGCCAGCCCAAAACCGCCGAAAGCCCCGGCGCCAAACCACAGGCCGCCGAACCCGACATTCCGATAATCGAAGAAGACGGCGACATCGACGTGAAAAACATCCCCTTCTAAACCCAAAATACGAATATCGAATATCGAAATTCGAAACAATATCGAATATCAAATAATTAAATTTTTTTAAACTAATTCGTTTAAAATATTCCAAAATTTGAAAATTCGAATTTGTTTCGATATTCGAAATTCGTGCTTCGATATTGCATAATTTTATGGCTTGCTATTTTTGCCAAAAAAACATCCAAGAGATCAATTACAAAAACACCGAAATGCTTCAGCGGTTCACGTCCGGCATGGGCAAGATCCGGCCCAAGAAAAAGACCGGCGTGTGCGCCACGCACCAGCGCATGGTGGCCCGCGAAGTGAAGCGCGCCCGCTTTTTGGCCTTACTTCCTTAGAAAACAAAAGTTAGAATTTAGAAACTAGAAACTAGAATAAATTCAAAATCAAAAACGCAAATCCAAAAAATCCGGCATAAGCCGGATTTTTGAATCTGTATTTTATTCTATATTCTAGATTCTAGTTTCCAGATTCTATCCGTTCGAGTCGTCGAACGTGGCATCAATTTTGATTTTCAATTCGGCCTTGATCTTTTCCAAGATTTCGGGATTCTCGCGCAAGAATTGCTTGGATTGCTCCATGCCCACGCCTAATTTTTGCTCGCCAAACATAATCGTTGATCCCGATTTTTTGATCACCTCCAGCGACAAGCCGGTATTGATCACGTCCGAGAATTGCGAAATCCCTTCGTTGTAGTAAATATCGTATTCCACCACTTTGAACGGCGGCGCCACTTTGTTTTTCACGACTTTGGCTTTCACGCGATTGCCGATAATCTCTTCGCCATGTTTCAACTGGCCGATACGCTTTAACTCAACGCGCACCGACGCGTAGAATTTAAGCGCCATGCCTCCGGGCGTGGTTTCGGGATTGCCCCACATCACGCCGATCTTCATGCGCGTCTGGTTGATAAAGATCACGATGGTGTTGGTCTTGGCCGCGATGGACGAAAATTTGCGCAAGGCGCTGGACATCAGCCGCGCCTGCAAGCCGATCTGCTGGTCGCCCACTTCGCCGTCGATCTCGGCGCGGGGCGTGAGCGCGGCGACGGAATCCACCACGATCACATCCACTTGACCCGACTTCATCAACGCTTCCACGATTTGCAAGGCCTGCTCGCCCGAATCCGGCTGGGAGATGAGCAGATTATCAACATTCACGCCGATGCGCTTGGCATACATCGGATCCAGCGCGTGTTCGGCGTCAACGAATGCCGCCATGCCGCCTTTCCGTTGCGCCTCGGCCAAAATGTGCAGCGACAACGTGGTTTTGCCCGCCGATTCGCCGCCGTAGATCTCCACAATGCGGCCGCGCGGAATCCCGCCCACGCCCAAAGCCATATCCAGCGAAATACAGCCGGTGGGAATCACGTCCACGTCCACCGCCTTCACATCCTTAAGCGTCATGATCGCCCCCTCGCCGAATTTTTCCCGAATCTCGTCGAGCGCGGCCTGCAACCCCTTGTTTTCCTTTTCCTTGCCGGCCTTCACCTTGTCCCCCTCGCTTGTTTTTTGCTTTTTCAT
>JAXDBQ010000035.1:0-26040 GCA_034678605.1 Patescibacteria group bacterium | reverse complement strand
TTAATTTATCAAGGTTGACTTGATCGCTTAAGTTTGTTATAAACAAATTGTTCCACAGACAGCGGGCGAATCGAAAGATTATAAGTCCCGCCGAGGATACAAAGTTATTGAGTTTTTTGTATTCTCGCGCCCGACGGAACGGGCGCTTTTGATTGGAAGAAAGGTCGCGAATGTAAATTACAAACAAAATGGCAATAAGCAAGCAAAAAAAAGAAGAGATCGTCAAGGAATTGGGCCAAAAGCTTGGCCGGCAAAAAGCGGTGGTGATGGCCGATTTCACCGGTTTGAAAGTAAAAGACCTCACCGCGTTGAAATCAAAATTGCGCAAAAGCGGTTCGGAATTCAAGGTAGCCAAAAAAACCTTGATGCAAGTGGCGTTCAAGGACAAAGGCATTGATTTCGACGCCAAAGCGCTTGAAGGCGAGATCGGTTTGGCTTTGGGTTATGACGACGAAACCGCGGCCGCCAAGGCGGTTTATGAGTTTTCCAAGACCAATAAAAACATCAAAATTTTGGCCGGATTGCTGGAAAACAAAATGATCGCCGCGCCGCAAGTGATCGCGTTGGCGCAATTGCCGTCCAAAATGGAATTGTTGGGCAAACTGGCGGGCACCCTGTCCGCGCCGGCTCGGAATTTCGCCGGCGTGTTGCAAGGCAATTTGCGCGGCTTGGTTCAAGCCCTGTCGCAGATCCAAAAGCAAAAAGCGGTTTAATGTTTTTATATTTTAATTTTAAGTTGATTGGGAATTGTTTTTTGAGTGATGAATTTTACTCATCACTCATCAACTAATCGCTCATCAACCAATTATCATGGCAGACGAAAACAAAGTTGAAGTGCCGGCGAAATTCGCCGACCTGGTAAAAAAGATCGAAGAAATGTCGGTTTTGGATTTGGCCGAATTGGTCAAAATTTTGGAAGAAAAATTTGGCGTGAGCGCCGCCGCCCCGATGATGATGGCCGCGGCTCCGGCCGCGGGCGGCGCGCCGGCGGTTGAAGAAAAAACCTCTTTTAACGTGGTGTTGACCGGCCATGGCGACAAAAAGATCGAAGTGATCAAGGTGGTGAAAGACGCCACCCAAAAGGGCTTAAAAGAAGCCAAGGACTTGGTGGACGCTTCGGCCGCCTCGCCTCAAGTGGTCAAGGAAAACGCCGCCAAAAAGGAAGCCGATGAACTCAAGGCCAAGTTGGAAGCGGCCGGCGCCAAAGTGGAACTCAAGTAGTTTCCGCGCTCAAGCAGGCAAGTGTTTTAAGCATTAAAAGCCAAAAATCCGCGCGATCCGCGCGGATTTTTTGGTTACAACAATTGCTCACTTTTTATGCGATCGCATAAAAAGTGAGCAATTCGCGGGAAAGGAAAATAGAAAATTTCAGGGTTGAAACCATAATTAAAATCGGGCGGCTAAATTGATAGGACACGAAAGAAAAAGGGGCGGTTTCGCCCCTTTTTTGTTGGTTGGGCCAGTGTCCTATTGACAGAAAAATCGCGTCTTGTTAAGTAGTAATAAACACAAAGAAAGATTAGTCGATCGCGAAAAGGAATTAACCGCCTTTCGGGGAAAGAAGGCGCAAAGAATTGCGAATTGTTTCTGCGACAATTTGGAATTTGGCCAAAAAAAACCCAACCATTGCTCTTGGGCGAGAGCAGCGGCTGGGTTTTTTTGTAAAAACGCGATTGGCAAAAACCCAATGGCATCCGCGTTAAATCGCTTCGGAAGTCCGGCTTGGTGGTTCGAGAAAGCCGGTCTTCCGGGGGTTATTTGACTCCGGACGCCGAACAAAGGTCGGCGCGGGACGACGATCCCGTTAAGATTATAAATTATTGCCAAGTATCGGCAAACATTTTTGAGTCGCCCGTAAATTTTTCCGTTGAAAAATTTTCTGGAAAATTTCGCGCCGGTCGCGTGAAATAATGCTCCATCAAAAATATTTGCTTCAACTTGGCGGATAGAAAAATATGAATAAAAAAATTGTTTTGAGTTTGGCCGTTATCGGCGCGGTGGCCGCGGTGGTGGCCGGCGGCACGATCGCGTTTTTCTCGGACAAGGAAGTTTCGGCCGGAAATATTTTTACGGCCGGCGGCCTTGATCTGCAGATCGACAGCGATTGTTCCTACAACGGCAAGGCGTGCGTCGATGGCAAGTGGGATGGCACCAATATGCCGTGTTCGTGCGTTTGGGATCCCAAAAATTTGCAAGAGGGCGACTTGCTGTTTAATTTCACCGACATTAAGCCCGGCGATAAAAGCGAGGATACCATCAGCATGCATGTGGCCAATGATTCTTGGGCGTGCATGTTGATCAAGTTCACCGAAGACAAAGACAACACTTGCGTGGGGCCGGAGTTGGCCGCGGAGCCCGAGTGTGCGCCGGAGGGCGACGGCGAAGTGAACGATAATATGACCATCAAGGCCTGGCGCGACACCGATTGCGACAATATCTGGGACGCCGGCGAAGTTGAATTGGTAAAAACGGTCACGGCCGGCGGCGATTGGATGTATGCCATTGCCGACGCGTCCACCGGCGATGCCAACAAATTGATCGGCGGCGAAAAGTCGTGCGTGGGCGTGGAATGGGAAATTCCCAACACCGTGGGCAACGAAATGCAAACCGATACCTTGAAAGCCGATTTTGAATTCGCGGCCACCCAATGGCGGAACAATCCGAATTTCTTGTGCCATGTGCCGGTCGTTTGCGATCAAGCCACTGGCGCGGGTTGCAGTGATTAAGTTTTAATTTCTTTGAATTGCGAAATGTTTTGTATTTCGGGGTCGTTCCCCCGTGTAATCGCGGGGGTGCGACCCCTTCAACAGCATTTGAATTTAAAAGTTTCATTTCATAATTAAAAGTAAATTATGAAAGGAAGGGGAATGTAATTATAAAAAAACCATATGAATAAAAAAATTGTACTTAGTTTGCTGGCGATCGCGGTCGTGGCCGCGGCCGGCATCGGCGCCACGATCGCGTTTTTCTCGGACACCGAAAAGTCCCAGGGCAACGTGTTCACCGCCGGTTCCATTGATTTGAAAGTTGATCATGTGCGCCAAACCTACAACGATGTGGATTGCAAGACCTGCAGCGTGGATTTGGTTTCCGACACCACCAACTGGGTGGTGGAAAAAAGCGCCAATGCCCTATTGGTGACGAATATCCATCCTCGTTGGACCATTGATTTGACTCAGCCCCAGTGGCAAGGCGCCAAATGGATTTGGGCCACCGACCCAACCACGCAGGAAGACGTGACCAACAATGTGGTCTACACTTTCCGCAAAACATTTGAATGGTGGGGCCCGATCACCGGCACGGCCATGGATGTGGCGGTCGGTTCGGACAACAGCGTGCAGGTGTTTTTGAACGGGGTGATGATCGGCGAAAATACCAGTGAGTTTGGTTATCAAACACCGATTTCGATTCCCGCCAATGTGATCGAAGCCAACATCGCCCAAGGCACCAACACTTTGGAATTCAAGGTCAAGAATTGGGCGCAAGCCGGCGGAACTCCGGCCAGCAACCCGGGCGGTTTGGTGTACCACTTCAACATCGACGGTAATTGCGGCGACAACTTTTTCAAAACCACTTGCAAATTGTGGGGCGAAAAGGATTTAGTTGCCGGCGACACCTTCTTTAATTTCGGCGACGTGAAGCCCGGCGATCGGGGTTCCAATATCATCAGCTTGCATGTCTATGACAACGATGCCTGGGCCTGCCTGTTCTTCAAAAACAAACAGGATTTGGACAACACCTGGACCCAGCCGGAAAAAGACGATGGCGACGCCACCGAGATTGACGGCGAATTGGGCGAAACCATCAATGTAGTGATGTGGAAAGACGCCAACAAGAACATGGCCTATGATGATGGCGAAACCATTCTCCACAATGGCGACATCAACAGCTTAGACCATGAAGCGATCGCCGATTCCACCACCAGCACCGGCCCGCTGGTGGCGTCCGAGACGAGCTACCTTGGCTTGGCTTGGTGCTTGGGCACGCAAACCATTTCGGGCAGTTCCATCACTTGCGACGGCACGGCGTTGGACAATAAAACCCAAACCGATTCATTCGGCGCGGATTTATTGCTCTACACCGAACAGCATCGCAACAACGAAACCTTCAATTGCGAGAGTGTGAATTTGCAATAGTTCGGGTTTTGGAACCGTTCGGCCAAATTTTGGCCGAACCCTCGAAAACCGGAACAATATGATTATCAAATTCAATAAAAAATTTTTTCAAGCGTTGTGTTTGCTCATGATCGCCGTCATGATGGTTTTGCAGTCCGCGGGAAACACCGGCGCGATATTTTCGGATTTGGAAAAGTCGCCGGCCAATAATTTTTTGGCCGGCGCGGCGGCCTTTGATTTGGCTGCCGGCCCAAACGCCGATCCAAATCAGTGTTATCAAGAATTTGAACGGAGTATTGTTTTGAGTAATCTTGCCAACGCTTTGCGCTACCGGATCAAAACCGCCACCACCACCGGCGACCTGTGCGCGTTTGCCACTTTGGCGGTTTATGACAACGCCGCCACCACCACCGATCCGGTTTGCGCCGGCGATTTGATCGGGTTTGAGTGCGATCCGATCTTTGAATTAAACGCGTCGTCCACCGCCGCTTGGACCATCAAAACCGGCTTCAAAGAAAACGCGCCCATCAACGCGGCTTGCGACTTTGATTTGATGTTCGACGCTTGGCAGGCGCGGCACATGGAAATTGCCGGCGGCTATCATTTGGCCAAAACCGTTTCCACGTCTTTGTCCACGGCCGCGTGCGCGCCCAAGTTGATCATCAACAAGGTTTATTACGCGCCCGATTGCGCCCACAATTCCGATTGTTGCGGCGGCGTGGTACAAAACGAATGGAAAAATGAATGGATCGAACTTTACAATCCCCAAGACCGCGATATTTCCCTTAAGGATTGGATCCTTTGCGACAACGCGGTGTGCCATCGAATTTTGGAAGAAAAAAATATTCCCGCCAAAGGGTTCGCGCTGGTGAGCCGCGATCCGATCACCTGGACATTGTGGGACATTGCCGGCGCCACCACCACCTTGATCACCCAATTGAGCGGCGACCCGGTGAATATGACTTTATCCAATGTGGCCGATATGCTTCAATTAAAAGACCCTTTTGGCAATTTGCAAGACCAAATGAATTGGGGCGTTCCCAATGTTGGCTGGGCCAATTATGATCCGTCGTTGTGGAATCCGGGGGCGCCGGCGGCGCCGCGCGGCCACTACCTTGGCCGCAAGCCCAGCGGTTATGACACCGACCAAGTTGCCGATTGGTTTGATTATGCTTCGCCGATCGTGAATATCACCGGCGTGGGCTCCACCACTTGGGTCTATGGCCGAACTTATAATGTCACTTGGACGGCCAGCAATCCCGGCGGGTTGGACAGCGATTTGCGGATTGATTTGATCTATTACAAAGACACCAACAGCAACGGCTATGTTGATCCGGCCGATCAGATCGTGGAAATCGCCCGCGGTTTGCCTAATACCGGCAGTTACGCGGTGAAGGTTGTCGGCGATCTGGGCTATTATGGTTATGTTTGGGTGAAATTGATCGCCCGCAATGTGGAAAACTTTATGGTGCAAGCGCAAAAATATTCGCCGCGCATCTTTGAGCCGGAAAGCGATGAAATTCCCAAACCGGATTTGGAGGATATTGATCCCAACGCGCCGGAAACTTCCACCACCACCGATGACGGCGACGATGACATCTACAACGCGTCGTCCACGACCGCGTCGCCGGCAAGCGCGCCGGAGCCGGCAACGGCCGAAACCATCGCGCCATTGGAAGCGCCGGCCATCTTGCCCGAAGAACAAACTCAAACTTTGACCGGAACCGAAGAGTCGGCCGGCGAGATTCAAACCCAAGAGCCCCCCGCCGGCGACACGCCCGAAGCCGGGGCTTCCGAAATTCCCTCCGCGCCGGAAAATATTGTTGAAACTCCGCCGACGCCAACCGAAACTCCCGCCCCGGCCATTGAACCCGCGCCCGCGTCCGAACCGATTGCCGATCCCGCGCCGGCCGAGTAATTTGGATTTTGAGCAAGGAGGGATTTAACTTTAAGGAATAAAATCTTTTTCATGAAAAAAACGATTATCGCCAATTTAATATTTTTACTGGCGGCGGCCATGGCCGCGCCCGGCTTGGCCGCGGCGCAAACCAATTGCATCGATTTGTCGTTGTCAAATGAGCCGCTTTTTGGCGACAGCGATCTCAAACCGGGCGACCGGATCACGCGCACGGCCACGGTGGCCAACGCCATTAACACCGCTAATGATGTTCGGGTTTGGGCCGAAAACTATTTTGGCGGGCCAAGCCCGGCCGATGTGCCGGCCGATGATTTGAGTCGGGCGCTGAATTTTGCCATCCGGCAAAAAGGCGGCGCCGATATTTTTGGCGGCAGTTTGGGGGCGAAAACTTTGTTTGACTTTTTCAATTCCGGGCAAATGGCGCTGGACACATTGCCCGGCGGCCAAACGCGCGAATACGAGCTGGAAATTTATTTTGATCCGCGGCTGGGCAACGAATGGCAAAAAAAGATCACCAAGTTTGATATCGCGTTTGGTTCCGAATGCGGCGCGAACAATAACGATCCCGGCGATCCAAATGATCCGGGCGACCCGGGAAACAACAACGGCGGCCAATCGTCGTCAACTTCGACAATCCAAAGTTCAACTTCGGGCGGCTCGCCGTCGGGGGGCGGGATTTCGGGCCAATATATGCCCGGTTATGGCCCGGCCGGCATTCGCAAACCGGCAATCGCGCCGCAAGTCGCCGGCGCCAGCGATGAAAATCCCGAACCGATCAAAAATCTCAAAGAGGCGCTGGGGATCGCCGCGGGCGTGTCGCTGAAAAATTATCCCTGGGTTGTTTGGCTGGCCGGCGGTTTGCTGATCGCGGTTTTCGCGGCGGGATTATTTGCCTTGGCGCGCAAACATTCCTAATTTTCAAGTGTCGCGAGGTTTCACCTTGCGACACTTTTATTAATGAAACTAAAAAGCATTTTAAAAATCGCGGGCAGTTTGTTTTTTTGGGCGCTGGCGCTGGTTTTGTTGTTGTTCCTGGGCGCGGCCCTGCCTATTCAAAATAATTACAAGATCATGGCCGTGCTTTCCGGTTCGATGGCGCCGGCGATCCCCACCGGCAGTTTGGTGCTGGTGGTGCCGCAAAGCCATTATAAAACCGGCGAGGTGGTCACTTTCACCGGCGGCCAAATCCCCACCACCCACCGCATAACCGAAGTCCGCGCCGACAACGGCCAAAGTTTTTATTCCACCAAAGGCGACGCCAACAACGCCGCGGATTTCGGCCAGATTTCGCAAAAACAAATTTTGGGCAAAGTGTTCTTGTCGGTGCCGCTGGCCGGCTACCTTGTGTCACTGTTAAAAACCAAAACCGGATTTTTTGTTTTGGTGGGCCTGCCCGCCATCTGGCTGATAATTTCCGAGATCGGCAAAATCCGCCGCGAACTTGCCAAAAACAACACCTGAATCAATCAAAGAGTCCAGCCGATTTTCTTTGTTCCAAAGAATCGCGGTTGGACTTTTCGTTTGGGAAAAGGTCGAAAATGTTAAAACACGAATTATTTAATTTTAATTATCCCAAATCAAACAAAAGGATAATTTTCAAAAAATGAACCAAAAAATCTTGACCAGTTTCGCGCTGATCGCGGCCACGGGGGTGATCGCCACCGGCGCCACTTATTCTTTTATGCACAGCGTGCGGCAAAGCACCCAAAATGTTTTTGCCGCCGGTAATTTTGAATTGTCGTTGAGCAGCGGCAATGGCTATCATGCCGACGACACGGTGATCATTGGCAGCAACACCCATATGGTTCCGGGCGCCGATGCCGGCACCTATGATCTGTATTTCAAAAACACCGGCGAGATCGACGGCAAATTGAAAGTCAACCTCGATTACACGCCGCGCGAAGTCGACACCAATGCCGATCTTTTTGCCCAAAAAATGGTGGTTAAAAGCGCGATCGTGAAGCACGAACAGACCTCCGGCACCGAAGTGGCCGGTTATTGGGCCCAACAAATCATCGACGAAAAATATCCAGGCGCGGCGGCCGCGGCTGTGGCCGCCGGCGCGGTGGTGAGCGATAACGGCACCGGTTATTGGCCCACGATCTATGGCTTAAAGCAGATCACTTTGTATTTTTGGAATTCATATGATAACAAAACCGACATGCTTTTCGCGCCCAATTCCGAACGGAGCAAAGTGATGAATTTTTGGTTTGACAAAACCGCCGATGAAAACTACATGGGCAGAGGCATCGACATCAAGGTGACGGCCACCATGTGGCAATTCAACAGCGACGAAGACGGCTGGATATAGTTTGAATTTTTTTAACGCCGCCAAAAAATTTTGGCGGCGCGATAAAGAATTTGATTTTGCAAAATATGTTTGAGATTAAAAACAAAAAAATTGGCGCGAATTTATTTTTGACCGCCTTGCCGGTTTTTTTGACTGCCGGGCTGATACAAATCGCCTTGGCCTATTTTGGCAGCGCGCGGGTTTCGGGCGGCAATATTTTTCAAACCGGCGTGTTGGCTATCGATGTTGCCACCACCACCGCCGATTTCCAACCGCCGGTAATCGAAGGCTCGGCCACCTCGTCTTTTACTGCCGTGATCCGCGACGCGGGCACGATTGCGCCAAAATATGAAATCTATTCCCAAAATTTGGCCGGCGACGCTTGCGCTCATGCCAAGATCAGCGCGCGCCGCGGCGGTTTGTTGCTGTTTGCCGGCGCGCTGGACATTTTTTCCATCTCCGAATTGGCGCTCGATGGCCCGTTGGCCGGCGATTGGCGGTTTGAAATTGAATTTTTGCCTTCGGCCAAAGATCTTGTCATTGGCTCAAAATGCCAATTTGAATTGGTTTTTCATGCCTGGCAGGCCAATTTGGCCGAACGGGAAAACGGCTTTCATGTTCAAAATATTTTGCCGCTTTCAATTCAATATTCCACTCAATTGCCCGTGGTGCGGGTGGCCTATCCCAATGGGGGGCAACGTTGGTTCATTGTGGACGATGAATGCGTGAAACATAATTGGTGCCGTGATTGGTGCGAGGCCAAGGGCATGAACCGGCAATGCGAATATGATATTTTGTGGGAGGCGCGCGCCGGCGGGCCAAATCCCAACAATGCGCTTTGGATTGATATTTGGTATTCGGTGGACAGCGGCCAAACTTGGCTGGCCAAGATCGCTTCACGCATCCCCAACATCGGCAAATTTCTTTGGAAAATTCCTTATGACCCGCGGTTTATTTCCGATAAGGCGCGCGTCAAGGTGGTGGCCTTTGACAAACAAAACGAGGCGCTTTGGAATTATGATACCAGCGACGCGGATTTTTGCCCGCCGTTGTTGTCCATCGAGGATTTGATGAATCAAGCGTCATCGGGGATTGAGCCGGTGGTTGATTTTGCCGGCGTGATGGCGTTTGAAAACAACGGGTCGTCAACCTTGGATTCGGATTTGATCGCGCCCATGACCATCGAACAAATCAATCGCGATCTGGCGTCGATCAATGGGTCCACCACCGAAGAGATCATCATCTTGCCGTCGGCAAGTCAACCGGTGGCGGAAACTTCTTTGCCCGAATCCGAGCTTGAATCCGCGTCCGAATCTCAATCCGAACCCGAACCCACGCCGATCGCGCCAGCCGAACCGATCGCGCCCATTAAGCCCGAGATCGTTCCGGCCGAACCCTTGCCGGTTGAATAGCGTTTCGCCAATCGCGCGTTTGTATAAAAAAAGGCGACAAAATTTTAAATATTAAGCCGCGGCGCGTCCGGACAAATCAAAACTTCTTGGCCCGGTTGTATTATGGCCTGCACTGCTATACTGCCCCTTTTACCATGAAGGACAAAATAATTTTTTCCCGGGGGAAACTCTATTTTAATTACTCTGGCGGCCATTGCTTTATCGGTTCCTCGATTAAAGCAAATTATTTCTCCGCCGGCGTTTTGAGGAGAAACCCAACGCAGACATGCGGCATTGGGAAATCCTTGCGCAACACATTCTTGACAATTCACAAAACTCACCCTTTGTTGATTATACACCCAAAATCATACCTTGTCAAGATTTTGACTTTGATTTTTGTTGCGGTTATAGTTAAAGCATATCGCAATGGCAAAGAAAATAATTTTTTCCGATCATGCTTTGGCGCGAATGGAAGAAAGGTCAATTTCCAAGCGATTGGCGCTAGGCGCGGTTATTATTCCCGATAAAATTGAAAAATCGTTAAAAAACGATAATCGCTTTTTGTTCAAAAAAATTTATTTTAATAAAAAAGCCAAAAGCGAGCATTTGCTGATTTTGGTGGCCGAAATTTTTTTGGAAAAAATTGAAATTATCACGATCATCGATACTTCAAAAATTGGCAAACATTTTTAAAATCAACATGAAACCAAAAATAAAATACGATCCCGCGGTTGGCATATTGAGTATTCGCTTGAGCAACAAAAAAAGCGTTGATTCGGACATAAAAAACAATGTGGTGATCGATTATGATCAAAACGGGGAAATCGTTAATCTGGAGATCGGCAAGATCGATCTATCGCAATTTGCCAAAACAAAGATCGGCAAGTCATTCTTTGAATTGGCCGCCGGTTGATTGTTTTTTTGATTATGAAAATTCGCGGTAATTTTTTGCCGCGAGTTTTTTGTCTTCATTCTTCTTTTCCAAAGGGAGAATTAGGGCGGAATACCACACCATAAAAACGCGGGGGGCGCAAGATTGACGGGAAAATTTGATTTGTTAAGATGGTAGGACTTTAAGGCAATTGCATTTTGGGAATTGCGTTTGATTGCCATTGTTTGTTAGAATGGAGTAATGTAATTGCTTGCTTGCGGGAGGCGGGCGAGCGCGGTCAATGTTTTTGTTTCCGCAGAAAGCAAAACATCGGACAAGCCGAAAAATAAATGGAACCCAGCCGCGGTTTTTGGTTGCGAAGCCTCGCCATGGGCGGGGGAAGCCCGCGTTTGCGTTTCATTTTTTTGTTATCTATTTAATGGCCTCGTTTATGGCGCTCAATTTCGCGCCGGCTTTTGTTTTGGCCGAAGATTTTGCCACCACCACCGAACCGGGTGTGTCCGCGGGAATTTTGGACGGATTGAGCGGGGGTGGAGTTTTGGCCATGGCCACGAGCACGGAGGAGGAAAATCCAAATGACAAAATCCAAATGTCAAATGAATTTTCAAATGATCAAATTTTAAACGAAAACGCGACCGGTACCGAGGCGATGGCAACAACCACCGAAGAAATGGCAACGACTACCGAAGAAGTTTTTGTTAACGATCAAAACTTAACGATTAACGATTGCGCCCGCGCCACGAGCACTCAAGAAGTTGCGAATTCCACCACCACCGAAGAGTTGGCTAATACCACGTCAACTTCGGAAATCGCGGATATGGCCACCACCACCGCGCCGCTGGCGTTGATGGTCAATTTCAACGATCTTGATTATGGGCCGGTGGCCGAGGATGTGATCGCGCCCGGACAAACCAATTCGCTGGCGATGATCACCAATAGCGGAACCTTGCCGGCGCGAATTTCGCTTTGGCAAGACGACATGGGTTTGGGAAATGTTGACGGCGTCCACAACATTTATTATGGGGCGCGGATCAACGGCGGCGACTGGCTTATCTACGCGCCGTTTGAGACCGCGGTGTTGCCCGAGGTGTTGGCGCCCGGCCAAAACGCGAAAATGGAATTTTTGGTGGTGGTGATCAATTATCCTAAAACGATCGGTCAAACCTCGCTTGATTATCGCGGCCAAATGAAAATCGACGCCGTGGCCGCCGAATTGCCGCCGTCGCCCGAACCGGTGATCCCCGATGATGTTGACCTAAAACCCGAAACCACCCCGATCGATCTTACCGCCACAACCACCACCGAAACCCCGGATTTATGATTTAAGATTTAGGATTTCGCATTCGCATTTCGAGGTCGTTCCTCGGCGAGCACGCCGAGGTGCGACCTCGCTAAAACTGAAATTTGTATTTGTATTTTGATTGATATAGAGTCCGGATCATTTCCAAAATTTGAGCGAGGACTAACCTTATCGGACATCTTAAAGGTTAGACCTCTTCAAATTTTGGAAATCACCCGCACTTTATTGGCAGTAGGCCAAACGTGGTTGTCGAAACCGCGCCGCCGAAATCAATAGATCAGGCGCGGATCGGATTTGTATTTTGCATTCGCATTTCAAGGTGAATCCTTGGCCGTAATCGGCAAGGTTTCACCTTGTCAAAACTTGTATTTGCATTTTGCATTTCCCGATTCGCGAGAACAGGTCGACCGGGACTTATCCAAAAATGCTTAATCGCCGCGGTCCAAGGGTTTTGTTGAGGTCAAACCTCAACAGACGCTACCCTGTGGAGGTTTGATGCTCAACCAAGCCAAAAACCGCGCTGAAAAGCAAGAGTAGGATATTTAACAAGTTTGATGGGACTTTAAAACCCGTCACAATAACTTTTCCCCCACCTATCAGCATTCAATCACATTGCATTTGTATCGCATTTGCATTGCATTCGCGCCCCGCATTTATTCTCCCTTTTTTAAAGGGAGCAGCCGCAGGCGAGGGATTTGCATTTCGAGGTGAATCCTCGATGAATTTGTCGAGGTTTCAACTCGACAAAACTTGCATTTGCATTCGCATTTCAAGGTGAATCCTTGGCCGTAATCGGCAAGGTTTCACCTTGTCAAAACTCGCATTTGCATTTATTGAATTGAATCTTGATAGGTGGGGGAAACAAAAACAACTATATGATGAAGAAATTTATTGCCGCTTTGGCATTGGTGAGCTTGGTCGCAGGACCGGCCCAAGCCGTGGCGCAAGGAACAATCACTACCGGTATGACTTTTGTTGATGGTGGTGGTACGGCTCCCGTGGTTGAAGCCAAATGGGAAATGGATGCTCCCTACACTTCATATTTGGGAACTGATTACGATATGGTGAAAGCCGGTGCGCAATTTGCGGCCCCCGGTGTTTGGGGCCAAGCGATGAACTACTCGGTTTGCGCGATCGTTTCCGATGCTAATGGTGTTGATGAAGATATCGCCGAAGTTAATGCTCGCATTTACTACCCGGAGATTCCGATGCACACCTACACTTATAACTGGGCGACCGGTGCTTACACACAAACCGAAGACCCGGACAATCCGACCGGCGGTTGCGGTGCTTTTATTGAGAAAAACACTCTCAAAAAAATCACCGATGAAACCGTGGCCTACAACTTGTTCTGCAACAAAATTAAAAATGGCAACTTCAATCTGCCGACCAAGAACGCAAAATATGCCACCTTGGCCGATATGTATAATGCCATTTGCGGCGAAGAAGGTTTGTTGAAAAAAGATCAAGCTCGGGTTTATTGCGACAACAAATATCTGATCTGGGAAGACCCGGCAGGTAATTACAGCGTTGACGTGACTGCGGTTGACAAGGGTGGTAAAATCAGTGAGATATTGAACAACACTTTCACCTACTTGGAAAACCAAGGGTTTGAAGCCGACTTTTCCAATGTTGCCTATGGCGAGGTGCTCTACAATACACACAAGATTATCCCCGGCGACAAGCAGTGGGAACCGAGCTCATCTATTAAGCCGACCGTGAGAAACACCGGTAATGTTCGTTTGACTATGGGTGTGGCGCAAGACGATATGGGTTTGTGCAAAAACGCGGGTTTGACCCATGTTTCGTTTGACGCGCGCTTGGGCAGTGGTTCGGGATACAACAACTACAATCCATTCAAGTATGTGACCGACCAAACCACTCAGCCGACCTACACTTGGTTGACTAAATCCGAAGTTTTGGATCTTTCCGAAGTTGAAGAAATGGATTTCTCGATCAAATTATTGAATCGGCCTTATGATGGTGCTTCAACCTACATGGGTAATCTTTGGCTGAGCGCTAAAAAGGCGGCATTTGATGCTTGCCCTCAGTCATAATAGTTTGCATCAGCTATTAAAAAAGAAAGCGGCACGCGCCGCTTTCTTTTTTTATTATAATTTTCTTGACATTTTGCAATAAATCAATTATAAGTAATTAACTTGAATTTTTTAATAATTTTTTATTTTTTATGATCAAAAAAATTGCTTTTTTCTCTTTATTTGCTGTTTCTATCAGCGTGGCTTCCGCGGTTTTTGCCATTGGCCAGATGACTGAGCCAATTATAATTAATGATGTTTTAAAGGGGCAGGAAATAAAAGATACGATTTCGGTGACTAATTCCGAAGATCGCGTGGTGGAAGTAAAAATACAAGCCGAAGGCCAAATTGCCGGTTGGACGACATTTTACGCGATTGATGACAAGGACTTGACTCATCCAATCACCGATTTAACCCTTCCGGCGCGGGGGCCGGCAAAGGCGACGGTGGTTTTTCGTGTTCCCGATGACGCGCCCAATGGGACATATAAGGGGGTCGTTGCGGCAATTTCGAAATTGGCGGAAGAAACACAATCTAACGCCAATAGCGGCGCGGCAAATGTTTTGCAAAAAATTGATCGTGAAGTTACGATCACGGTGAGTGGCAAGGAAATTTTAAAATTGGAGGCCGCCGCGTTGCCGATGAAATACGGCGTTCCTTCCGGACAGCCGTTGCAAATTAAAGCTATCTATGACAATCAGGGGAATGTGGCGGTGAAGCCGGATTTGCAATTAAAAATTGCCAACATTGATAATACTACTACTTTGCATAACGCAATTTATCCTTATCCAGACGGAGAGGATGCGGTTAAAGCTTTGGAGCGGCGGGAATTTTCTAATATGGTTGAATGGCAAACAACGGGACAGCCCGAGGGTAAATATCAGGCGTATGTCAAAGTGGTGCTAAATGGGAATCTTATTAAGGAAGAAAATTTTCAGTTTGATATAATTTCGGCGGAAGCCGCGGCGGCGGTTTTGGGAACTAACACTTCAAATGGCGATAGCGAGGCAGCGCAAATGATGATGTGGTATATTTTTGGGGGTATTGTGGCGTTGGCGGTGTTGGTGGTGCTGGTTAAAGTGTTTAAAAAAGGCAAACTTGCGTCCAATCAGTCAATCAATTAATAAATAAATGATTAATTAATTTGGGACTATATGGTTCTAATGTTTTAAAAAAATATGACACGAAAAAAAAATAAAAAAATAAATTTTAACGAAAAAGTTTTTCATGTCGCGAAAAAGGCGACGGCCGCAGTATTAGCGTTGGCCATCGCTTTGCCGCAAATGTTAATGCCTTCTATCAGCTTGGCCAAACCGGCTTCGACGACAAATCCGCCCTTAAGTGATTGTTGCGGGTTTGACATTGCGCTGGTTTTGGATAGCTCTGGTAGTGTTACCGATGGTTCAGGCGGAGCTCCCAATGAATTGAGCCAAATGAAGTCCGCGATCAATAATTTCGTGGATACTTTGGCGGTAACGCCCACTCATTTTTCCGTGGTTGATTTTGATACCGAGGCATGGGTGAAGCAGGAATTTACCGTTGATGTCGCATTGATTAAAACCGCGATTAACAGTGTTACCAGCGGTGGCGCGACTAATTGGGAGGATGGTTTAATTAAGGCGCAAAGCACCTTCGATCCGCGTCCGGATGCCAATCACCAAAACATTATTGTGTTTGCGTCCGATGGTAATCCCAACAAATACAATCCCAATCTTGGTCCGGGACATGGATTTTATCAGCCGGCGTTGGACGCCGCGATTGTGCAGGCAAATACCATTAAAAATTCTGGTACGCGGATTATCACTTTGGGCATCGGCAATCCCATAGGCGACGAAGCGCTAAATCCAGCCAATTTAAAAGCGATTTCCAGCGATGACGCCTACTATAATGCGGCGGATTTTAGCGTATTGAGCGCGACTTTACAAGAAATTGCCCGGCGGTTATGCGGGGGGACGGTGACGGTGACCAAAAAAGTGGGAACGAGCGATAACTGGGTTAACGCCGCGGATTGGGAATTTAACATCGGCGGTCAAGCCGGTAAGTTGACGGATGCCAACGGTCAAACTGAAGCTGTGGCGCTTTCCAGCGGCAATTACAGCGTAATTGAAACCGACAAAGAGGGCTATAATCTGGTTCACGGTGCTTGTGTGATTTCTAATAATAACCAATTGTCGGTGGGGACTTTTGATTTGGCCAATTACCAAATCAAAGACATTGCCATCGGCGCTGATGATATTGTTTCTTGTACATTCTACAATTCTCCCATTCCGGCCGAGCCGGTTTTGGGCTGCACCGACCAGGCGGCGGATAATTATGACCCGGCCGCGACCCGGGACGATGGTTCTTGCGTCTATCCGGTTTTGGGTTGCACCGACGCGGAGGCGCTAAACTACAATTCTTCGGCCACGCAGGATGATGGTTCGTGCGTTTATGAAACGATCATTCCGGGTTGCACCGACGCGAACGCTCTCAATTATAATGATCAGGCCAATCAGAATGATGGTTCGTGCCAATATCCGCCGGAAGTGATTTCGGGTTGCACCGATCAAGCCGCGTTAAACTACAACGCCCAGGCCACCGAAGATGACGGCTCTTGCCAATATCCGGAGGGGCCGGTTTGCGGCGACGGGGTGAAGGCCGAAACCGAGGAATGCGAAGACGGCAATGATCAAAACGGCGACGGCTGTTCCAATGTTTGCGCCATCGAAGTTACCAAAGTTGCCGGGGAGTGCGGTCCGGCGGCCAAGGTTTATCCCTATGTCTATGAGGCCGAATATTATCAAGAGGATCGCTGCTCGTCGGGAACGATCGGCTTGCAGATGATCGCGTTTCCCAATCCGGGCCAAACCGTTGAGTGGACTTGCTATGGCGAAAACGGCGGCGCGGATGTTTCTTGTTTCGCGTCGCGCGATTTGGCGCCCGCGCCGGATCCGATTTTGGGTTGCGTTGATTCAGCCGCGACAAATTATAATGCCAACGCCACGCAAGATGACGGCTCTTGCCGATATCCGCAACCTTCAAGCGGGGGGTCGTCGTCGGGCGGCGGCATTTCGGGTGATTTTGCTCCCGGTTTTGGCCCCAACGCGGGCGGCGGCATCAAGCCGCAAGTGGCCGGCGCATCCATCGATTTGGACGATATCGCCCGCCAGATTGACGAAATCCGGCAAAAGATCGCCGACATCGCCGGCCAAATTCCTCCGGCCATCAAGGGCGTTCTGGGCGCGGCCACGCAAGTGGCCACCGGCGTGTGCGACACCGCCTTGCCTCAAGGCGGCGACTACGGCGACTCTTGGATTACTCCGGATATTTACGCCAAGCTCCGCGCCGAATTCTGCTCCCCCGACTTGGTTTTATTGCCCACCAAAAATTAACCCTTTTTTATTTATTAAAGCCAGCCCAGAGGTCTTGCCTCTGTGCCGGCTTTTGTTTTAAAATAACAACAGAGGCAAGACCTCTGTGTTGAGATCTGAGAATACATGTCAATTAGAAAAGAAGAATTTATCAATGGAGAAATTTACCACATAACTGTTCGCGGCATTGATGGCCGGGAAATTTTTGTCGACAACGAGGACCGTTGGCGCGGTATTTTTTCATTGTATGAATTTAACACAAAAAAATCAGTAGTAATCCGAGAGCAACGAGAAAAACGGCAAAATATGAAAAAACTGCAACCCAGAGGTCTTGCCTCTGGAGATTCTGCTATGTTAAAAAGCATGGAGGACGCAAGGTCGCGATTGGTTGATATTTTCGCGTTTGTGTTTATGCCCAATCATATTCATTTGCTTTTGCGACAGCTTGAAATAATGGGAGTGAGTTTGTTTATGCAAAAATTAGGATCCGGATATTCGGGATATTTTAATAACCGATATAAAAGAAAGGGGCATTTGTTTCAAGGAAAATTTACTGCCAGAAATATTTCCGGCGATGAAGATTTGAAAACCGTGCTTACATACATTCATACCAATCCGTTGTCTCTGTTTGATGTTGGATGGAAAGATAAGGGGGTAAAGGATTACGACCAGGCAAAAGATTTTTTAATGTCTTATCGATGGTCAAGTTATCTTGACTATTTGGGAATTAAAAACTTTCCTTCAATTACTGAAAGGGATTTTTTAATAAAAATTTTTGGCAATGTCGAAAATATTAAAAAATATGTTGATTTATGGATTGAAAATAAGAAAAACATGTTTTAACTTATTATAAGTTGGCACAGAGGCAAGACCTCTGGGTTGGCTTTACAAAAAAAAATTGCGGGGTTATTATTAAAATGTAAAATATAATAAAATAAAAAAGCAAATATGAAAAAACATATCGTTTGTTTTGGCGTGGCGTTGATGGCGCTGGCGGTTTTGGCGGGCAACCCCGGAATGGCGCTGGCCGCGGCAATTTCGGCGGGCAACAACGCGGTCGCGCGCGCGCAAATGGACACTTTTCAAAACTTCACCGTGGTGGATTATAACACGCCGGTTTCTTCGGATGGCACGATTAATTTGTTTAATTATTACGCCAGCAGCACTTATCCGTTTAACTTTTTGTTCGTGGATAATGATAACCGGGTGCGTTGGATGAGCGATCAAATAACGCCGAGCGCGACCGGCGCGCGATCATACAACCTGGCCACGGCGGTGACGGTGGAAAAGGACTGGCGCCTTGGGGTTTATTTTCCGGCCACCAGCACAATCCCGTTCGAACACGAAGGCGCGGCGGCGCATTACACGGCCGATAACTCGGGCATGCCCGCGGTTGATACAAACTTGACCTATGCCGGCTACGATATTCGAAAATATTCTTTTGGCGCCACCGGCACCGCCGCGGGCGCGGCCACGGCGCTCACGATGCCGACCTTCGTTTCCCCGGCCAATAACGCCACCAGCACCGGGTCGTTCACGGTTGATTGGACCGATGCCACCGGCACCGCGCCGATCGAATACCAATTGCAGTACTTCAAAAACAATGTTTACACGGCAAACGCGCCCACTTATGATAGCGGCTGGCTCGATGAGTCGCAAAAATCGCTTTCCGGGTTGGCCGGCGGCGATTATTATTTGCGGGTGCGGTCAAAAGACGGCAACGACAATTTGAGCTCGTGGAGCAATGGCGTAGTTTCGACTTATAAATTAACGGTGGTTGGCGCCGCCGGCGCGGACGATGATGTTGACGCCACCACAACCATGCCAATTGGCGATGTTTTGGCCAAAAAAGCGGCGTGCATGAAGGGCGCGTGGCAGGCCGGCGGATTCAAAAACCAAGGCCAATGCGTGGCTCATTACAATCAAATGATCTTGGGCCATATTGAAAAATTAGTGAAAACATTGGTGGAAAAGATGAAAGAACTTCAAGTTGAAGTGAAAAAACAAAACGACATTGCCAAGGAAAAGGGTTTTGCCAATTGGGGCCAATACAAGAAAAGTTTGAACGCCAACAAAGGCAACGGCAAAAATAAATAATCATTAAAAATATGAACAAAAAAATATTAGTGATCGCGGTCGGCGGCGCTTGCCGGAACTTTAATTGCCGGTGGGGCAATGGCAAAAAAAGATCAGTGCGTTGATATTCCCGAAGAAGACGGAGTTTATGAGGTGGCCGGCCATCCGAATATGAAAGTTCGGGTGATCGTGCACAAAGCAAAACCCGCGCCGGCGCCGACATTTAAACCGATATGCGGCGTTGACGGAGGTTCTGATGCGGTAGTGGGCTATGGTGGTCATAAACTACCGGCGAATTGGAATTATTACCTCAATATTAATAGTGTTCCTAATAGCGTGGGTGGAAATAATTTGGAATCAATCGCTCAACGAGCCTTTAATGTTTGGACCAGTCAAATCGATGGGAAAGTAAATATCGCTTATTCTGGTACCACCGCGATTGCCCGCGCAAAATTGGATGGGCGTAATATCATCAGTTGGGGCAACGCTTCCGCGTCGGCGCTGGCAGTGACATATATTTGGTATTATGAAAACACCGGCGTTACGGTTGAATTGGACACGATTATGAATAAAATATATGTATGGTCTTGGGCCGATCAAAATGAAAAACCGGAAATCTGTTCTGCTTATCCTTCTTGGGCATGGTCGGATTCATATGATTCTCAACATATCCTTACGCATGAATTGGGGCATTGGTTTGGCTTGAACGATCATTACACCGCCGCCTATACGAACAATACGATGTATGGCTATGGCGCCAAAGGCGACGCCAAGTATAATACTCCGACAAACGGCGATATCGCGAGATTGAGGGCGATTTACGGATTATAATTTTAATTGAAGATAAGAAATCGGACAAAAAAATCGGACAGGTTGACCTGGCCGGTTTTTTTGTGTAGAATGACGCAATAATATGAATGGGATAAAAGGATTTTTCAAAAGCATATTTTCGCCCGAAGGCGATAAAATAAGCGTCGGATCGCTGTTGATTCTGGCGGCTTTGGTTTTGATCATGCTTTCGTTTGGCATGCGGCTTGATCCGGCCTATCTGGCCACTTCGCCGTTGGCGCGGCAAACCGCGCCCAAGGCCGATGAATCAACATTGAACGCTTCAAATGCCGCTTCGACTGAAAATGGCGTCGACGAAGCAAAACAAGCCGCGACGCTTGTTGCCGCCGCAACCCCCGCGGCCGCGCCGGCAAAAGCGCCGGCAAAGCCGGCCACCGCGCCCAATTCAAAACGCGCCGATATGATCTTGATTCCCAAAATCGGCACCAGCGCGCCGCTGATAACGCCGGCGGCGGGCGCCGATGCCGTGAAATTAAAAAATTTGCTTGATCGCGGCGCGGTGATCTATCCGGATTCGGCCGGAATCGGCAAGATGGGGCAAAGCGTTGTGTTGGGACATAGCGCTCCGCCCAACTGGCCCAAGATCAAACACGACACGATCTTTTCGCGTATCATTGAGTTAGCCGCGGGCGACAAAGTGATGGCGGTTTACAACGACAAAACCTACACCTATGAGGTCTTGCAGCAACAAATTATCGCCAAAGGCAGCGACATTCCGGCGATCGCCGGCAATTCCAGCTCAATGGTTTTGGTGACCTGCTGGCCGCCCGGCCGCGACCTGAAGCGCCTGGTCGTGGAAGCCAAACTCGAATCTGTGGAATAATTAATTAGAATCAAGCCAGAGCCCAAGCAATTATTGCCGGCTCTTTTTTTTGACAGGCGGCAATAGGTTTTGTTATGATAAAAATATAAAAGTTTTATCATGGCCGAAGCATCAAATTCGCGAAAAATCGTTTTTCAAAATTCGGACAACAAAATTTTGTATGATTTTTTGGTCGAACAGCTGGGCGGAATTAATGAGCGGTTTGACGGCGTAGTTAAAAGATTTGATGCTCATGACAAAAGTTTCGGCTTAATCGAAAAACAAATTGTTGAATTGCGCAAAGAACATGTTGCCGATTATAAACAATTAGCCGAGTTGATGATGGAGCAATTCGAAAAAGTTTATGACAAATTCGATGAATTCGATCGCAAGAAAGCCGACAAGTCGGATATTGATATGATATTGAGCCGCCTTGCCCAAACAAACGACAAAATTGACGATATGCGCGCGGATCAGATCGGATTGAAGCGCCAGGTTGACAAGCACGAAAAATGGCACCTCCAAACCGCGGCCAAAGTTGGCATTATTTTGAAGTAAAAATGCAAATCCCTCCTTTTCGCTTCGCTCAAAGTGCTCCCTTTAAAAAAGGGAGAATAATACGAAATTCAAAAGCCGGCCCTCGCCGGCTTTTTTGACGGGAAAATTTAACTATTGCATTTTTTTTGGATCTTTGCTAAAAGGAAAATACCTACCGCGAAAACGGTGGCAGGATGTCCGGGGTCGTAGGACTCCTTCAGCGCTATTGCAAGAGTTGAGGGGTTTGAATCAAGCCAAAAGTCACATTGCAATATTCGCGACGAAGCGCGACCGCGTGGAGTGGAATATCGGTACACACTCAGCGCCTCCGGGGACCGATGGATACAGTGCGCACGTATCAGGCATTGCTTATTGTTAAGCGATAATGAGGCGAATCGCCGATCGATCGGAAGAAAATTGGATTCCAACGATTGTCAGTTATTCGCGAGAACAATAAATTCAAGCCCCCACCTTCATCTTATGGGTTTTGATGGAACCTTAAAATCCATCTTTTGGAGCCAAGCGATTGCTGTCGGCTCTTTCTTTTTTTAAATTTAAATTTTTGGAAATTGGGTTTTGTTTGGGATTTGGGGCTTGGGGTTTGGGATTTTTGCGGCGTGGCTGGCGGGGCGGCCGGTTTTCCACAACAAGGGTGCGGGCGGGGTATTGACATTGATGGGGGGATTTGCTAATGTCTCTATGTTAGAGAGAAAAATAAACATAATGTTGACCGACGACATATTGAAAAAACTCATAAGAAGCTAAATTTTCCGCGGATTTAATTCTTGTGGAAAATCGCTTCGGAAGCGGTTTTTTTGTTGGCTAAATTTCAGAACGATCGAGGGGTTTGAACTTTGAAAATTGAATAGTCAGTTTATATTATCGGTAAATCATAACATCGAATTTATCGATAATTCCAAAGTCTTTTTTAAACAATTGTAATTTCAAGGATTTGGAGGTTTCGAAGTTGGTTGCCAGCGGTGGCAAATCGACTTTGGAATTGAAGGATCCGACAAATTGAAGTTATTAATTGCTAGCCAAGGTAATATATTATAGGCGGATGGTGGATGCCTTGGGACTGGAAGGCGATGAAGGACGCGGTACGCCTGCGATAAGCCCGGGGGAAGTGGCCAACAACTTTTGATCCCGGGATCTCCGAATGGGGAAACCCCTGCCGCGCTTAACGCGGCAGACCCTGCGTTGCGCGCGGAAATTCGAATTTTCGAAATTCGAAATCCGAAACAATTTTCAAATTTATAAATTTTAAATTTTCAAAACGGAATTCGTTTTGACCGTTTGGATTTGGATATTTGGGATTTGTTTCGAATATTCGAGCTTCGTGCTTCGGATTTTCGCGCGCAGCGCGGGGGGCGAACCTGCGGAAGGGAAACATCTCAGTACGCAGAGGAAAAGAAAACAAGCGCGCGCAAGCGCGAACATTCTCTTAGTAGCGGCGAGCGAAAAGAGAGGAGCTCAAACCTGTTTGTACTTCTCCCGGGAATAGTAGGGAGTAATGAGAAATGAGTTGATGAGAAAATGCGGAATTCCGTATTTTACTCATTGCTCATCAACTCATCAACTAATTTACTATTCGGGGGTGAGGTACAACACAGGGGTTATAAGGTAAAAATGCTCCCGAGCGCAAGCGAGGGACAAAGCGCATCAATATGCATTGGTTAGCCCAAGCACCCTGGAAAGGGGCGCCACAGCGGGTAATAGCCCCGTAAGCGAAAACCGATACAAGCTTTGAATTTTTATTCTTGAGTACCTCGGGAAACGACAGTCCTGAGGGAATTCGGCGGGACTATACCGCCAAAGCTAAATACTAACCAGTCACCGATAGTGAACAAGTACCGTGAGGGAAAGGTTAAAAGCAGCCCGGTGAGGGCAGTGAAATAGATCCTGAAACCATCACGCTTACAAAGACTCGGAGCCGCGTTACACAGGGAAATTCGAATATCGAATATCGAATATCGAAACAAGCACGAATTTTCAAATATCTAATTTTCAAACAAGATTCGCATTTTGTTTTGAGAATTTTAATTTTAAAAATTTGAAAATTGTTTCGGATTTCGGATTTCGAAAATTGGGATTTTCGCGTGTAGCGCGGTGACGGGGTGCTTTTTGTAGAACGAGCCAACGAGTTTAATTCAACAGCAGTCTAAGCGTCTCTGACGCGGAGGCATAGGGAAACCAAGTCTTAATAGGGCGAATCGAGCACATTTCGGCCTTTGTTTAACGCATCGCGAATGCGAAACAAACGCGTCAAAACGAAGTTCGAAATGTGCTCGATGCTGTTGGGTTAAGACCCGAAGCCAAGGCGAGCTTGCCATGACCAGGTTGAATCCCGCCGAAAGGCGGGAAGAGGACCGAACCGGTTGACTGTGCAAAATCTTCGGATGAGTTGTGGTAAGAAGTGAAAAGCTAATCGAGCTTGGTAATAGCTGGTTCTCTCCGAAATAACTTTAGGGTTAGCGTCCTTCGCGTGTAATCCCGGGGGTAGAGCACTGACAGAAATAACGTGGGGAAACTCAGTTATTTCCATCAAACTCCGAATACCGGAATTATTGAAGGGCAGTAAGACTGTGAGCGCTAAGGTTCACGGTCGTGAGGGGAAAAGCCCAGATCTTCATCTAAGGTCCCTAAATTAAGCTAAGTGCAAACCAAGGAAGTGAGATTCCTCAGATAGCTAGGAGGTTAGCTCAGAAGCAGCTATCCTTTAAAAAGTGCGTAACAGCTTACTAGCTAAGGGATTTTGCGCCGTAGATTCACGGGGCTAAAGCTTAATACCGAAGATAAGGACGAGCTTATTCTTTACGAATAGGTTCGTGGTAGGAGAGCGTTCCCATCGCCGCGAAGCGGAACCGTGAGGTTTCGTGGAGCGTTGGGAAGTGAGAATGTTGGCATGAGTAACCGCAATGCGGGTGAGATCCCCGCACACCGAAAATCCAAGGTTTCCGTGACAATGGTGATCAGTCACGGGTTAGGCGGTCCTAAGGCAAAGCCGAGAGGCGCAGCTGATGGACAACTGGTTAATATTCCAGTCCTTCCGTTTTTTGCCGCGAGAGCGACGAAGTTTAGTAATTCGAGCGGGTTATTGGATTCCTGTCGGCGATTCGACCGAGCACATTTAATGTGCTCGACAGGGTTGTCGAGATGTTTCCCGCAAGGGAGATAAATTCGAACGAGCAAACTTCCCGGAAAAACCTCTCAAGGGTTATCAAAAGGCGGAAACCGTACCGGAAACCGACACAGGTGGATTGGCGTTAAATTGCCAAGGTGAACGAGTGAAAGTTCGTGAAGGAACTAGGCAAACAAATAGGCGTAACTTCGGGATATGCCTTCCGAGCACCATTCGGCCTTTATTAAAGCGATGCGTTATTTTTACCGCATTGGAAATAATGAAGTTCGAATGGTGCTCGGCGCAGCGAAGGACTCTCAGGCGGCTGTTTACCAAAAACACAGGTCCCTGCTAAACTCGTAAGAGGATGTATAGGGGCTGAGACCTGACCAGTGCCCGTGTGTTAAAGCTGGCGGTCTGTCGAGCACATTTCGCACTTTGATGATGGATTAAACAAAATTTTGTTTATGTCATAACATAGAGTTCGAAATGTGCTTGATGGGCTGACCGGTCTAAGCTACGGGTGAACGTCCGCGGTAACTCTGACCGTGTTAAAGTAGCGTAATCCCTTGTCGCGTAAGTTGCGACCCGCATGAAAGGTATAACGATCTGAGAACTGTCTCCACGAATTACTCGGTGAAAATGTAATGGAAGTGAAGATACTTCCTACCTGCGGCTAGACGGAAAGACCCCGGAAGCTTTACTGTAGGGTGATATTGGGTTTTGGATATTGATGCGTAGCGTAGTGGTGAGGATTTGAGGTCTCGTTTTCGGACGGGGCTGATCCGACAATGAAACAGCCATCTTTAATATTCATCATCCTAATTCGGCGCACCTTTCGGCCTTTGTTCAAGTTTGAAAAAAATTTGGATGAATTGGTTGGAACGAAGTTCGAAAGGTGCGCGATGACAGTGTCACTTGGGCAGTTTAAGTGGGGCGCTTGCCTCCTAAAAAGTAACGGAGGCGTTTAAAGGTCGGCTAAGCACGGATGGAAATCGTGCATGTCGCGTAAAGGCACAAGCCGGCTTGACTGCAAGGCGGATAAGCCGCGCAGGCGCGAAAGCGGAACTTAGTGAACCGATGCTGGTTATTAGAATCGGCAGAGATCATCAAACAAAAGTTACTCCGGGGATAACAGGCTAGTACGACCCACGAGTCCATATCAACGGTCGTGTTCGGCACCTCGATGTCGGCTCATCATAGCGCGGGGGTGGAGAAGCTCCCAAGCGTCCGGCTGTTCGCCGGTTAAAATGGTACGTGAGCTGGGTTCAGACCGTCGCGAGACAGGTCGGTCCCTATCTACCGCAGGCGTTTGAGTTTTGAGGAGAGTCGTCCCTAGTACGAGAGGACCGGGATGAACTGA
>JAXDBQ010000034.1:0-16158 GCA_034678605.1 Patescibacteria group bacterium | reverse complement strand
CCGATGCCGGTGTTGCCGTTGGTCGCCTCAATCACGGTTTTTCCCGGACCCAAAATTCCGGTTTTTTCGGCGTCTTCAACCATGGCTAAAGCGACGCGATCTTTCATTGATCCGCCCGGATTAAAACCCTCCAATTTGGCGAATATCTTCACCTTGGGGTTGGGATTCAGTTTTTTAATCTCCACCAGCGGCGTGTTGCCGATGGCCTCGAGTATTGATGTCATGCTCAATCTAAAATGTAATAACCCATATCTCAAAACTCTATCTTAAATCTTAAAACTAAAAATACTAAAACCAAGCTGGCATTTTGAGTGAAAGTTTTGGGTTTTTACATAAAGTTATTAGTTTTGGGTTCTTAGTTTTTAGATTATTCATTTTTCGAACATCTCCGTGCTCAAATATTTTTCACCGCGGTCGGGGAAAATGGTCACAATCGTCCCTTTTTCCATTTTTTTGGCATAGGTTTGCGCCATAAACATGGCCGCGCCCGAACTGGCGCCCACGAAAAGCCCCTCTTTTCGCGCCAGCTCGCGCGCCATTAAAAACGCGTTTTCGGCCCGCAAGTCGATAATCGTGTCGATCAGCGATTTGGAATGATCGGCGCACGGCAGACTGGGGCAGAGGATTGGCGGCACATAACCGTCTTTGATGGATTTTAATCCCTCGATCTTGGCACCGGGCTCGGGCTGAATGCCGATCACGCGCGCCGCGGGCCATTTTTCTCTCAATTTTTTGGCAATGCCGGTGATCGTGCCGCCGGTGCCCACGCCGGCGATGAAATAGTCGATTTCGCCCTTGGCTTGCTCCATAATTTCCCGGCCGGTATCACGATAATGAACATTGCAGTTTTCTTGATTTTCAAACTGGTTAAGCATCACCAGATTGTCGTCTTTTTCCACCATGGCCTTCACTTTTTTGATGGCCGCGTCGCGCCATTCTTCGGGCTTCACCAAGATCAATTCGGCTCCAAACGCTTTGATCATCTTGCGCCGCTCCACGCTCATGTGCTCGGGCATGACAATGATGGTCTTATAGCCCTTCATCGCCGCCACCATGGCCACCGCGATGCCGGTGTTACCGCTGGTCGGCTCGATAATGGTTTTCCCTTTTTTCAGCGCGCCGGTTTTCTCGGCATGCTCGATCATCGCCAGCGCGATGCGATCCTTGATCGAGCCGGTGGGGTTGCAACCCTCCAGCTTGGCGTAAATTTTAACTTTGGGATTGGGATTCAACTTTTCAATTTCCACCAACGGCGTGTTGCCGATCATCTCCAGTATTTTCATAATTTTAATTTTGTATTTGTATTTTGCATTTATTCTCCCTTTTTTAAAGGGAGCACTTGCTCAAATTTTTGAGCAAGGAGGGATTTGTTTTTACCCTTTACGCTTCCCCGCATTTCCACTTTACACTTTGCGCTTTTCGCTTTACGCTTTCTAAAAAGCGCCCCTCGATCAAAGAGAGGCGCGGATTGATTGCATTTAAATCTTTAAACAAAACCGGCCGCTCTTTAACCGAGGACGATACACAATTTCGCCGATTTTTGCTTAAGGAATTTTTCCATATCGTTTGTATTTTAACTCTAACAAACATCTTCCATTTCTGTCAATACCAACTTGACAAAAACAAAAAAATATGCAATAATTATTTTGTTGTTCATTTCCAAAATAAACTTAAAAAGGATTGGTCAGAATGAATTTATACAAAGAGATAGTTCGACATGAAGTAATGCCCACAACGGGCTGCACCGAACAAGGTTGCCTCGCCTGGGCTTGCGCCTTGGCGGCACGGCAAACCGGAAGCAAAATTTCGCTCAATGACCGGATAAAAATTATCGTAAATCCGGGATTGTACAAAAACATCTGCGGCCTCAAGGTCGTTGGCACTGATTTAAAGGGAGTCGAAGCCGCGGCCGCGCTTGGCGCAATTTGCGGCAAACCCGAATTAGAACTTCAAGCTCTGCAAACGATCGAACCGGTAAATATCGATTTGGCAAACCAGATGTTGGCAAATCGTCGGATAAAGATTGAATGGAATCCCGATTGGCACGATTTAAGAGTGGAAGTTGTCATCAAAAAACGCGACGGATTCGGATACGCATTGATCGAAAACAACCACACCAATGTGGTTTGCCAAGGATTTGATAAAAAGTATCCCGAATTCCCATTGCCGAAAAGCACCGCCACAATTGAGGACTATACCGCAGCACTGAAAACCAAAACTCTGGCCCAATTGATTGAAATGGCGAATCAAATCGATGCTGATGATCGCGATTGGATAGATCAAGGAATCACAATGAATAACCGGCTTGCCTATGCTGGCATTGATTGTGGCTTGGTTGGTTGTAAGTACTTGAATCTTATATCGCGTGGCACTATTCCAAAATGCTTGGTTAATAGAACTAAATCAATCATTGGCAGCGCGGTTGACGCCCGAATGGACGGTTATCCGTTACCAGCAATGAGTAGCGGTGGCAGTGGTAATCAAGGCAATTTAGCAATTCTTGGGCCGTTGCTTGCGGGGGAAGAATGGCAAATAGAGGACAATAGAATCAAGAAGGCGATCGCCCTCTCGCACATAGTTGGCAGTTTTTTTAAGTGCCATGTCGGCAACTTATCGTCAATGTGTGGTTGCGCCGTAACCGCTGGCATCGGCACCGCCGCGGCAATCGCGTATCTGCGCGACGACGATGTTAACACAATCTATAGAGCCATTGTCAACTTTATTGGCAGTTGCGCCGGAATTATTTGCGACGGGGCCAACGACGGTTGCGCCATGAAAGTAGCCAATGCCGCCGGCATCGCGATTGAATCAGTATTACTGGCACTGGAAGGATTTTCTATCAATCCAAACAACGGACTTCGCGACCCGGACTTAAGAACACTGGCGGAGAACCTTGGCAAGATCGGCAACATCGGAATGCAAAACTGCGACTGGACGATTCTGGAAATCCTGGCCGCAAAAACATGAACCATGAGCGCAAACTCGTTTCGCTCCTGGTTTCTTTTTTTATAAAGAATGAAAGTTTGCCGTTTTTGTCAAGATGGCCGGGATTTTTGGCCTATGCTACAATCAATCAATCGCGGCATTTTTTAATATTTTTTAACATAAACCATCCAAACCATGAGCAAGAGCGACGCGCTGATCGCCGCGGCCATCGGCGAAGCCACGGCGCTTTTTTTCCATTATTTCCTGGGGAGCGCGCAAAACCAAGCCACCGGCGCTTTTTACTCCCCGAACCGGCGCGGGCCTGGCTTTGGCTGATGATGCCGGTGTTTCCCGTTTTGGCGCCCGCTTGCCTTTGGCTCGCGTCGATCATCGGAAAAAAATTAATCTTTGCGTTCCAATTGGCAAAATTCCTGCTGGTGGGCGCGATGGCAACCGTGTTCGATTTGGGTTCACTGGCGGTCTTCATGGCGATGACCGGGATAAAAGAAGGAGCTTGGTATGTGGTTTTCAAATCGGCATCATTCATAATTTCGGTGGCACTCAAATATTTCCCGAACAAATTGTGGGCCTTCAAAAAACCGGTTTTATCGATAAAAAAAGGAATTTTTGCAATTTTTTTTCCGTCACCCTTGCCAACTTCATTGTGAACGTGGGCGTTGCCGGCGCGGTTAACAACATCGTCGGGCCCCAATTCGGTCTTGATAAAAGCACTTGGGGCATCGTTTCCGGTTTCATCGGTGTGCTCGCGGCGTTCACGATAAACTTCATCGGCTACAAATTCATCGTGTTCAAAAAATAAAAATGCATGTTTAATGTAAAAACCAAAAACTAATAACTTTATGTTAGATGTAAAATCTAAAAATCAAACCAACGTCAGATTTAGAGCTTATGAGTTTTCGCTTGCAATCTTAAGATTAGTGCAAAATTTTCCAAATAATAAAATCTATTCCATATTCACCGACCAACTATTAAGGTCAACAACTTCAGTTGGAGCCAATTTAATTGAAGCGAGGTGCGCCAGTTCAAAAAAAGATTTTTCCCGTTTTTATCGGATTGCCTTGAAAAGCGCCAATGAAACCGAATACTGGCTACATTCATTGAAAGATGGTAAATTGGCAAATCAGGACCAAATCATCAATTTGATCAACGAAGTAACTCAAATAAGTAAAATGATCGCCTCAAGCGTGCTTACGTTAAAAGGCAAGGATTAGAGTTTTCTACATTTTAGTTTTTAGATAAAGTTATTACATTTTGGATATTACATTTAACATACATCCATGGATAATCTCGTATTATATCGCAAATACCGCCCGCAAACCTTTGCCGAAATCGCCGGCCAGGACCACGTTACCGTAACCATCGGCAACGAGATCAAAACCGGCAATGTTGCCCACGCCTATCTGTTTTCCGGGCCGCGCGGCTGCGGCAAAACCACCACGGCGCGCGTGATCGCCAAAGCCGTGAATTGCTTGAACCGAAAGGAGGGGAGCGCTGAACCCTGCAATCAATGCGCCAACTGCGTCGAAATCCAGTCGGGGCGCGCCATTGACCTCATCGAGATCGACGCCGCCAGCCACCGGGGAATCGACGATATCCGCGAATTGCGCGAAGGCATCAAATTCGCGCCGTCAAAATTGAAATACAAGGTTTTTATCATCGATGAATGCCACCAGTTGTCCAAAGACGCGGCCAACGCGCTGTTAAAAACGCTGGAAGAACCGCCGGCGCACGCGATTTTCATCTTGGCCACCACCGAATTGCACAAAATCCTGCCCACGATTTTGTCGCGCTGCCAGCGATTTGATTTCCGCAAATTGACTTTGCCCGAACTGGTGGCCCGCCTGCAAATTTTGGCCGACAAGGAAAACATAAAGATCGAAAAAACCGCTTTGGAATTGGTGGCGCTGGCCTCCGGCGGCTCAGTGCGCGATTCGGAAAGTTTGCTGGGCCAAGTTTTGGTTTCCTCGGCCAGCCAAAAAACGATAAATGCCCAAGACATCCGCCAATTGCTGGGCGCGACTCCCGCCAAGGCCGCGGCCGACTTGATCGAATTTGTCGCCCAAAAAAATCCGGCCGGCGCCATCGCTTTTTTGAACCAAATTAACCAAAAGGGATATGATCTGGCCGATTACGGCAAAAACATTTTAAACTATTTGCGCCACGCCCTCATTTTATCGATCATCGGCGCGGCCGGCGCCAAAAATGACAACTTCATGATCGTCGGCTTCACCGACGACGAATTCGAGATCTTGCGCCAGCAAACCATAGCCATGGGCGAGCCCAAGATCAAGCAAACCATCGAAAACTTTTTGGCCGCCGCCGACCGCGCCAAATATTCGCCCCTCCCGCAACTCCCCCTGGAAATCGCCCTGGCCGACTCCTGCCCCCTCTGAATTTTTGCATTTTGTATTCCCGGGGTCTAACCCCCGCGTACTCGCAGGCGGTTAGACCCCAACAACAGCATTTATATTTTCGCATTCCCGCATTCCCGGGGTCGTTTCCCCGCGCCTTGTCCTCCGTAGCTTTAGCGAAGGAGGAGTTTTTTTTGAGCGGGGGCGCGACCCCTCCAACAGCATTTGCGTTTTCGCATCCCGCATTTTGCATTTCGGGGTCTAACCCCGCGCTTATTCTCAATGACTAGGCGCGGCGGTTAGACCCCAACAACAGTATTTGGAATTTGAATTTCCCCGCAAAATCCCGCCCTTAAATTTGACTTTATTATTATTATTATTATTATTATTAGGTATATTTGCCTCGGTGATTGAATGCCATTGGTAGAAGTTTTTTACAAAAAAGATATACGAAATGAAGATGCTATCGAACGAGCATTTATAACTTTATCGGCAATTTTGCCGGAAACCGTGGCTACGGCGTTGTCCTGCGACCATCCGGATGGTAGATTAACGGAAGATGATGTTGAAGCCCGCTTCATGGAATCAAATCCGGTATTCGACGTCACCAAAAACGACATCGACATCGTGATTTTTGCCAATTTCTATCCTCAACGAGGGGAAATCGTTGATGCTGGCAGAGACGCAATAACGAAAAGATTGGGAGAAACTATGCCACCCGGTCTCAAATTTTCGATCTGGATATTATTGCCTTCCTGGTCGTTTGCCGAATTCGAAACCTAATCGCCTCCATGCTTTGACCAACGAACCCGGCCAAAGCCTTTTTTTATAATTTGCCAAGATCTGACCTCGGCTTTTTAAGCTGAAAATATCAAATTAGATCACTTTTTTTGCGATCGCATAAAAAGTGAACAATACTAATCCTTGAATTTTCCAATTTTTGGGTTATAATAACTCCGTTAAACCAATGCGGGATCGTCTAATGGTAGGACGGCACCCTTTGGAGGTGCTTATCTTGGTTCGAATCCAGGTCCCGCAGCAAGCGAGCGAAGGGGAGCGCAGTGCCCAGCGCCACCGGGCGGCGGGTGCACGCGTAAAAACTAAAAATGGCCCGAATAAAATCGGGCTATTTTTATTTTACGCGGCCGCGTTAATGTTTTATGATTGAATTGTCTGTTTGATTTCTATTCTCAAAAATCTCAACACAATTCATGTATTTCGTCTATCTTCTCCAATGCGCCGACAAAAGCATCTATACCGGCATCACCACCAACGTGGCGCGGCGATTCTTGGAGCACCAAAGCAAAAAAGGCGGCCACTACACCGCCGCCCACCAGGCAAAAAAAATAATCCACACCGAAAAATTCGCCACCCGCTCCCAGGCCTTGAAACGCGAAGCCCAAATCAAGCGCTGGCCCTGCGCCAAAAAACTATCCCTGGCCAATTCCTCTTTAAAAAAATAAAATGGCACATCGTGCCATAATTAATGCCCAAGGAGCATCATCACGCCACTGGCGCGATTAAATGCTTTGCTTCCTTTTTCTAGAAGCTCCCCCTCAAGGTCTTTATATTTTTGAGGCACCTTGCCAAGCAATCCCAGCGCTTTGTCGTAATATGTTGCTGCGCTATTTGCCATTGCCGATGCCGCTCGTGGATTATCGCAGTTGCCTCAGGCAATCATATGCAACTCTCCGGCAATGCAATATGCTTGAAACTCTGTTAATATTTGTTCTTCTGAAAAAATTTGCTCATCCAGCCAACTCGAAAATATCTTGGCCCGACCAAAAGGAGTCAGTCTCGAACCATATATTTTTAATATATCTCCCACCAAAAGGGCGAACTTTTCCGCTTTTTCACGATTATTGAACGTAGTATCCAATTGAGCCGCTGTACGATTATCCATTTCCATCAACCTCGACAAATTTGCAATTTTTAAAGATTATTCTTAATAACACACACTTTTGAATTAGTAAAGGATTGAAAGAAAATTTGCCGAGGTCTGACCCCGCCAAAGCATTTGGTTTGATGGTTTCAAAATCCGGAATAAGTCTTGAATTTTGTCTATTTTTGGTTAGAATTAAACCAAATCACCAATATGAAAAAAATCGACCTAAAAAACGTGATTTGGAAAGAAGGGAAGTATTACGTGGCGTGGAATCTCAATACCGCGGTTTCGAGTTTTGGGAAAACCCGCAAAGAAGCGCTTGAATGCTTGCAAGAAGCCATGGAACTTCATTTTGAAGATATTTCCGCTTCCGAGATAAACAAAGTCGAGCGGCCGGATTTGGTCCCGACCACGCTTAAATATGCCTAAACCGATACCACTAAAATTGTTTGCAAGAGTCCTCAAAGAAAGGGGCTTCTTTTTTATCCGGCAAAAAGGATCTCACGCGCGATTCCGCAAGAGCGGCAACCCAACCCGTAATGTCACCGTGAAAATGACCGGCAATAAGATCCCTCGCGGCACTTTCCAATCAATCTTGCTCCAATCCGGATTAAAAGCGGAAGATTTTCTTGAGTCCAAATAAATCCTCCCGTAAATTCGCCCGACTTGCCCCGGAATACGATTTAAATCGTATTCGAATCGTATTTAAATACGATTTTGATTTTGACCGCCCCAATCTCTGATTGCCCGCGCCAAATTAAAAAAACATCCAAAAAAAGTAGATTAAAATAAAAAAATGACATTTCCCGAATTATTTGAAATTATTTTAACCGGCGACAAAGAATCGAGCCGCCAGGCCGCCCGGCAAGTCCGCAAACTTGTTTATAGCGCCAGCACAAACAAAGATTATAAAGATCTCGACGAAATCGTCGAAAACGCGCCCAAAACCTATAAAAAGATCGAGGACGATTTTCGGCGGGAGAATTTTGCCATCGCTGTTTCGGTGATGTACTTTTTACACGGCAAAAGAAACCAACCCGATTTTTTGTTTCCTTGGCTGATCGAATTGATCCAAGATGAAAACGGCTATATCCGCCAGGCGGCAGTCCGCATGCTTGAAAACGAACTTGGCCCGCTCACTTATCATATCCGCTTCAACGATCGCGCTTCAAACCATTACGGATTAACGGCGCAACAATCCGATGATATTCTTTTGAATTTATTCATAAAATTGAACAATTTGGCCGCGGATCTTTGGGAGCCGAAATATAAAAAATACAAGTATGTGAATTCTTTGCCCGCCGGACAGTACAAATCCATTCAAATGGTTTTGGGCCGCATCTACGACGATTGCGGCCAAAAATATTCGCGACGTTTCGACCGATTACGGAAACAAGCCGCGGCGGGAAAAACGAGAACGATATGGAAAACTATTGAGGACGCGCCGGATGTTTCGCTTGAATGGGAAAACGGAAATCTGGTGATGAAAGATAACGGCGTTTTCGACAGCAAGGCCCTGATCGAAACAAACGCGGGCGGAAAAGACGGTTTGCTGCGGTTCTATTTTGCCTTCACTCCGACATACGACATGGAATTCAGCAAAGGCATGGCGGCGCATTTCGGCGCGGCCGCGCGAGCGGCCGCCGACCAATACGAGATTAAACTGGAAGCGGTTGAAATTGAAAATAATCACGCGCTGATAACGGCGCTCATTCCGTTTGATATCGCCCCCGCCAAATTCGGCAACAAAATCCTCAAACTCATCGGCCGCGGCAAAGAAAAAATAATAAAAAACCACTGTTATTTGATCAACGGCGATAAACCCGGCCCCGAAGAAATATCAAAATACCTCGATTTTTTGGAAGAACAAAACATCAAATAAACTATCTTGGGGTAAAGCCCGCGAGGTATTATGTTCAATAATTCTTATCTATGGATAAAGACACCGCCATAAAAGAAATCATAAAGCGAAAACCCAAAATCATATATGTCTCGGGAAAAACATGCACCGGGAAAACCACCCTTGCAGACGAAGTGGCATCGCGAGGGTACGCAAAAATTGAGCTTGATGACATTGTCAACGATTCTGTCGTAATTCCGTTCAATATTTCGGCGGTAGACGAAGCTTTTATCACCGCATACCGCGACACAGGCCCCGCAGAACAAGTGGCCGCATTTATCGCTGCCGCGCAAAATGAAATAACAAAAAAACTGTCACCGCCAGGCATTGTCATCGAGGGCGCTATTGCCAAATCAAGGATTCTTAAGGAAATATTTTCTGGAAAATTGAGCGATTTTTTCTTTGTCTACCTTCATCCGGTAGATTTGGAATCTTACAAGGAAAAGATAAGGACAAGATTTGTCGCTGGCGCGGCCGACAAAACCTCGGGCTTGCCCAAGTTTTTTTGGAATTTTGTTCAAAACAGCGACTTTGAGCAATTCATAAAAACAAACCACTTGAATGAAGGCCTCGAAAGATCGATTGGCGAATACGCAATAATCTCGATGCAAGAATCAAAGGAAAGGTTGCGGCATTTTAAAGAAAATTTTTCCAATATCCTTGTTATTGAGGTGTAAATATGTTAACTCAAATGTCTGATAAGATCGGAAAACTTGATAAAGCATTGCGGGGGTTTGACCCCCGGAAGTAACCCCCGGAAGTAAACAAAGTCAAATTGCGGGGGTTAAACCCCCGCAAAAGCGGATATGGAAATTTTATACGAGGACAATCATATAATTGCGGTAAATAAATTGGCGGGGGAGATCGTGCAGGGCGACAAAACCGGCGATGAAACGCTGATTGACAAAGTTAAGCGATATTTGAAGGATAAACACCAAAAGCCGGGCAATGTATTTTTGGGCGTGGTGCATCGCATCGATCGGCCGGCCCGCGGCCTGGTAATGTTGGCCAAAACCGGCAAGGCGCTGGCGCGGCTCAACGAAATGCTGCGCCAAAACCAGATCAAAAAAACCTATTGGGCGGTTGTTACCAGCCGGCCGCCAGCCGAATCCGGAGAATTGCGGCATTATTTGGTTCGTGATACCGAAAAAAACAAAACTTTCGCGCACAATAAAAAAGTTGCCGGTTCGCAATTGGCGGTTCTTTCCTATAAAATTATCGCGCAAAATCAAAACCGCTGGCTTTTGGAGATCGATCTGATCACCGGCCGCCACCACCAAATCCGGGCGCAATTGAGCCAGATCGGCTGCCCAATAGTCGGTGATGTAAAATACGGCTATGCCTTGCCCAATCCCGACGCGGGCATCTGCCTGCACAGCCGGCAAATGGAATTCGTCCACCCGGTATCAAAGCAACCGGTCAAGATCACCGCGCCCTTGCCGCCAAAATCTTCCTGGCCCGATTTTATTTCATGCTATAATCAAAACACCAATAAATAATAATTTTGAATCGCGAAACCATTCGCATTTTGCATTTTGGGGTCTAACCCCGCGCTTATACACAATAAATTGGCGGGGCGGTTAGACCCCTCCAATAGTATTCGAATTTAATGGTTTCGTAATCCAAAATAATAACCAAACAATATGAAAAAAATCATCGCTTTGTTTGCCGTCATCATCGCCCTTGGTTTGGGATTTTTGTATTTTGCCGCCAATATGCCGTTTGGCGAACAATCGGTAAACCAAATTTCAACTCCGGAAATCGGATCGCCTAACCAGCTCCAAGATCAAACCATTAACCAAGATTCACAAATACCCGAAATTAACGATGGTCAACCGGCGGAAGCCACCAGTTCCGAACCGACCGCACCAACCGCCGAAGAAAAAGACCAAACCACGATCGGCAAATCGGTCCAAGGCCGGGATATTATCGCCTATCATTTCGGCGCCGGCGCCCAAGAAATTATTTTGGTGGGCGGCATCCACGGAGGCTATGCCTGGAACACCGCGCTTCTCGGTTATGAAATCATCGATTATTTAAAAGCAAATCCGGACGCGATCGGCGCCAACGCGAAAATAACGGTCATCCCGGCGCTCAATATCGACGGATTGAATAAAGTGGTCGATGCCGCTGGAAAATTCAGCGCCGCCGATATTTCCGCGTCGCCAACCGCGCGCGCCGCCGGCCGCTTCAACACCAACAACGTGGACCTCAACCGCAATTTTGATTGCGATTGGAAAGAAACCGGACTTTGGCAAAGCAAAACGGTAAGCGGGGGAACCGCCGCGTTTTCCGAGCCCGAAACCGCCGCGATCAAAAACTACGTTCAAGAAAACAAGCCGGCGGCGGTTGTCGCGTGGTATGTTTCCGGCGGCGGGGTCTACGCGTCAAGCTGCGGCAACGGCATTTTGCCGGAGACCCAAACAATTTTGGATCTCTATGCCAACGCGTCCGGCTATCCGGCCCACAAAAATTTTGAATCCTACCAAGTTTCCGGCGATATGACCGACTGGTTTGCCAAAAACGGTATCCCGGCCATCGGCATTCTGTTAAAAACCGCCGACAAAACCGAATGGAGCCAAAACTGGGCCGGCATAAATGCTATCTTGAAATATTACTCTGAATAATGGGACTTTTTTCTCGAAAACGGCTCGTTATTGCCGGAATAATCGTTTGTTGCGTTGCCGCGCTCGGCGCGGCAATGTTTGTGTTTTTCTCCCGGCCGAAAACCAAAAAAATCCCCGCGCCCACGCCAACGATAACCGCGCCCCGACAACCCGCCGCCGCGCCAAAAAAGCCAAAAGTTGAATTTCCAACCGTCAAAACTATTGGTTATTCGATCCAAAGCCGCCCCATTGAGATTTTTTCTTTTGGAAATGAAACAACGCGGTTGGTTTTTGTTTTCGGCATCCATGGCGGCTATGAGTGGAACACCACGCTTTTGGCTTATGAATTGATCGACTATTTCAAAAAATATCCAAAAAAAATTCCCGAAAATTTGGCAATCGACATTATTCCAACCCTCAATCCCGACGGCTTGTTTAAAATCACCGGCAAATCCGGCCGATTTGAGGCCAGCGATATTCCGGCCGGCGCGACCGAATCCGGCCGGCTAAACGCCAATGGCGTGGATCTAAACCGCAATTTCGATTGCAATTGGCAGGCAACTGGAACTTGGCGGCAAAAGCCGGTGAGCGGGGGAGACGCGCCATTTTCCGAACCGGAAACCGCCGCGCTTAAAAAATTTATTTTGGAAACTAACCCGGCGGCGGCGGTTTTTTGGCACAGCCAATCCAACGCGGTCTACGGCTCGATGTGCGGCGGCGCGATGCCGGCCCAAACCCGCGACTTGATGGATATATATTCAAAGGCCTCGGGCTATCCGGCCAAAGACACTTTCGATCAATACTCGGTAACCGGCGATGCCAGCGATTGGCTGGCGTCAATCAATATTCCATCGATTTCAATCGAACTCAAAACCCATCAAGCTTCCGAATTCGAAAAAAACCTTGCCGGCATCAACGCGCTCTTCGATTATTATCAAACCAAGTAATAGACTCGTTGATTGAATATTTCCTACTGCAATTTCCATATTTCGGCTGCGAAAAATTCGTTAGTCGGCGACAGACTTTTTGCCAAGTATGCCTTCTCCTGCCTCATTTTTCTCGCCCGAAATCTGAAAATTTCGTCACGAAAATATTTAATCAACTTTGAATTACGAAACGCTTTGTATTTTGCATTTTGGGGTCTAACCCCCGTGTACTCGCGGGCGGTTAGACCCCGACAAAAGCATTTTAATTTTATAGTTTCGTAATTCAAGATAATCAACGAATCTAATGAAAATAACTTTTTTGGGCGCGGCCAAAAATGTCACCGGATCAAAACATTTGGTCGAAACCAACGGCTTTCGATTGCTTTTGGATTGCGGTTTTTATCAAGGCCGGCGGCGCGACGCCAATCAGCAAAACGAAACTCTGCCATTTGACGCCAAAACCATCAACGCGGTAATTTTGACGCACGCGCACCTTGACCATTGCGGCTCATTGCCCACATTGGTTAAAAACGGCTTTGCCGGAAAAATCCATTGCACGCCGCCCACGGCCGAAATCGCCCGGCTCATTTTGCTTGACTCGGCCAATATCCAAAAATTCGATTGCGAATATTTCAATTCTCATCTGCCGCCCGGCGAAAAACCCATCAAACCGATCTACGATCAAGATGATGTCGAAAAAACCGCCCGACAATTCGAAACCGGCCGCTATTTTTCGATGGCCGGCGATTGGATTGTTTTGGATAAAAACATCCGCTTTAAATTTTACGACGCCGGCCACATCCTTGGCTCGGCTTCGATCTTGTTGGAAATCAAAGAAAACGGCCTCGTCAAAAACTTGGCTTTTAGCGGCGATTTGGGCCGCGACGAACTGCCAATTTTGCGCGCGCCCGAAACCATTGTTGAAAAAACACCCGTTTTATTAATGGAATGCACCTATGGCAACCGCCTCCACGAACCGATGGCGCGAGTGGCGGCAAAAATTCAAGACATCGTCATCCGCGCCAAAAAAAACAAATCAAAAATCATCGTGCCGGCGTTTTCGCTGGGAAGAACCCAAGAATTGATCTATATTCTTCATCGATTGTCCCAACAAAAATTGATCCCGCTTTTGCCGATATACATCGACAGCCCGTTGGGCGACGCCATCACCAAAATTTTTCCGCGCCACACCGATTATTTCGACCAAGAATTTTGGCGCGATTTTGGGAATCGCGATATTTCCGCGTTTACCTTTAACGGCTTAAAATATATCCGCTCGGTGGCCGAATCAAAGTCGCTAAATTTAAAAAACAGCCCGTTTATCGTGATTGCCGGCTCCGGCATGGCCGAAGGCGGCCGAATTTTGCATCACCTAAAAAATAATCTTGGCAACGTCAACAACATTGTTTTGATCACCGGCTTCCAGGCCCAAGGCACTTTGGGGCGCAAGCTTTTGGAAGGAATCTCGCCGATAAAGATATTCGGCAAAAATTATGACGCGCGCGCCAAAGTGGCCACCCTCAACGAATTGAGCGCCCACGCCGATCAAAACGGCCTACTAAACTATGCCCGAAACATCAAAGGTTTGGAAAAACTGTTTTTGGTCCATGCCGAACCCCTGCAAGCCGCCGCGTTCCAAAACTTGATCCAAGAAAAATTACCGCGCCTTTCGGTTGTTATTCCGAATTTCGGCCAATCGGTTGAACTGTAATCAGTTGACAGGGCTTGTTTTTTAAATCTCAATTTGTTATTTTTATAATCGGAGGCCTTTAACAATGGGAAATGATAAAACATACAATGACGAAGATGGAAGCAATGAGCATGGTATTTTAACAAGTGAATATCACGAACCAAATACAAATAAAACAATCTGCGCTAACGGCAAGCCGCCCGATAAGGAACATTAGTTTCCTTTTCTTTTTTTTAAAAAATAATTTATAATAAATTCACAACCAACAATTAACCCGGCATTTGCGCGCTTTGATTCCATGTAAAATTCAACATAAGATCAAAACGCGGATAAGCCAAAAAAATGAATGTCATAAAGATAACCGCGGTTTCAGCCGTTGCCATAATTTTAGCGATCGCGGCTTGGATGCTGTTTAACGACCAATTCAACACCGACAACATAATCGAAGAAGAAATTGTGCCGATAACCGAGACTGAAGAAATCGCTCCCGCCGACAACCAAATCCCGCCTGCGGTTGAAACAACCCAAATTCCGGAAACCATCGAAAATCCGGTTGATCCAAACGCCACCATCGAAGATGACTTGTCCGAGATCGACGCCCAATTAAAGGCCTTGCAAGATGACGTCGCCGCGGCCGACGCCTCCCTCAACGATGCCTCGGAAAAATAAAGGGAGCAATTATTAACTCTTAACCTTTAACCATTAACCATTTACCTTTAACCAAAAAATCAAGTATGAAAAAATTTATTATTGCCGCCCTCGCGCTGTTGCTGGCCGTTGCCGGCGCGCCGGCGATCCAAGCCGAAAACAATAACCAAGTCAACGAGAACAACGCCAGCTCCACCCCGGCGGAAAACAACGGCAAAAAAGACGATCGGGCTGTCCAAAGCGACTTGAAATTGATCTCGCAAATCCAACAAAAAAGTCAAAACGAGATCGGCCGGCGCGTCGAATCGCTGGAAAAACTGTCGCAACGGATCCAAGAAATGAAACGGATCACTCAAAGCGGCAAAAACACTTTGATCGCCCAATTGCAAACGCAAATTGACGCCCTCAATGATTTAAAAGCCAAACTTGCCGCCTCGGGGGACGCTTCCACCGCCGTTGAATTTGAAAAAAAGATCGCCAATGATTTTCGAATCTTTTCGCGGATCGTGCCGCAAGGTTATTTGAACGCCGCCATCGACCGGATCGATCTGATGGCGCAAAAACTCCAAGGGCTGAGCGCCAAGATCGCGGCCAAGATCGCCGAGGCCAAAGCCGCCGGAAACGATACCGCCAAACTTGAAGAAAGCGTTGCCGACCTGAACCAAAAGATCGCCCACGCCAAAACCCAGGCCGACACCGCCAAAAACGCGCTGGCAAGCATTGTCGCCGGCAACGATACCGCCCAAAACGAAACCAACCGCAAAATTTTGCTGGCCAGCCGCGAAAACATCAAAACCGCCGAAAAAGATCTCAAATACTGCCGCGCCGCCGCCAATGTGATCGCCAAACAATTGCGCCGGCTGGGCGCTCAAACCAATGTCGGTCTGGGCAACGCCGCCACCACCACGCAAAACTCCGCCCCGGCCGATGCCACCACCACGAATTGATTATTTACATTGATTTTCAAAAAAACGCTTTTGCCCCAAAAGCGTTTTTTTTTGTTTTGTATTTCGTATTTTGCCTCCCGTATTCGAGGCGAATCTTTGATGTGCTCGTCGAGGTTTCACCTCGCCCAAACTTGAATTTTGCATTCCGCATTTCCGGGGTCTAAACCCCCCGTAATCGCGGGCGGTTAGACCCCAACAAAAGCATTTAATTTTGTATTTGTATTTATATTAATCACCCTTTGCGAAAAATACCTTTTTG
>JAXDBQ010000033.1:0-3084 GCA_034678605.1 Patescibacteria group bacterium | reverse complement strand
AAAATAATTTGGGGATTGGTTTTAGGCGTGGCGTTGGCGTTGGTCAGCGGCATTTGGGTCGGCAATAAGGCCGAGGCGTTGACGGCTTTGCCGCCGGTTTATCGCGATCTGGGCTTTGGGTCCTATGGCGCGGACGTGCAAAATCTGCAGCGTTTTTTGAACAGCAACGGCTATGTAATCGCCGGCTATGGCGCGGGTTCGATGGGACATGAAACCTATTATTTTGGCGCGCTCACCCGCAACGCGCTATTGCGGTTCCAAGCGGCCAATGGCGTGCCGGCCACCGGGATTTTTGACAGCGCCACGCGCGGGCTGTTCGTAGGAATGCCGATCGGCCAAACCGGGACCACGGGCCAAACCGGATATACCGGTTACACGGGTTATGCCGGCTATTACGGCAATAATCGGACGGCGTTGTTGGCGCAGATCGAGGTTTTGAAACAGCGATTGGAGCAATTGCGGCGCCAGTTGGCCGGCCTTAATAATGATGACGATGAAGACGAAGATGAGGATGACGGCCGCGATCCTTATATCAAATCGATAAAAGTGTATAACGGCGGCGACGATGATTATATCGACACCGGCGATTATATCAAAATCGCGTTTAGCGAACCGATCGATCCGGAGTCGGTTAATGATGATTTGGATGAAGGCGATTATGTCACCGGCGTGGGCAGCAACGAGACCGGCGGATTTTCGGTGTCGTCGTCGGGCCGGGTGACGATCTCGGGCATTGCTTCGTTTGATATGGGCGAGGTTTCCAGTTTTGGCACTTTCACTTCCAAGATCGCGTTGAGCTCGGACGGCAAGACCCTCACTATTACCCTCACCAATGGCGGCGATTTCCGGATCACCGACGAAGATTTCGACAATGCCTATCAGATCGGCGGCGTGATCGAAGACCGCGACGGCAACGAAATGGAAAGCGATTCATCAATCGATGATCCGACGGGCAGTTTCGGCGGCAATGGCGGTGAAGGCCCGGATATTGAATCGATCGAGGTTTATGATGGCGGCGACGATGATTATATCGACGAGGGCGATTACATTAAGATAACTTTCAGCGAGCCCATTGATCCGCAATCGGTCAACGACGATCTTGATGAGGGCGATTACGTCACCGGCGTGCCGTCCTACCAGATCGGCGGCGTGAGCGTGTCGTCGTCGGGAATCGTGTTGGTCCAGGGAATCGCGCGGTTCGACGCGGGCGATGTGGACGGATCCGAATCCTACACCGTGAAACTGGCGCTTTCTTCCAATGGCCGGACTTTGACCATTACTTTGACCGATGGCCGCGATATCGAGATCGATGATGAGGATTTCACCGACGCTCAGCAAATCGGCGGCGCGGTCGAGGACTCGGACGGCAATGAAATGAAAAGCGATTCGGATATCGATGACCCCAGCGGCACTTTTGGCGGCAGCAGTTCGGATGACGATGACGCGCCCTATATTTCCTCGATCGTGATTTCGAACGGCGGCAGTTTGGGCCAGATCGACGTTGACGACACGATAAAGATATATTTCAGCGAACCCATTGACCCGCAGTCGATTAATGACGATCTGGACGAAGGCGACTATGTGGCCGGCGTGGATAGCAACGAGACCGGCGGCGTATCGGTGGATTCTTCGGGCGCGGTGACTATTGACGGGATCGCGATCTTTGAACTGGAAGAAGTTGACGGTTCCGAGGACTACATTTGCGAATTATATTTGAGTTCGGACGGCGAAACGCTCACCATTACCTTGACCGACGGCAATGACGTTGAAGTGGAAGATGATGATTTTGGCGCGACATCGCAAACCGGCGGCGTGATCGAGGACCGCAACGGCAACGAAATGGAAAACGATTCGTCGATCGATGATCCGACCGGCCGCTTCTGATATTTCGGATCGCGAAAAACCCGCATTTTGTTGAAATTTGATTTCAGCTTTGGGAAATCAATTTTCAACAAATTCCCAAATTTAGAACAAAAAAACCGCCATTATCAATTTTGGCGGTTTTTTGCTAAAATGATAAAAATAACAAGGCAAAAATGGAAAAGTGCGTTTTTTGCGACAAAAACAACAGCCCGCGGGATACGATTTATCAAACCGATAACTTTTTCGTCAAGATCGGCCTTGGCTTGGCTGCGCCCGGCCATGTGATGCTCATTCCCAAAAAGCATTTTTTGTGTTATGCCGATATGCCCAAAAAATATCGCGCCGAATTTTTGGTATTGAAAGATTTGGTTTTTGAAAAAGTGAGCTCTGCGTTTGGCGCGCCGTTTTTGGCCGAATACGGACCGCGGTTGCAATCGGTGAAGCACGCGCATTTGCATTTTATTCCCAAGCAACGGCAAGAAACTTCGGATTATTCCGGTTATGATGTTGGAAACATTTTCGAGGAAATGTCAATTCACAATGGCTTGATCATTGAAGGCGCGGATTGGCAGAAGGCGATCGAATTGCGGCAAAAATTCGGCCAATACGCGTTTTTGCGGGACGGGGATCGAGCATTTTTATATTCCGAAAATTCGCCGGAACCGGTTTTATTGAAAAAATTGAATTATCGCCGGTTCTTTGTTGAAAAATTGCTTCTTAATGATATTCCGATTTATTGGCAGGAGATCACCGCCGAGCAATTAAGAATCGACGCCCTCAAAAAACAAACCACCAGAGATTTGTTGCGGTTTTGATTTTTGCGTATTTGCGTTGTAGGGGCGGAACCAAGTTTTCGCCCGTATTGAAATTCAAATTCGGGCGATTACATGGAATCGCCCCTACGGAATACGAACGCAAATACAAACGCGGACGAATGATCATTTGCTCCTACGGGTAAAAATTCAAAGGCCGGAGGGTTGCCAAAAATCAGTTATTGCATTATTTTAGTTTTTCTTTTAGCTTCATTATGCGGGAGTAGGATCTTTCGATGCGAGCCGGGGAAATGCGGTTGTCGTTGACGGCGGATAAAATGGTATCGCGGGCGCGTTTGGCGACGTTTTCGTCATATTCGGCGCCGTTGTTGGAAAAGACCAAAATGTCGCAACCGGCGTTGATTGCGCGCACGATGGCGTCCTCGAATTCGTAGTTGTCGACGATGGC
>JAXDBQ010000032.1:0-154604 GCA_034678605.1 Patescibacteria group bacterium | reverse complement strand
TTGATTTTTGAAATAATTTTGTTGATCATGGAAGTAAAATTAGGTTAAATGGGGACGGCAACGTGTTTTAACCTCATTTTACTCCTATTTAACTTAAAATTGTAGTCATTTTTGTCAAAGTATTGTGTTCATTTTAAAAATCGCGTTTTAATAAAAAAATTCCTCCACTAACATTATAACTTGTCGTTGACGCAAAAACAAATCCGCGATAATATGATGGCGCGAGCCGCCTTCGCGAACCATTCAATGAGGCGAAGGCCCGCCTTCATTAAAATTTACGGCGGATAAAACGGGCTTGCCCGCCGTATCCTTGGCGAAGGCGGGGCATAGTGCAACGGCAGCACGAGTCCTTTGGGAGGATTTAATCTCGGTTCGAATCCGAGTGCCCCGACCAAGAGTAGTAAATGAGTAATGAGTAGATGAGTAGTGAGTAATCAAAAATCCGCGCCAAAACGCGGATTTTAAAAAAATCAATTGTTTCGCCGGCGGTCGCGCCAAAAATTCACCGCCAGCAACGCCGCCACCGCGATCAGCCCGGTAAACATCAGCCAATTCCAAGAAAGCAGATCGCGCCAAGAAAATTGTTTTTTCAATTCAATGTTTTGATGCACGCCCGCGCCGGCCGTAAGCGTGAAAATTTTTCCTTTGTAAACCGGATATCCGGCCGCTTCCGCTTGCAAATAATAATCGCCCGCGGGCGCCAAGAACGCGTAGGTGCCGCGGTTGTCGGTGGTTTGCGGATTTTCTTGTTGATAATTTTGGGCCGGCCACAATTCAAACGCGCCGGTCTCCGAATTTTGCCGATACAGCGACACCGCCGCCCCGGGAACGCGCGTTTCTTTGCCGTTGTTTTTTTCAAAAACATAGCCCTCGGGATCGATGAGCAAATTGATTTTGATTTCCTTGGCCGGGCGCGCCGCGTCTTGATAATCGATTGTCGCGCGCAAATCGTAATCGCCGGCAACCGCCGGCGCGGCAATGCCGACCGTAAAAACCCCGTCGCCGTCGGCGTCGCCGTAATCAAATTCGGCCAGCGCGTTGATTGTTTCGCCTTGGGCCGAAACCGCCGGCAAAAATAAATTTCGCCAAAATCCGGTTTGCCCGTCTTTGGCTTTCAACGCGATAATTCCTTTCACCGCGCGGGCGGGCGCCTCGGGTTTGACGATCAATTCCAGCGGCTTGGCCGCGATGGCGTTGATCTGTTGCGCCGCGTTGCCGTTTTTGTCGGCGACGATCTTTACCGGCAGATCGATCGCGCCGCCGGCGCGGGCGAAAACAATTTCGGCCGGAATTTTTTCGATCTTATTTCCAAAAAAACGAAAACTGGCGATTTTTTTAAAAACATCGCCCCCGCCGATCTTTTGCGGCAAACTTGGCAAAACAAAAGAAATATTTCGCAATTTCGACAGATCTTGAGCCGCGTGAATTCCGGTCGATTTTAAAGTGGCGAACAACTCGGGAAATTTTTTGGCAAAATTCAAAAGCGATTCGGGCAAAAACGAAAACTTGCTTTCATTTTCCAAAAGCGCGGCCGCGGCTTTGTCTTGGGGCAAATTCGGCACCACAATCTCGGATCTTGGCGCCGCGGACGGTTCGATATTTTCCGGCCCGCTTTCGGGCGCGGCGGATTCGGCCGCCGGTTTTTGGCCAAACAAACCGGCAAACGGCGCTTTGACAATTTCAATTATCTTTTCCGCCAAATTAAACCCGCCGCTCTCCGCCAAGACCGGCGCCGGTTTTACCGGTTTTAACGAAACATATTGGCCGCCAATGCCGCCGGTTTGCGCCGGCGCGGATGCCGCGGGAGTTTGGGCCGCCGCAGCGCGCCAATCGGTTTTTACCTTGTAATCAACCGCGGCGCACGAATCGGTGGTGGCGCAATTAAAAGACACCCAGCCGATCTTTGGCCCCCAAGCATAGCCCGAAAACTCGCCCGAAGAATTGATGCTCACTCCGCCGCCCGCGGGCGAAAAATTTATCCAGCCCAAATTTTCGCCCCAAGCGTAACCCGACAAAGTTCCGCTGCCGTTGTTGGCCACTTTATAGTCAACCGCGGCGCACGAATCGGTGTTGGCGCAATTTAGCGATATCCAGCCGATCTTGGCGCCCCAAATATAGCCCGAAAGCGCGTTGTCGCCCACAACAACATTGCCCGCGCCGGTTCCAAAATCCAGCCACCCCGCGTTTTCGCTCCACCCGTAGCGATCAACGGCATCAATCGTCCCCGCCGTTGCCAAAATCGGCAACGGCAAAACCAAAAACAACGCCATCAAAAAAATTTTAACAATCATTTTTGACATATTGACATATTGCGTTTTAATCAACGCCATCATAGTTTCAATTTACCACAAATCGGCGCCGAAACAAAATATTACGCCGCCCGCAACGCCGAAAAATCCGGACGGGCGGCAAGCCGCGCCCGCCATGCCGGCGGCAAGCCGGCAAAAACCGCCCGCCGCAGGCGATAGCTTCGCCCGTGGACAAAATGGCCGAAATAGGAATTCAAAACCGGCAAAATTTTTTTTGGTTCAAAATTTTGTTTTTCAAAATCCCGCGATTTGCTTTTCAACCGCGCCGCCACCTCGCGCCTCACCAAAATATGATCGGGTTTGACAAAATACCCCAAAAAATCAATCCCGTTCTCCGCGGGCGCGATAAAGGTTTTTTGTTGGTGCAGGCGCAAGCGCAATTTGACTTGCAAAAAACCACCGATCCGCTTTTTAAACACCGCCAATCGTTTCGGCGAATTGTCCAAAATGATAAAATCATCAACATAACGGAAGTAATGCTTTACCCGCAAAACTTTTTTCACGAATTGATCCAACTCGTTCAAATACACATTGGCAAACAACTGGCTGGTCAAATTGCCGATGGGCAATCCCAACCCCGGCGGCGCGCCAAAAAGCGATTTTTGGCGCGGCACCGATTCCAACAAGGCCGTGTTGCCGGTTTTCACCGCGTTTTTCGCCGGATCGGAATTGACGATAATTTCGATCAGCCGCGAAACCGCCGGGTCTTTAACCGTTTGGCCGATAATTTCCAATAAAACCGCGCGGTCAATGCTCATAAAAAACGACGCGATGTCCATTTTTAAAACCCACACTTTGCGGCCGCGGCTTTCGATGGCGCGCAAGGCGTTTTTTAATTCCTTCACCGCCAAATGCGTGCCCTTGCCCTCGCGGCAGGCATAGGATTGATCGATAAATCGCGCTTCAAAAAGCGGATTGATCATTTCGCAAAGCGCGTGATGGACGATTCGGTCGGAAAAATCGGCGGCAAAAATTTCACGCCGGCACGGCTCGGTCACGGCAAACGCCCGATATGGCTTGGGGTGCCAAATTCCTTGCTCCAATTCCCGTTTTAATTTCCACAACACTTTTTCGAACACCGGCGCGATTTCTCGCGCCGCGGGCGTGTTTTGTTTGCGGCGCAAACAATTTTTATAGGCGCGGTATAAATTTTCAAACGATACCAATTTTTCAAACATTGGCCCGCCGCCAGCCCCCCAGCATCCGGCCAATTTCATCGATTTTCCCGGAAAGAAGTTCATATCGTTTTTGGTTGATCAAACTCAAGTCAAACGACAGACGCACATGGATCCGCAAAATCTCCAGTAATTGCGCCGCTTCTTCCAAATTCGGCGCTTTGTTTTTCGCGCCGTTGGCGCGGATCACCTGGTCCAAAAAATCCATCGCCGTTTGTTTTACTTTTTGCCCCAGCGCGTGTTTTTCGGCTTTGGGAAATTTGGAAACAAAAAAATAGATCCACTTGAGCAATTCATAGCTTTTTTGAAAGATCGGCAGATGCGCGTAGCGGGCCATTGTTTTTTGCCAAAACCGCCCGGACCGCGGGCAAAACTTGCCCGTTTCATTCACTGGCCGGCGACGACCACCCACAGCGGATTGTTCTGATTGTTCACGTTGTTGTTGTTCGCGTTGCCGTTGTTCGGGTTGAAGTTGCGGGCGTTGCCGCTGTTGTTCGGGTTCTGCTCGGCGTTGCGCCGACAAAGCGTCCGCTTGCCGGCGCGTGTTTTGATGTCTGCCACAAATTCCTCGCGGCCATCTTGGCGAAAGCAAGCCAAGCGGCCTCTCCGGGCGCTCGCGCGCCCTGCCATTAATTTGGCCCGGCAGATAGGCCAAGGGCGGACCTGAATGATCTGGCGCGCTCCCGGCCAGCGCGATGCGCTTGCCGGTTCCGGCGTTGGCCCGGGCGGTTTTGGGTTAGGTTAAAAAAATGCAAAATGCAAAAATGATCAAATCATTCACTGGCCGGCGACGACCACCCACAGCGGATTGTCCTGATTGTCCACGTCGTCGTCGTTCGCGTAGCCGTAGTTCGGGGTGAAGTTGCGGGCGTAGCCGCTGTAGTACGGGGTCTGCTCGGCGGACCAGTTATAATAGCTCCAAGAATTTGACCCGTAAAGCAAGCTCACCGCCGAATCCGATGTCCCTTGCCGCGCCCGCTCGTATTCTTCGATCATCGGCAGGCGGCTGGTGCCCGCGCCATCGCCGGTGTTGGCATACCACGAAACCGTCGGCCGGTCATAATAATCGTCGTTTTTGCCGGTATTGGTGTAGGAATGAGTGCCATTGGCGCCGGCGGCCAAATTCTTTTTCCCGTCCCAGGCATCGGCAATGGCCAGCGCGCTGGGCGCGTTGCGCGCGTAGGCATATTGCGGCCCGCTCCCGCCCGCGGCCGCCCAAATTTCGGTGGAACTGGCATTGTTGGAATCGCAGCCGGCCAATTTGGCCGAATAGGGCTTGGCATTGGACTTGTCCCACGCCGACCCGTCCGGAAAAACCAGATCGCCCGCGTCGGCGGTGCAGCCAACCAAATTGGTGCCGTCGGCGGTGATCACTTCGTAATTGTGCAACGCCGAATTATTGAAATTGGTATAGTCATTGGAACCGTTCCAGCCGCCCGGCGGCCCGTCATAACTGGCCGCGCCCTGCAACGAACCATCATTGGCGCAAGTCGCGGCTCCGCAATAGGAATAAGTTTGGCTCGACCAACCGCTGGGCCCGATGTTGACCGCCCAATCAAGATTTTCATTCACCCCTTCCCATGAACCGGCGCCGGCCTTGGTCCAAGTGTAATCAACCGAATAATTCCCGGTGACCCCGAAGATCGCCACGCCGCTTTTAATGTTGCCGGCGGTCAAATTGGAATCGGCCGCGGTGCAGGTCTTGGTTCCCGAATACAACCCGTCGGGAATATTGAAAACCAGCGAACCGTTACTGCCGGCGACATTCGCGCCCGCGGCCGCGCTGCCGGTGATCTCGGTGCCATCCACCCACGCTATCTTTCCGCTCAAAATATCCCCGGCCGCGGCGTCGCCGGAACTTGTGTTCACCACATTGCCATCGCCGTCCACGCCAAAAAGATTCACCCCGCTTTTGATATTGCTCGCGATCAGATCCGCGTCCGCGGCCGTGGCGGTTTTGCCCGAATAATAACCATCGGGAATGTCAAAAGTGAGCAGTCCCGCGCCGCCGGCAACATTATCGCCGGCCGCGGCCGTCCAATAACCGCTGTTGGCATAACAATTATTCCCGCCTTCAACCGCGCAATCGGCAATCGTTCCGGCCACGCCCAAATAAGTCGTGCCGGCCAAAATCTTGCCGGCCTCGATGGTGGGAATTTTTTCATAGATCTCGTCGATGGTCCGCATCGACGCGGCCGGACCGGCGGCCGGCGAAAAATCATGGCTTCCCGCGGTGGTGGTGGCGTTGGTGTCCAGCCGGTTGTAGATGTCGGCCAAAGTGTAGCCGGTCGCCGCCGGCGACGATGCCGGCGTCAAACTGCCGGCCCAAACCGCGCCGCCGCAAATCAAAATCGCGGCCGCGGTTATCAACGCGCCCCGCCAAAAGCGCCGCGCCGATTTTCTTTGCTTGCCAAAGTCCCTCACTTTTATTTTTATGATTTTTCCCATAACTTTGTTTTTGCTTTTATTTTCCCTGTTTTCATTCTAACAAAAATACGCGCCAAAACAAAATCAAAATCCCTTTTGCCGCGCCTCGCCGAAAAAAGCAATTTCATTTGTAAAGGGTCTGTTGCCAAATAGGGTTTGTAGCGAAATTTAAAGATTTCGTCGCGGGCAGTAGTTATCCCGCTACGCGGGATATGAATTTGCAAAAATAAAGAGGCATATATGCTTATCTGTCGATTTATTTTTGCAAATTCGCGGCAGAAAGATTTAAATTGCAGCCAAAGTCCTATTTGGCAACAGACCCATAAATATCGTGATTGCCGATTGCGACCAAAAAAACTTCGTCTTGCTTCCCATAGCGAAAAATAATCCGGCAACGATAATCCACCGAAAACGCCCAATAGTTTTCAAAACGGCCGCTCAATTTGTGAACCCGCAAACGGACATCCGCCGGATCGTTTTTGAAAATCTCCAACGCTTCTTCGGCCTTATCCTTTAACGAATCGGCCAATTTTTTATAATTCCGTTCAAATTTCGCCGTGGGTAAAATTTTCATTTAAATTCCGCGATTATCGCAATTCTTCCAACGATTTTATCTCTCGATAACGGCCGGCGGCGATATCTCGTTCAGATCCGTCAATCTCCGCGGCTAATTTTTCCTCTTGCCACAGGCGGATCAAACTGCGGATAAATTCGCTTTTCGACGCGAATTTGCCGGTTTTGACCTCTTTTTCGATTTGCTCGTCCAATTGCTTGGGCAGCGAGATGGTGACAATGTTACGCATAATTTATTTGGTTAATATGTAATACAAAGTATTACATAATCATTCCCTTTGTCAACCGGCGATTCAACCGCCGCCGATCTTTTGCGGCAAAATGAAGTCAAATATAACAAGATTTTACCGGCCGACTTCTCCGCGAATCAAACAACTTTAATTCCGGCTTCAATGATTTCTTCGATCAACGGCGTGGCCCTTGTTTTGAAATCCTTTTCCGAAAAAATATGCGGCTCGATCCGCGTGTCGATGCCAATAGTGGCAACACCAACCTCGCCGACAATATCATCGGTTTCTTTTTTACTCAAAACCACCGCCACATCGATGTCGCTGTCCTTGCGCTCTTCGCCGCGCGAAAACGACCCGAATAAATAAATTCTCGACAAAGGAATTTTTTTATTTTTCAATTTGATCGCGTATTTTTCCGCGATTTTTTTTGTTCTAATTTTTGACATAAAATTTTATAAATTGAGAGCGTTGAATAATTGATTTCGCGGACTATTTTAAACTTGACGAATCCGTGGAAATGGCAAAATTCGGCAATTATTCAACGCTCTAAAATTTCAGTGATTTTATCCAAATTTTCAACAACATAATCCTTGGTGCACATTTTATAAAACGACTTCTTGTAATCCGCGTATCTTCCGCGAATATTAAAAACGTTAACCGCGGCGATATATTTTAAAGTCGATTCATCCAAGCCGACATCCCCTAATTCGTGCATTCGTTTATTTGACCTTCCGAAAGCAACCACCGCCACAACGGCACAAATTGAATCGTTTTATTACCTTCCTTGGCTGTTTTTTCCATATCCCATGTTAAAATTGTCATTTTACCGCATTTCAATTCTTCGGACGCTTCCGCCAACGCTTTTATTTCTCGAACTTCAGTTTCAATGTCTCCGGGATCATAACAAACCTGAACAAGCTCGGAAACTTCAATTCCGTTTTTGATCACAAAATCGATCTCGCGCCCGTTTTTGGTTTTGTAATAGAATAGATCACGGTTTAACTCGCAGCCGCGCTTTAAAAGCTCGCAAAAAACCATGTTCTCCGCCAATTTGCCGCGATCGGGAGAATGCGGCACATTTTTGGCGGCAATATAGCCGTTGTCAACCGCGTATATTTTTCTGGGCAAAGTTAATCGTTGTCCGGCTTTATCCGAATAATGCTCAAGCAAAAACACCAAATACGATTCGCCCAGATAGCCGAGATATTTTTCAACCGTCGTATTACTTCTGAAATTAAGAACATTGGCAATCCTTTTTCCGCTGCACCGCGCGGAAAAATTATTGATCAAATAAGCCGCCAGAATATCCAATTGTTTTGAATTTTTAACCCTATACCGCCCAACGACATCTTTGAGCAATATCGAGTCGAAAAGCGCGCCCAAATATATTTTCGGATCAATATTCTCCACGACCACTTCGGGATATCCCCCGCCCACGAGATACCTCTCCGCCAAATTCAAAAGCCGTCCTTTTTCTTCCGCCAACGCGAATCTTTCTTTTGGCAATTCATAATTATTGGCTCGCAAAAATTCTTTAAAATCAAAAGGCATTATTTCCAATGGAATATGCCTTCCCGTTAAGTGAGTGGCCAGTTCGCGGTTTAAAAGGTTGGCGTTTGAACCGGTAACAACCAAATTATAACCTTCGCGATGCAAGCGATTGGCAAACATTTCCCAGCTTGGCAGATTTTGAATTTCGTCAAACAATATGTATTTAAAATCTCCATAGACAGTCTTCAACCCTTGCATGATCGCATCGGTATCTAGTTTCCCCAAACCTAAAAGCGCCTCATCATCAAAATTGAAATAAGCATAAGGCAAATCCTTCAATAAAGTTAACGCGAAAACCGATTTACCGGCGCGTCGCGGGCCAAGCACCGCCTTTATCAAAGTTGAAACAAGCCATTTTTTCGCGGTCGCGATTTTCGCGCGCTCGACAAAAGAACGCGTCATAAATCGGCCGATATCGTCTTGTTGTCTTAAAATTATGGTTTTTAACATTATTGTCCAATTAAAATTTTGTATTGGTCAAAATAACCTTATTTCGACCAATACAAATAATTTATAGCACGCCATCTTGAATCGGGCAAACGCGCAAATTTTTGCATAATAAACTTGAATTACGAAATTAATCGAAGACGGCTATTTTCGCGGAGCGTTATTCCGCGCGACCGGCGCGAAATACCAGGAAATTTTTCAGCAAAAAAATTTCCGTGCTCCCGAAAATGGCGGTCGAGAGCTAATTTCGTAATTCAAAGTAATAAACTGAGAGCGTTGAATAATTGATTTTGCCGGCTATTTTTAACTTGGCAAATTGGCAAAAACGATAAAATTCGGCAATTATTCAACGCTCTAAAACTGCGCCGAAGCAGAACCCCGACGTATTCCGACGCTCCGCTTCGCTGCACAATCGAAAAAGTGATTCACCGCCATTCATCCCCGGGGCAGAGCCCCGGATAACCAATCAACCATATGCTGGGGTATTCTGGCGGATGAATAAATTAACGAAAAAACTATTACACATTTACACATTAAAACGATTAGCCAGCTCCCTTGCGCGCGAAAATTTTAAGATCAAATTTAAGAGCGGGCCGCCTCCTCGCCCCCACCGAGGCGAGAGCGATCCTCGCTCAAATTTAAAAAACCCTAATAAAAGGGCTTTTAAAATTTGAGCGGAAGACGGGAATCGAACCCGCGTATCTTGCTTGGAAGGCAAGCGCACTGCCATTGTGCTACTTCCGCGGAATCCCGCCATAAAAGGCGGAATGACTTTTGACTTTTTATCGGGCATACTCGGTCACCCGGGTTTCGCGAATCACATTCACCTTGATCTCTCCCGGATAGCGCAATTCTTCCTCGATGCGCCGGGCGATCTCCTTGGCCAATTTTTGCGCGCCCCAATCGTCAACATCTTTGGCGCGGGCAAACACCCGGATTTCCCGGCCGGCCGACAACGCCCAGGCCTTTTCCACGCCCTCAAACGAAGTGGCGATGCTTTCCAATTCGCCCAGCCGCTTCAAATAATTTTCCACGGTGTCTTTGCGGGCGCCCGGCCGCGCGCCGGAGATTTGGTCGGCGGCCTGCACGATCACGCCTTCCACGCTCTCATAAGGAAAATCCTCGTGGTGCGACCGCATCGCCGCGATCACCGCCGGTTCGGCGTTGAATTTTTCCAAAATTTTGACGCCGATGTCCACATGCGTGCCTTCGATCTGCTGATCCACCGATTTGCCGATGTCGTGCAGCAACCCGGCCTTGCGGGCGATTTTAACATTGGCGCCCACTTCGGCGGCGATCGCCGCGGCCAAATGCGCCACTTCGATCGAATGCAAAAGCGCGTTTTGGCCATAACTGGTGCGAAATTTCAATCGCCCCAACAACTGCGCCAAACGCGGGTTTAAATCCAAAACATTCACGTCATAACACGCTTGCTCGCCGGCTTCCTTGATCTGCGCGCCGATCTCTTCTTCGGCCACCTTGACGGTTTCCTCGATGCGCGCCGGCTGGATGCGCGAATCCTGGATAAGCTTTTCCAACGCGATCTTGGCAATCTGCCGCCGCGTGGGATCGAATCCCGAAATCACCACGGTTTCGGGCGTTTCGTCAACAATAATCTCCACTCCGGTCAACCGTTCCAGAGTGCGGATGTTCCGCCCCTCTTTGCCGATGATCCGGCCCTTGATATCGTCGCTGGGCAAATTCACCACCGAAGTCGTGATTTCCTGCGCCTGCGACAACGCGAATTTTTGAATCGCCTGGGTCAAAATCTCGCGCGCCCGCCTCTTAAACGGCTCCATGCCTTGGCTTTCCAGCTTGCGCGTCCGTTCAAGCAAATCCTTGGCGCAATCCTTTTCCAGCGCGTCAAGCAATTCATTGCGCGCGTCGCTGGCGCTCAAACCGGCCGTTCTTTCCAAATTTTCCATGGCCTGCTTGTGCAAATCTTCCAAATTTTCCTTCAAGTCCTTGAGTTTCTTGACTTTTTCCTGAAAATCTTTTTCTTCAACCTCAAACTCCGCGGCTTTTTGCTCCAGCAAACTCTCGCGCTTCAAGATCAAAGTTTCGGTTTTGGCGATCTCCCGCCGCCGCGAATCCACTTCCTGGCGCGAGGCCTCCAAAACCTTTTGCGATTTGATTTGAGCGTCTTCGATCACTTTTTGCGCCTCGATCTTGGCTTTGGCCAATTTCTGCGCCACATTTTTTTCAATCGTGCCGGCGCGCTTTTTGGCGATCTCCTGCCGCGCGAAATAACCGGCCAAGCCGCCGCCGGCCAGCGCCAGCGCCAGCGCCATCAATGTCGTTAAATCCATATTGTTTACCCGCAAATCAAACGCGGCGTTTTGCCAATCAAAAACCAGCCGCCACGAATAATTTTTACGCCGCGCTCGCCTTTGCGAGATATTTTTAAGGTTAAACCAATCGCTCTTTGCCGAAAGAGCGGCTAAATTTTATCGAACCCGGCCGATTTTCGCGGCTTTGCCAAGTTACTTTAAACTACGAAACTTGTTGAGGCGAATGTTTTCGCGAAGCATTGCGGTCGCGGCCGGCGGCCGCACCGAGCAAATTTTTAGCAAAAAATTTGCGTCTTCGCGAAAACATTTGCCGAAATTAAGAATTTCGTAATTCAAGACAAGTTAAAAAATGCCCGCAAAAACCGGTTGCTCGATGCTCTCCCATTATATAGCGGAAAAAAATTTTGGCAAGACCGATCATGCCTTGGGCTTGATCACTTCGTCAACGATGCCGTATTCCTTGGCCTCATCGGCGGTGAGATAAAAATCCCGATCGGTGTCGCGCGAGATCTTTTCGAGCGGATGGCCGGTGTGTTTGGCAATAATTTTGTTGAGCCGCTCTTTGATGCGGATGATCTGCTTGGCATTAATCTCGATGTCGGCGGCCGTGCCCTGGGCGCCGCCCATCACCTGGTGCAACATGATCTCGGAATTGGGCAGGGCGAACCGCTTGCCCTTTTCGCCCGCCGCCAACAGCACCGCGCCAAACGACGCGGCCATGCCCACGCACACCGTGGACACCGGGCATTTGATATGCTGCATCGTGTCATAGATCGCCAGCCCCGCGGTCACCGATCCGCCCGGGCTGTTGATGTAAAGCTGGATGTCTTTTTTTTCGTCCTTGGACGCCAAAAACAAAAATTGCGCGATGATGGCGTTGGCCGCCGCGTCGTTCACCGGCCCGCCCAAAAACACGATTCGCTCCCGCAACAGGCGGGAATAAATGTCATAGGCCCGTTCGCCATATTGGGTCTTTTCGATAACCGTGGGAATAAGATTCATAATTCAAATCTCAAATGTCAAATCTCAAATGTCAAAACCACGACTAAAAACTTAAAAACTTTTAACTTGCAGTTTTTCCGCCAAAGGACGGATGCGCCTGTGGCGCAGACTTTTGACTTTTGACTTTTGACTTATTTTTTGAAGTTTGTTTCAAGAAATTCAAACACTTTTTCGGTTTTCAAGGTCTGGCGGTAATACTCTTTTATTTTTTCGTCAACAACGCCGCCTTCATTGCTTTTGTCGTTTTTAATCGCCGCCGCGATCTCTTCCTCGCCGACGGCAATATTTTCTTTCTTGGCGATTTCTTCCAACACCAGATAGTTCTTTATTTTGGCTTCGTTTTCCTTGGTGATATCAATCGCCAACTCGGCTTCGGTCTTGCCCAATTTTTTCAAATAATCTTCAAAAGCCATGTTCAACACCCGGGGCGTGTTTTCTTTTAACTGCGCCAGCGAATTTTGCGTTTCTCTTTGAATCAAAACATCGGGAATTTCCACCGCGGAGCCTTGCGCGATCTTTTCCAGCGCGTCCTGCCGCAAGTGCTCCCGCTCATGCCGTTCTTTTTCGGCCTTCAAGCGCGCGATCTCCTCTTGAGTGAGTTCGGCCGGCTTGATCTTGAATTCGGAAGCGATCTTTTTATAGTCCGGCAAATCAACTCGCGGCCAAAGTGAAATTGTCGCCTTGTATTCAAGCGGATTGCCCAAAGCCAATTTCAAAACGCTGATTTCCGGATAGCCCAGCGGCTCCAACTTTTCCTGCGCCACGGCTTGCGGAAAGGTGATTTCGATGGCGTTGGCCGCGGCCCGATCAAGGATTTTTTCCATGCCGACTTTGGCTTTGACCATCTCTTTGGGCGCGCCGCCTTTGCGAAATCCGGGAATTTCGGCGCTTTGGACAAACTCGTTTAACGCTTTGTCGACAAAAACTTCAAACTCTTCGGCCGGAATTTCCACTTTGATCTCGGCCCGCGACTTGGGCAATTTATTAACGGTAATTTTATTCATCAATCTTCTTTAAACTACGAAATTTATTGAGGCGAATGTTTTCGCGAAGCATCGCGGCCGCGGCCGGCGGCCGCAAGCGGCCAATTTTTAGCAAAAAATTTGCGCCTTCGCGAAAACATTCGCCGAAGACAAAAATTTGATAATTCAAGATTTATTTTCTTTTTTCTCTTTTATCTTGGCGGTTTTTTTAACGGATTTTTTTGCCTTGACGGTTTTGGTTTTTTTCTTTTCTTCTTTTTTGGCGCCGCCCTCATCTTCCGCTTCCGCCTCTTGCGCGCCCGCGACCGCTTCGTTATCGGCAACTTCGGGGTTCGCGTTATCGCCGCCCTTAACATCAGCCGCCAACTCTTCCTCGGCCTCCGGCTCATCTTGCTCGGCGCCGGTTTCCGCTTCCGCGGCCGCCAGCGCTTCGCCCAGATCCTCCGGACTGCGCACATCGATCTTCCAGCCGGTCAACTTGGCCGCAAGGCGCACATTTTGGCCGTCCTTGCCGATGGCCAGCGACAACTGATCGTCGGGCACCACCGCCAACGCGCGGTTCTTGGGCAAAACCCGCACTTCCATAATTTTGGCCGGCGATAACGCGTTGACGATAAATTTGGCCGGATCATCGGCATATTCGATGATATCGATTTTTTCTCCGCCCAATTCGGCGATCACCGCGTTCACCCGCGTGCCCCGCTGGCCCACCGCCGCGCCGATCGGATCAATGCCTTCCATGTTCGACGCCACCGCGATTTTGGTGCGCGAACCGGCTTCGCGGGCGATCGACTTGACCAACACCTGCTCGGCGCCGATTTCGGGCACTTCCAATTCAAACAGCTTGGAAACAAATTTGGGATAGGCCCGCGACAAAAAGATGATCGGCCCTTTCGAAGTTTGTTCCACCTTAAGCACAAACGCCTTTAACCGCTGGCCCGGCCGATAGAATTCCCCGGGCACTTGTTCTTCGCGGTTCAAAATCCCGGTGGTCTTGCCGATGTCCATATAAGCCGCCCGGCCTTCCAGCCGCTGCACGATGCCCGAAATGATCTCGCCTTCCTTGAGCTTGAAATCGGCAAAGATCGTTTCTTTTTCGGCCTCGCGGATCTTTTGAATGATCACCTGCTTGGCGGTTTGCGCCGCGATGCGGCCAAAATCCTGCTTTTGCTCCAGCGCGATTGTGATCTCATCGCCGACTTTGACCTCGGGATCGTCCTTTTTTGCTTCCTCGATCATAATGTGCTTTTCGGCGTTAAACCGCACCTTTTCCGGCGCCGATTCGCCTTCGACTGCCGCTTTGGCCGCGGCGGGCGCTTCCGCCGGTTTTTGCTCCCCGGCCTCGGCCGCGATTTTCATTTCTTCCAATTCCGCCTCGGAAAACACCAGCGACTCGTCCATCACGGTTTTCACCTGCCAAAACTCGGCCTGGCCGGTTTTGGGGTCAAGCCGGGCGCGGATAACCTGGCTTTTTTCGCCATATTCTTTTTTATAGGCCGCCGCCAGCGCCGTCTCGATGCTTTCGATGATCTTTTCCGGCGCCAAGCCCTTTTCCTGCGCCAATTGGTTCACGGCCATGCCAAACGATTTGAGATCCATACAAAAGTGTAAAGTTTAAAGCGCAAAGCGCAAAATAAAAATCCGCATTTGAATTTATACTTTACGTTTTTCGCTTTACGCTTTTTATTTAATTTTCTGATTTTTTACTTTACGCTTTTCACTTTAAACTTTGCGCTTAAAAATAATGTCCGATTTTCATCGGACTATTTCAACTATACCCTCCCGCCAAATTTTTGTCAAATAATGAATGAAATATTTCCCGATTTTTATTTCTTGGGCCAAATATGAACCCGGCCGGCCAAATCAACCACAAAAAGGCGTCCGTTAAATTCTTCGCCACGGCCATTTTTGATAAAGTCAAAAATTCTTTTTTGAATTGTTTCCCGGATCAATCTGTCTATTTCAAAAACGATCAAGCCGGCGCTTGATTTGATGTCAAACCGCGCGATATTTATAAAATCGCGGTCAAAACTGATCAAGGTTCTTTTTTCTTTAACCGCAAAATTAAAAATTTCTTCGTCGGCCGCCCTTTCCATGGAAACATCGCTTGCCCGCAAAATATCGAACCCGGCCCGGCGCAACGGCTCAATGAAAAAATTACCAACGCAATGATCGGCAAAAATTTTCATATTTTTTAATTGACGGTTTTAACTTTATCAAGAAAAATTTCGGTTATGTGCTCCGGTTTATTCATCATCCGACCGGTATATTCCAACGCGGCCAAAACATCGTCTTTGGTAATACTCGAATATTCCGCCGGAATTTCATCGACCGTGAAGCCCGCCGCCAAAAGATTAATAATATCGGCCACGGCAATCCTCGTGCCGCGAATGCACGGCTTGCCAAATCGCACCGCCGGATCAACGGTAATATTTATTATTTTCTCCATGATTAAATTATTATTGGTTATATTCCCATCATCGCACCCGAACCCGATTTTGGCAAGATGGGACACAAGCTATGTCTGCTCTTGACAAATTCCAAAAAAGGTGTATAATGATGATGTGAAAGTAAGATAAACCCATTAGGGCTAATCGCTTTCGCGCTGAAATTTACCAAAGGAGGGACGAGCCCTCAAGAGGTGTGCACCATGTCTGATAAGCCGGTAGCTCCGGTCATCGAAAGAGCAACGAATTTCGTTGCCCAGAAAACAGCGGCTGATGAAGCCGCCGGTATCGCCAATCAGGCCGCGCAAGAAGCAGCTCAAAAAAAATCAGCTGCGGAAAGCGAGGCCGAAAAAGCAAGAGATGCTCAAGAAGCACTTCTCGCCTCTCTGGGATTTGATCCCAGAGAAAACGAGAGTTTGCGAGCCGAGAATGACGGCTTAAAAGAGGCCGCCGCCAACCTTCGGCAAGAGCTGGCCGCAACCAAGGACGACCTCACCACTGCCCTTAAAAAGGCAGAGGAAACCGAGAAAGCCCTCGGAAAAGCCAACACTCATATTGAGGAGCTCAAGGGTAAACCCGAGAGAAATCCCGCCGATGTGAACGAAATCAAGCGTCTCGCACAGGAGCTCGAAACCGCTAAAGCTAACGCCAAAATCACCGGCGGAAAGCTAATGGCCTGGTTCGAGACCGAGGAAGGTAAGGGATGGGCAAGTAGCCCCGAAGGACAATCCTGGATCAGGATAAGGGTATTAGGAAAGAAGAAATGAGGAGGACGAATTATGCCAGCACTTTATCAGGAAGAAGCCCCTTGGTACAAAACCACCAAGGGAATGATTGGAATCGCAGTTGGAGCCATCATCTTAATTGGGCTTATAACCCTTTTTGCCGGATGGTGGCATATCCCCTCCCTTGGAGGAAGCAAAGAGAGTGTGAATGAGACAGAAATTGCTTTGAAAGCCGTTGAGGCCTACAAAGCAAGTTTGCCTCCCGCTACCGGCAATCCTGTTCCAGACACAACAAACGAAACGGAAATCGCTTTAAAAGCCGTCGAGGCCTACAAAGCAAGTCTGCCTCCTGTTGTCAACAACAGCAACCAAAATATAAAAATTGGTAACGTTGAGGATGCCGCTCGCGCCAATGCTTGGGAAAAGGTAATCATCACGCCAATCAGCCCAAGAAGCTTGGCTAATTGGTTAGATGATTACCAGCTCAAAACAACTGCGTTTTGGGGTAACAAGGAGTTTGAACTATACGGCCTAAGATCCGATACAAGGGGTTATATGGCCTATAACGACTTCTCCAGCTTCGTACAGGCGTTAGTTTCAGGGGCAACGGCGGTAGGCGGACCAATCGATGAGTATATGTTGCCAAGAATGCAAAATTTTGTGGCAACAAAAAATATCATCGTTTGGCAAGAAATTGATCGAGATGGGACACCAGATGAATGGATTATATGGGCTGATGATCCCAACAGCAACAAAGATTACCAGCATATAACCGATACTACATCATATGTACCCAAAGAAAGCGATGGCAGGACATACGATCAAGTATTCACTGGTAATGAACAGCAGCAAACCTCCGGGCAAGAAGAAACCACAGAAGAAACTGCGGCTCCTGGAAGGATTTGAACATTAGCAATAGCAATGGGCAGAGATATAAAAATATGGCAAGGAATTTCCTTGTCGGAAGGAACGCAAACTTCCCTCTGCTCTTTTCTTTTTTTAAAAAGCAGGAAAGTAAATTTTTCGCGAAGTTTATTTCCCCGCTCTTTGAAGAGCGACCTTGCAAGGGTGATCAAAAGTGAAGAAATTTATTTTCGCCGCATTGATTATCGCGGCAATAACTACCCCCGCTTTCGGCGACATAAGAACCGAAGTAAACGCGGGTTATGATGAACTGCTCGTATTGGGAGGCACGATTGATATACTCAATCAATCCTGCACCCAAGAACAAAAGGATACGGCCATAACCAAGGCACAAGGTTTAGTGGATTTGTTCCAACGCCTTGATGGCACCGGAACAGATGCACAAAACAAGGTAATTGCCGCAAACTTGCGATTGGCGGAGCAAAAACTAACGCAAGTTGAAGCTCTCGCGGTGAACGAAGCCGCCGAATCGATGGCCGAGCCGGAAAAGAGCGAGGAGCAGGCGGCCCAAGAGGCCGCGAGGAAAGGGGCCAAGGCGGCATTTGACCGGGCCGTCGAAAGCCAAAGTCCGGTTGACTATGACTCGACCGAAACCCGGCTTTCCAACTTGGAAGACCAGGTTGGCGATATCGACACCCGGCTGACCACGGTCGAGGACTATATAAAACAGCTATCGGCCGCACCCGGCACCGTGATTGATGTGGATATCATCAATTCGGCGATTAACGATGGCTACGCTATGCCGACCGGAACCGATTATTGGGATAAAGCCCAGAAAATCATAATCGGTAAAACGCTCAGAATCGGCAACTCTTATTACCGCGTCGGTTGGGAGGATGGACAGTGGATCATCATTCCCAACAGAGCAACCTTCGTTGTCCAGCCGGGGATGGACTGGCACTACGGTGTCTGGGCTTGGGATGGCCGCTGGAACCGCTGGGCCTAAATTCAAAAGTTAAATATATGGCGCAGTCTGTGAAACGCAAAATCTTTGCGAATCCGGATCGCCCTCTTTTTTTTATATTTTGCATTCATTCCTCCTTTTGTAAAGGAGGTGGCGCGTAATCGCGCCGGTGGATTTTTTTAAATTCAAATCCCTCCTTTTCGCTTCGCTCAAAGTGCTCCCTTTTCCAAAGGGAGAATAATCAATCTCAGTTAATGGTTACGATTGGAAAATGGACAAACGCGCGTTTTTCTGATATGAAAGAAGCGTAAAGCGCAAAACGAAAAGTGTAAAGCAAAAATCCAAGCGCGAATTTTAATTTTCGCTTCGCGAAAATTCGCCGAGTTAGCCAAGTCGGTCACGGCGGATGACTGAAAATCATCAAATCTCGGTTCGATTCCGGGACTCGGCACCCAATAGTGGAATTGCGACAAACCCCGTATTAACGGGGTTTTGAAATACAAGGTCGCAATTCACTATCGGGCTCGCCCCCGCATTCGGGGTCTATCCCCTGTGTAATCGCAGGGGTTAGACCCCTGCGATAGCATTTGAATTTAATAGTTTCGTAATTCAAAATAGTTAATAGTTAATAGTTAAAAATTAACGATCATTCCGCTCCCAGCCATTCTTTTTTCAATTTCAAAAATTCGCCGGCCAAGATCGCGGCGCGGATCTGCTCCATCAGGCGCAGCATAAACCACAAGTTGTGCATTGTCGCCAGCCGGAAATAGGTCAATTCCCGCGCGTGATATAAATGACGCAAATAGGCGCGCGAATAATTTTGGCAAGTCGGGCATTGGCAGTTGGCGTCAACCGGGTTTGAATCAAGTTTAAATTGGGAATTGGCGATGTTGAGCCGGAATTTGTTTTTGATGTTGCCGCCGGACTCGGGCAAAAGGTGCAAGCATGCCCGCCGGGCGTTGCGCGTGGGCGCCACGCAATCAAAAGTGTCAATCCCTCTTTGCGCGCACTCAAAAATATCTTCGATCTCGCCGATTCCCAACAAATGTCTCGGCCGATCATCCAACATCGGCACCACCCAATCCAAAATCTCGTGCATATCGGATTTGGTTTTTCCCAGCGATCCGCCGATGGCAATGCCGTCAAACGGCAACGAATTGATAAATTCCGTTGACTGGCTTCTCAAATCTTGATAAAACCCGCCTTGAACAATGCCGTAAAGCGCTTGGTTTTTGTCGTGATATTCCAGCGACAATTTGGCCCAATCGTGGGTGCGCCGCATGGCAAGCGCGATGTAATCCTTATCCGAAAGCGGCGAAGTGCATTCGTCGAACGCCATGATGATATCGCTGCCCAAATTGGCTTGGATTGCCATCGATCTTTTGGCGTCCAAAAAATGTTTTGACCCATCATAGACCGACTTGAATTCGATCCCCTCATCGGAAACCTTTGTTAGATTTTTACCGGGGTTCAACCCCTGTAAATTCGACCGGAGTTCAACCCCTGTATTTTTAGATTGAGCGGGAAAAAAGCCGATCTTGCCCACTTCGTGCTCCCGTCCCAACCCCAGCGAAAACGCCTGGAAACCGCCCGAATCGGAAAACAGCGGCCGGTCAAAATTCATAAACCGGTGCGCGCCGTCCAATTTGGCGATCGTCTTGTCCCCGGGCTTCAAGTGCAAATGATAGGTGTTGATCAACGCGCACTGCGCCCCCAGCGTTTCCAAATCGGCCGCATCAAGCGATCGCACCGCCGCCAATGTTCCCACCGGCACAAAATAGGGCGTGGCAATATCGCCCCGCCGCGTCTTAATCACTCCCACCCGCGCCCGCGAATTTTTATCCTTATTTGTTATTTCAAATTTAAATTCCGCCATATTATGCAACCGCGCGGGCAAGCCCCGCGCGTTATTATTTTTGTGAGATCAGATGCTTCTTTGTGAATGCATATCCTGAGCTGGATTTTAAATACTTTTCAAATTCATATGCAATCTGTTTATCTGTAAACGCAGAATACCACAATAACACAAACGGTTTCTTGGAATTTGAATATTTTGCGTTTCCTGAATTATGTTCGCTTATTCTTCTTCTCAAATCATTCGTCACCCCAATATACCGGCTATCGTCTTTTTTACTTTGCAATATATAAACGTAAAACATACGTTTTGCCCCACTACGCCAAGGCTTCGCGGGGCACCACTTCGCGAAAGATGGCAAAATTTATTTTTGGTGGTGCGTACACCGCGTAGCTCCTTGGTAATCCGAGGAGCGAAGTGGTGGACCCGGGGAGAATCGAACTCCCGTCTCTACAATGCGAATGTAGCGTGGTACCACTGTACTACGGGCCCAGGGCGCGATTACGCGCAATTTTCAATTTCCAATTTTCAATTTTCCCGCCCTTTGGCGAGGATCGCTTTCAGCGGCAAAAAAATACAAAATGCTACAAATTATTTTTAAGTTCACGTAAGCTTTTAATTTTTATGATTGCCGGGTTATCCAATTTTTCGTATTTGCCGGCGCGATCAAGCAGGATCGGCTTGATGCCCAACGCCAAGGCCGGCAAAATATCGTTTTCCAAATTGTCGCCCACCATCGCGGTTTCTCGCGGCTCGGCTTTCATTTTTTTCAACACCGCCAAAAACGCTTTTGGATCGGGCTTGGCCGCTCCGTATTCGCGGGGCGAAAATATCTCAAAATTCCGCAATTCCGGCACGCTTTGAACCGCGAAATCTTCGCACAAGGTCAAAATCGCCTTTTTTGGCGGCAAATCCAAAATATCAGAAACATCGCCAAACAACCGGCACGGCAAATTCTTGGCCGCGAACGCCGCCAGCGACTCGCGGCGATCGGCCTCCAAAACAATGCCCAATTTTTGGGTGATTTTATCGGCCATCTGTTCCCAACTTTTTGCCTTGGAAAAATACTCGGGCAAGATTTCGGCCAATCGCTGATTTGCCTTTTGATCGTCAACCGGCAAATTGAATTCTTTCAATTTGGCGATAACCGCCGCGGTCCGCGCCGGATCATAATAAGCCAAAGTGCCAAAAAAATCAAAAATAATCAGTTGAATCATTTTTTTGCCGTCCGGCACCCTCCACCATACCAAAAAACCCCGCCTCAATCAAGGTTAGAATTTTTTGAGCAGGATCACCGCCTTTTCCTTGCCCACTTCCAAAATCCCGCCCTCGATCTCTCGTTCGATCGGTTCCTTGCCGGTGATGATCTTCATTTTCCCGGGCTTTAAAACCGAAACCAGCGGCACATGGCGCGGCAAAACCGCGATCTGCCCGGCGCGCGACGGCACGATGATCTCGCGCGCCTCGCCGGAATATTCGATTCCTTTTGGAGTAAGTATTTCAACCAACATAACAAAAGCGTAAAGTTTAAAACGCAAAGCGTAAAACAAAAATACGAATTCGCATTTTACTTTACACTTTTCGCTTTGCGCTTTTAACTATTTATAATTTCGTCAATACTTCCCTTCATGTAAAAGTCCGACTCCGGCCGATCGTCAAACTCGCCGGCGATGATCCGTTCAAAACCCTCGACGGTGTCGGCCAATTTGACATACTTTCCCGGCTTGCCGGTGAATTGCTCGGCCACGAAAAACGGCTGCGACAAAAATTTCTGCACCTTGCGCGCGCGGTTCACCGTCAATTTGTCTTCATCGGATAATTCTTCCACGCCCAGGATCGCGATGATATCCTGCAGTTCCTTGTAGCGCTGGAGCGTTTGCACCACCGCCGTGGCCACCCGATAATGCCGTTCGCCCACGGTGCGCGGACTCAAAATCGACGATGTGGTGTCCAGCGGCGACACCGCCGGAAAAATCCCCAGCGACGCGATCTGGCGGCTCAAAACCAGCGACGAATCCAAATGAGAGAAAATCGCCACCACCGCCGGATCGGTCAAATCATCGGCCGGCACGTAAACCGCCTGCATCGAAGTAATCGATCCTTGATTATTGGAAGTGATGCGCTCTTCCAACGCTCCCATCTCGGAAAACAGCGTCGGTTGATAACCGGTTTGGGAAGGAATGCGGCCCATCAACGCCGACACCTCGCAACCGGCCAGCACAAACCGGAAAACATTATCCACAAAAAGCAAAACATCTTTTTTCTCCTCGTCGCGAAAATGCTCCGCGGTGGCCAGCGCCGAAAACGGGATGCGAAATCTCACGCCCGGCGGTTCCGACATTTGGCCAAAAAACAGCACTGTGTTATCCAAGGTTTTGCTTTCTTTCATATCCAAATAAATATCGTTGCCTTCGCGCGTGCGTTCGCCCACGCCGGCAAACACCGACACGCCTTTATGCACCTTGGCAATGTTGCGGATCAACTCCTGGATCAACACGGTCTTGCCCACGCCCGCGCCGCCAAACAGCCCGATCTTGCCGCCCTTGGGCAAGGGGCACAAAAGATCCACCGATTTTAACCCGGTTTCCAAAATTTCCACTTCGCCTTTTTGTTCAGCATAGGCCGGCGCTTCCTTGAACACCGAATTTTTGTTTTCGCTTTTAACCGGCCCCAAACCATCGATCGGTTCCCCCAAAACATTGAACAACCGGCCCAGCGCCGCCTGGCCCGTGGGAATCATAATCGGCTTTTTAGTGTCCGTCACTTCTTGCCCCCGCTTCAAGCCCTCGGTGGCGCCCATCGCCAAACAGCGCGCGTTGCCGCCGCCCTGGTATTGCTGAACTTCCAACACCAATCCGTCTTTGCCGACTCGCAACGCGTTTCCCAAAGACGGCAATTCGCCTTCGGGGAATTCCACATCCACCACCGGCCCGATTATCTGCGTAATTTTAGCCATAAAAAAGTTTAAAACTAAAAGCGAAAAGCGTAAAGTAAAATTCGAATTTCAATTCACGCTTTCAATTTTATGTTTTTCGTTTTGTATTGTATTTTTGTATTTTTTACTTTGCGCTTTGCGCTTTTAACTTTACGCTAGCCAAGGACTTCTTTTGCCGATGAAATTTCACACACCTCTTTGGTAATCTGTTCCTGGCGCGCCTTGTTGTAGTCAAGCGTCAATTCATTGACGCGGTCGCGCGCGTTGTCCGACGCGTTGCGCATCGCGGTCATCCGCGCCGAATGTTCGGACGCGTTGCTTTCCAAAACGCACTGATAGATCAAATATTCCACCAATTGCGGAATGATCTCTTTAACCACCATTTCCGGCGACGGCTCAACCAATACCTCGCTTGCGACCACTTCTCGATCGGCTTCTTGCGCGAATTCCTTTAATTGATCCCACTCCAAGGGCAAAAGCTGAATGCACCGCGGTTCTTGGTTAAAGGTGGAAACAAAATTAGTCCACATAAGATAAACTCGCTGATATTTATTTTCGATATATGACTTAATGATAAAATCCGCCATTGGCTTGATTTCTTCCAGCGAGCCAAAATCGCCGATGCCGATCAATTTGTGGCCAACTTCCCGGCCATGTTTTTTAAAAAACGCCGCCGATTTTTTCCCCACCGGAAAAATCGCCACCGGCGATTTTGCCTCCAATTCTTCAATCCTTTTTTGGGCGGTTTTTAAAATATTCTGGTTAAACGACCCGCAAAAGCCCCGATCCGAAGCGATTACCACCGCCAGCGCGGTTTTTAACTTGCGCTTGCGCAATTTCACCCGATCCTTCAAAATCGGTTCAAGCCAGCGCACCAAACGGCCGATCCGCTGGGCGAAAGGACGCGAAACCAACGCGTATTTCTGCGCTTTTTTCATTTTCAACGCCGACAATGTTTCCAGCGCGCTGGTCAATTTCCGGATATTGGAAACCGACTGAATTTTTAAACGGATCTCCTTAAGTTCCACTTCGATTAAGCGTAAAACTTAAAACGCAAAGCGCAAAACAAAAATACGAATTCGCATTTTACTTTACACTTTTCGCTTTACGCTTTTAACTTTTAAAGGTTTTTCTTGACTTTTTTAATCGTTTCCTCCAATTTCGCCTCAATATCGCTTTCCAATTTTTCTTTTTCGCGAATCTCGGCCAGCAATTCGGGCGTTTCGTTTTCCAATTCAATCAATAATTCATTTTTAAATCGCGCGATATTTTCCATAGCCAAATCATCCAAAAATCCTTTCACGCCGGCGAAAACCAGCGCCACTTCTTTTTCAAACGGCAATGGCTTTAAATCGGGCTGTTTGAGCAGTTCGCGCATGCGCTTGCCTCGTTCCAGCAATTGCCGGGTTTGCGGATCCAATTCTTCGGTGAATTCCGAAAACCGCTCCAATTCCTGGAATTGCGCCAAATCAAGTTTCAAAGTGCCAGCCACTTTTTTCATCGCCGGCAGTTGCGCCGACGCGCCCACGCGCGACACCGAAGTGCCCACATCCACCGCCGGCCGCTGGCCTTTCGCGAACAACGCCGGATTCAAAAATATCTGGCCATCAGTGATCGAAATCACATTGGTCGGAATATAACCGGAGATATCGCCCGCTTGCGTTTCCACGATCGGCAACGCGGTGAGCGACCCGCCGCCCAATTCCTTGGACAGCCGCGCCGCCCGCTCCAGCAAGCGCGAGTGCAAATAAAAAATATCTCCCGGATAGGCCTCGCGTCCCGGCGGCCGCCGCAACACTAACGACACCTCGCGCCACGCCCATGATTGCTTGGTCAAATCATCATAAACCGCCACCGCGTCTTGGCCGTGATCGCGAAACCATTCACCCATGGCGCATCCCGAATAAGGCGCCAGATACAGCATCGCCGCCGGATCATCGGCAAATGATGCCACCACAATCGTGTATTCCATCGCGCCGGCGTCTTCCAAGGTTTTCACCAAGCGCTTTAATTTTGATTTTTTCTGGCCGCACGCCACGTAAACGCAAACCGGACGATTTTTCTCGTTTTTTTGATTGATGATCATATCAATCGCGATCGCGGTTTTCCCAAGCCCGCGGTCGCCCAAAATCAGTTCGCGCTGGCCGCGGCCGATCGGCACCAAACCGTCCACCGCCAAAACGCCCGTATGCAGCGGCGTCTTGACCGGCTGGCGATCAATCACCCCGGGAGCGGGGCGTTCGATCGGATAATTTTCCTTGGCATTGATCGGCCCCTTGCCGTCCAACGGCCGGCCCAACGGATCAACCACGCGGCCGACCAATTCCGGACCAACAGGCACCGAAATGGTTTTTTTGGTGCGCTTGACCGTGTCGCCTTCTTTGATCGCGTCGTCCGGCCCCAAAACGATGATGCCGGTTTCATATTCTTCCAAATTAAGCGCCAAACCAAACGCTTTGGTCCGCTCAAATTCCACCAGCTCGAAATTTTCCACGTCGCGCAAGCCCGAGGCCTTCACCACGCCGTCGCCCACTTCCACCACTTCGCCGATCTCGTCAACTTTAGAAGACACTTCGGCGCTTTCCAATTGCCGCTTGAATTGTTCGATTTTATCCATACAAATATACAATGTTCGAAATCCGAATGTTCGAAATCCGAAACAAATTTAAAATTTTTAAAACTATAATTCTCAAAACAAAATACAAATTCCGGTTTTTAAAATTTGAAAATTCGAATTTTGATATTGTTTCGATATTCGAATTTCGATATTCGATATTTTAGTTTTGATATGTTTTTTTAAGTTGTTCCAAATTGCCTTTAACCGACGCGTCGATCAGATATTGATCGGTTTTGGCCAAAAACCCGCCAATGATTGCCGGATCAATCTTGATATCGGCATCATCGTCGCGATCAAGCCGTTTGGCGAGGCCGCTTTCCAATTTCTCGAGCATCGCCGCAGATTGCGGCCGCGCCAAAACAATTTCAAAACGCGCCGCTTTTTTCATCGCGCCCAACGCGTCGCGCACGATCCTTTCCAACAAATAACCGCGCTTTTTTTCTTTCAAAATCGCCTTCAACCGCAAAATCGCCTTTTTTTGCTCGGCCGCGCTCTTTTGAGCGCATTCTTTTATCAGCGCCAATGTCCAAATTTTAATGATTTTCTTGCTATTCATGCCGTATTTCGCATTTTGGGGTCTAACCCCCGCGTAATCGCGGGCGATTAGACCCCTGCAATAGCATTTATAAATTTAATTCAAAATTCTATTGTTGGGGTCGCACCCCCGCTCCGCCACGCTCCACGGGGGAACGACCCCGCAAAATGCCCGCGACTCTTTGCCTTTGGATTAGATGATTGTCAAAAATTTTTACAATTCCGCCGCCAATTTTTCGATCAATTTCTTATCTTGTTCCTTGGTCAGCTTTTGGCCCAAAAATTTTTCCGAAATCATAAACGCCGCGTCCATGGCTTGGTTTTGGCGCGCCGCCGCCGCCGCTTCTTTTTCCCTTTCCATGGCAATTCGCGCGTTTTCAATGATCTTTTGTTTTTCCGCTTCCGCGGCGGCGGCAATCGCCTTGGCCCGCTCTCGCGCTTTGGCTTCGGAAGCCGCGATTGTTTCCTTGGCGCACTTCTCGCCCGCGATCCTTATCTCCTCGGCCAAGCCGCGGATCTTAACCAACGATTTTTCCGCCTCATCGGACTTGGCCACCCCCTCTTCAATTTTTTGCCGCCGTTGCTCCAAAACCGCCATAAACTTGCCATAGGCGTATTTTTTGAGAATTATCAGCAAAACGATAAAAGTGATGATATTTCCCGCCAGAATTTTAAAATCGATTCCAAGACCCTCCATAATTCCAAATTAAAAAGTAAAAATGAAAATTGAAAAACGAAAATCAAAAATTTAAAATTTTGTAATTTCTCGGTTTTTAATTTGAAATTATCGTTTTTACTTTTTAAGTCTTAATTTTAAATTTTTTTCGCTCCATGGCCTGTCCCTCGCTCCGTTCGGGACAAACCGCGGAGCGCAAAACTCCGCGCTAACCCACTATACGAATCTGATGATCAAGGCCACCACCAACGCGAAAATCGCGATGGCGTCCGTGAACGCGATGGCCAAGATCATGTTGGTGCTGATCTTGCCGGCGGCTTCCGGATTGCGGCCGATCGCCTCCATCGCCCCGCGACCGATTAAACCAATACCCAAACCGGGCCCGATGGCGCCAATGCCGATGGCTAATGCCGCGGCCAATTGCCTCATTACTTCCAATTCCATACTTTTATAAACGCGAAATTAATTGAAGGCGAGCGTTTTTGCGATAGTTTGCGGCGCGGCCGGCGCCGCATCAAGCGAATTTCCAGCAGGAAATTCGCGCTATCGCGAAAATGCTTGCCGAAAGCTAATTTCGCGATTCAAAATTATTTATCAATAAATATTCATTTTTGATCTTTCTTTGACCTTTTTTCAAGAAACGGCAAAATCAATTGCTTCACTTCGATAAACACCCCTATAAATCCCGCCAGCAAACATACTATCACAAACAACGGCATTGTATCAAATTTCTTGTCCAACCACAACCCCAAAAGCAAAAAACCGACCAAGGGAAGCGCGATCATAAATCCCAGTTCCAACCCCAGCGCCATCGCCCGCGCCAAATTGTTCGATGAATCGTTCATAAAAAATCCTAAATCCCAAACTCTAAATCCCAAACAAATTCAAAACAACAAATTTAAATCTCAAAACAAACTCTCATTATTTTTAATTTTGATATTTGAATTTTGAATTTTAGAGCGTTGAATAATTGCCGAATTTTATTGTTTTTGCGGATTTGCCAAGTTCAAAATAATTCGCAAAATCAATTATTCAACGCTCTCAATTTATTTAGAATTTAGAATTTAGTGCTTGGTATTTCATGAATGAGCGGTTTCCGTGGCCGTGGAATAAAACACCACGATCAACGACGAAAAAATAAACGCTTGCAAAAATCCCACCAGCACCTCCAATCCCAAAAACGGCAGCGGCAACAAATAGGCCAGCGACCAATGAATCCCCGACGATACCACTATCAACAGCACCTCGCCGGCGAACAAATTGCCGAAAAGCCGCATCGACAGCGAAATGACGCGGGTGAATTCGCCCATCAATTCCAACAGGCCCACGAACAGCAGCACCGGACTTTTGAAATTAAAAAACTTGCCCAAATAAGGCGCCAGCCCCAAGTTCCTCAACGCCAAATAATTGACATAGAGCATCGACAACGCCGCCAAACCGAAAGTGAAATTCAAGTCCGAACTGGGCGAGCGCAAAATCGGAAACGATCCCAAACCCGGAATCAATTCAACCAAATTGCAACCCCAAATCAATAAAAACAGCGTCATCGTGAACGGAAATATCTCCAAGGTTTTTTTACGCGAATTGGTGATGCCGTCGCAAAAATTCAAAAATGTTTCCAAAATAAACTCCAAAAAATTCTGAATTTTGCCGGGTACGATCTTGGCCTTGGCAAACACCAACGCGAAAAGCGCGGCCAAGCCGATGGTGATCAAAACGATCCAAAAAGTCGTGTTGGTGAAAATATAGCCGCCGATCTCAAACAATTCGTGCGCGGCCACCGCGATCTCTTCCATAATTATTTATCCGATTTAATCCCAAAAAAACACACCCATATTTTAGGGTTCAGTTTAAATTTACTCCCTTCACCCCCCAAAGTCAACCCCTCGGGGCGCGTTTTGCATTTCGCATTGTAGGGGCGGGCCTTGTGCCCGCCCGTATTTTGAAAGGACAACCACAAGGGTTGCCCCTACGAATCCTAAAACAGAGGTTCAACCCCTATCAATCTGAATACCTTGAATCTTATCGAAATATTCATCGATTTCCTCTTCCGAAATCATTGCCAACGACAAATTCCGACCACATTTAATATCAAACTCAATTCCATCCAATAGACTCTCCGATTCCGGCGACATTCGATTGTTTTGTTCCATATTAAAAATATCCATATATTCCAAATGGAATATATTAAATTTACAATCAACCTTTGTGAAATCCCAAGTCGGCGGGGTTGGCGCCGCCCGAAATGCGGCCAAGATAGCCGCCCAAACGCTCAAATTTCCGGCGCAACGCGGCCGTTTCATCGGCCAGCGCGATCGTTTGGCCGCCCATATCTTTTTTGATATGGCCCTTGGACCAAAAATCCAGCACCAGGGCGCTGTCGCCAAAAACCTTGGTAGCGCCGGTTTCCAGCGCGATCCGCAGCGCATATTTGCACGCCAAAAGCTCGCCAAAATTATTGGTCTGGCCGCCTTTCAAAAGATAATGGCCTTGCGAGCTCAACTGATCGTCGGGCAAAACCTTGGGCAATAATCCGTGGCCGCGCTGGTCAGTCACATTAATCTCCACGCCATTGCCGCCGCCCGTACCCGCGTCAAAATAGATTCCGGGTTCGGCGGCAATGTGCTTTACCTTATAATCCGCGCCCGCTTCCAGCCATCGCTTCGCCTCGCCTTCGCTTTCAAACGACTTATATTTTGCCCCCGGCACGCCCGAAACGATCTTTTGGCATTCGCCCCAATTGTCCGTTACCCCATTTTCAACATCCACTTTATACGCGTAAAATTTCCTCTTTGCCATATCTGAAAATTTAATCGCATTTTGATTCGCAGTCAAAAGCTTTTTGCGGGTCATTGGCAGAATCCGTTTCGCATTTTTGCACGCAGGATTTGCAGGCGTCGAACGCCGCGTTTTTGATCTCGATACAGGCGCCGTCCACAATGCCGCAATTCACATATCGCAGGCATTTGTCGCCCAGCCGGTACTCCATGGTGCACATTTCCGCGGGATTCGGGCCGCATTTGATATCCAGGCCGTAGCAATTTTCCCGGCCGCAAATTGCACCATCACCGCTTCCACCAACCACGCCGCCACACTTTTTAGTCCGGAAAAATTCCCATTCGTCGCATTCAGTGCCATCGGGCATAATGCAAACGCCCAACTGGCCGCCCTCACCTTCGCGGATTTCCAATTTGCCGCCCTGGTCAACGCAATAAACCGACGCCGGATTGGCCATGCCGGCATTGCCGCCGTTTAAATCCGCGCCCGAATCGGCGCCGCTGTCAACCGGCGGGACATCCGCCGCGCCATTCGCGCCAGCGTCAGTTTTGTCATTATCAATATTAATTTGCGGCAACGAATCCGGCGGCATAGTCGACAACGGAACCTTGGGATAGAAAAACGAATACCACGCTGCGCCCGTCAAAACCAAAACCGCCAAAACCAAAACGATTGTTTTTTTGTTCATAATTTTAAATTCAAATTCTATTGTTGGGGTCGCACCCCTGCTCCGCTACACTACGCAGGGGAACGACCCCGAAAATGCAATGCAAATATTCGAATTCATTCAACGCGCCAGCGCTTGAGTTCAGGCAGCGTGGTTTCGGCCACCACGCGCGCCTCTTCTTCATCCATTCCCATGTTTTCCACGGCGATCTTCACCTGCATTTCGATGAATTCCGGCAGATCGACCTCGGCCGTGAATTTTCCCTCTTGCCAGCAATACTGGCAGTATTCCTTGTTCTGCCCGCCGTCGGCATCAGAACCAAAGTCTTCCGGCCCGGACATGGGCATGCCGCAACTCTGGCAAATCGGCAAATCTTTTTCCATAATTTTTATTTTTACAATGATTATCAATTATTAGCGTATCAAACCCTTTATTTTTTGCAACACAAAAACGCGGACGCATCCGCGTTTTTTTATTATTAAAAACAATTACCGCTATTCGGTAGTGGCGCCGTCAAAGTGCTCATCATCGGCGATCGCTTCTTGTTTGGCGGCATGAACCACGCCATCGCGATGCTCGGCCGGCGAATATATCGTGTAAAGCTTTAAATCTTCATCGCCGGTGTTGACCACATTGTGATTGGCGCCCGCGGGGACGATCACCGCGAAATCATCCTCCACTTGATACTCGTTATCATCGATTGTTACCTTGCCCTTTCCCTTTTCAAAACGGAAAAACTGGTCATGGTCTTGGTGCACTTCGGCGCCGATTTCTTCGCCGGGCTTTAAATTCATCACCACCAATTGGCTGTATTTGGCGGTATAAATCACCTTGCGGAAATTTTCGTTTTCCTTGGTGATATCTTCAATATTACCGATAAATCCTTTCATATTTTTATTTTTAATTATTTTTTAATTTTAATTGCCTCAAACCCTGACCTTTGTTTCACCCTAACCCGTTATCCGCGATTTGTCCAACCCCCGCGCGGCGCATTAAACCCATCACCCGTCCGCGGCCTCGCAAAATACCTTTGTAATTATTGGTATAGTTTATCCGCCTCCATATTTAATATTTACGATTAATTAATTGTTCGCTTATTCGCTCGAATAAGCGACCAATTAAAAATGAATTTTGCCGTCCTCCTTGGATCCATGGCAATCGCTTAATAATACTTTTCAATGCCGCCAAAACCGAACATTTTGCTCTTTTCCGTTTTTTTCAAAAAATTATTGAGCCGTTTTTCGAATTCTTCGGGGCGAGGCCTTGCGTCTTCAATATAGCCGATGCGGATCCGCCTGTATGCCGGAGAAAACTTCCGGTAATTTTTCCACGCCGGCTTATTGGCTTTTATTTTAGCCAAGATATCGGGCGGAAATATGAATTTTTTTGCCAACACATCCGCCGAGGCCGCGCGCACCGAAAGAATTACCCGACTTTCTTGCACCAGCCGCCTCAAGCGCTCGATATTGGCTTGCGAATAACCGCTTTTGGGATTCCGGGGCGTGAAGCGCTGCGCGCTGGAATCTTCATCGATATTTTTCACGGTGCTGTCGATCCAGCCGAACGCCAGCGCCTCTTCCACGGCATCATTATAGGCAATGCGCGCCTTGCCGCTTTTTTTGTTGCAATACATCAGCCAAACCGCCTTTTCTTTATCGTGATTGTTCTCCAGCCATTTGCGCCATTCTTTCCTATCGGTTATCCGTAAAATTTTATTGATCTCCATTTTCCGATTTTAATTGCGATATGAAACTTACAAAACCGCACCAACCCGTTGGCCGCGCATTATTCTTTTATCTGCCTTTTGATTTGATTGATTTTTTGACTCATCTCTTCTTAAAGATATAAATACTCCACAAAACACAATTTAATAATTAAATTCTTTCAAACTTTCATCAGGTTCTAATTTTGTATTAGAATAAATCGACCTTCTCATAGAGTGCAATAAATCTTGGCATAATTTCGCAAAATTAGTTCCTTTATCTCCTAATGGAAATGCGTCTTTTAAATTTTGATAATTTTCTTCCTTCAAAAAAATATAACTCTTACCAATGAATTCATTCGCATTATCAATAAATTCAAAATAATCACTTTTCAATTCAGCGTTTTCAAAAATAGCTTCTCTTGTAAGAACATTCGGTTTATTTTCGAATTCATATTTTTTAACTATGGCCAAAAATTTATATATTTTTCCTGCGATTTTCTCATAAAATTCCCTCTCCGACTTCGAAAGATCATACTGGTCTTTAAATATATTTTTTATCGCCTCGATTTCCGTTGTGATTTTGGCAATATCCTCCTTAGTTGCTAAATTCTGCCCTTTTTTTGAAAGATATGCCGGCAAAAAATGACCGAAAATCAAACCAACAATAAATACTATTAAAATTAATAATAAATCCATGAAATTTAAAATTATTTATACAATTAACTGCGCGTGCCGATTGGCTTGAAAACCACATCGCCGTTGCCCAACTCCACAAAAAAAGCGCGCCAATCGCCGCTTATGTTGATGCTGCGCAAATTATTTAATTTTCCGCTCAACCTGTGGTTGTTTAATCTTCGATCAAATTTATCAAACAAAAAACTCAACAATCTTTCGTCAAATGATTTTTGAATAAATCCGGCGCCACACGATGTTGCTTAATAGATTTTTTGCTGAATTTCGCATTCATATTTGCGATTTTTATCATGCAGCCACTTTATCGCGTCTTCGGCATTATCGAAGGCCGGCGAAACCCTGCCGGATTTAATATCCTCTCTGGCTTCCGCCAATTGCTGGATAAACCAATCCGACGGTTCCTCGGAATTAAGGTCAACATCGATTCTTTGTTCGCGCACCATTTTTCGCAAAAGCAAATTCAAAGCGTCGCTCAAAGTGAGCCCCATTTTTTTAACAGTTGTTTGCGCGTCCATTTTTAATTTTTTATCCACCCGAAAATTGATTACTTCATTCATATTTTTATTATGTTATTTTATGATTTTATCTTGATATACATCATATCTACATTGTGTATCAACCGCGATTCGCGTCAAGGCATGCTGCCGCTTGCTTTTTCGCAATTTTTCGTATTTAATAAAAGCGAAAGGAGGGGTGTCTGAGCGGTTGAAGGAGGCGGTCTTGAAAACCGTTATACCCAAAAAGTATCGTGGGTTCGAATCCCACCCCCTCCGCAAAAAACCGCTAACGCGGTTTTTTATTTTTTAAATAGTGGTTTGAAAGGTTCAAGACAAAGGGCGCCAAGAATGCCGGCGGCGAGGGACAAAGCCAAGTGGTTGAGGGCGAGCGGGGCAAAGTGGAAAACTTCTCGCAGGGCGGGAACATACAAAACCAAAGCAAGCATAATCAGCGCGCTCGCGAAAATTAATTTAAACGGCTTATTGCCGTTGGTAAACGCTTTTAACGGATTACCGGATTCAAGATTGGCGGCGATCAATCCCAAATTGCCGAATACGATGGCCGCGAAACTCATCGCCCGGGAATATTCTTCGGCCAATCCCGCGTTGACGGCAAAAATAAACACCAAAAATACCGCCAAAAACACGCCCAGCCCTTGCAAAAAACTTTTCCACGCGGCGCTTTTCCCGAAAAGCGGCTCTTTTAGTTTGCGCGGCGGCCGGCGCATTATGTTTTTTTCTTCGGGTTCGGCCTCAAACGCCACCGAACAAGCCGGATCAATCACCAGCTCCAAAAACGCGATGTGCGCCGGAAAAAACGCCACCGGCAACCCCAGCGCCACCGGCAAAAACGACATTCCCGCGATGGGAATGTGTACCGCGAAAATATAGGCAATGGCTTTTTTGAGATTGTCAAAAACCGCCCGCCCCAAACGGATGCCGGCCACGATCGACGAAAAATTATCATCCAGCAACACCAAATCCGCGGATTCGCGCGCCACATCCGTTCCCCGTTGACCCATGGCAATGCCCACATTGGCGGCTTTCAACGCCGGCGCGTCGTTCACGCCATCGCCGGTCATGGCAATCACATTTCCGTTTTCTTTAAAGGCATTGACCAAAAGCATTTTTTGCTCCGGCAGAATGCGCGCGAAAACATTGACGGATTTGATTTTCTCTTTCAATTCCAGCCGCGACAATTTGGCCAAATCCGCGCCCGTCAAAAATTCTTGCGAATTTTTCAAGCCGATGGCGCGCACCGCGTGTTGCGCCGTGGCCGGATAATCGCCGGTGATCACGCAAACCCGCACTCCGGCGCGATAACATTCGGCCACGGCTTCGGGCACGGTTTGGCGCACCGGATCCAAAAATCCCAACAATCCCAAAAATTTGAAATCGAAATCACGCGGCTCTTTGCCGGCCATTTGGTCTTTGGAAACTTCGGCGGCGGCAACCGCGATCAAGCGCAAACCGCTTTCCAAAAGCGGCGTCATTTGTTTTTCCAATTCGATTTTGTCGGCCTCGGAAAAATCGCAAAGTTCGGCGATCGATTCGGGCGCGCCTTTGGCCGCCACCGCAAAATAATCATTATGTCCGGTTTCCCAAACATGCGATATCGCCAGCAAATTGCCGGAAAACGGATATTCTTTCACCAATTTCCATGATTCGCGCGAAGCGTTTCGCGAAAACAAGAAGGTCTGGCCGATTTTTTTGATTTCTTTTTCCAGCGGATCAAACGGATCCGACTGGCTGGCCAGCATCGCGGTTTCCAAAAGTTTTTTAAAATCTTCGGGCAATTCCGGCGCCCCGTCGCCATCATAATCGCCCAAATCAATGGTTTTGCCGCCAAAGGCAATTTGTTTTAAGCGCATCTGGTTTAAAGTGATAGTGCCGGTTTTGTCGCTGCAAAGCACCTCCACCGCCCCCAGCGATTCGATGGCCGCGGTGTTGCGCGTGATCACCTTGCGTTTGGAGATGCGCCACGCGCCCAACGCCAAAAATATCATGGTCACCACCGGAAATTCTTCGGGCAGCATCGACATGCCGATGGTGAGGCCATACAAAATTCCGGCCAGCGCGTCTCCCTCCAGCAAAAAATAAAAAACCGACGCCAAAACGCAAAGGACCAAACCGATAATTCCAAAAATGCCGGCCAAGCGGCCGGTTTCTTTTTTAAGCAAAGTTTCGCCTTCCTTGATGCTTTGCAACGATTTGCCGATCGCGCCCATGCGCATGTCCAAACCGATCGCCGCCACGCGCGCCAATCCATGCCCGCGCGTGATCAATGTTCCCGAATACACGAACAAAGAATCATCGCCTTCTAATTTTTGATTGTCGATATTTGATTTTCCGTCCCAAGCCGACTTTGACACCGCCAGCGATTCGCCGGTCAAAAGCGATTCGTCCGCCGATAAATTCACCGCTTCAAGCACCACCGCGTCGGCCGGCACGCGGTCGCCTTCCCGCAAAACAATGATATCGCCGGCCACCACTTCCCGGCCGGCGATCCGTTTTTGAACGCCGTCGCGGATCACCAACGCCCGCGGACTGGAAAGATCGCGCAGCGCCGCCAGCGCCCGTTCGGTTTTGCGCTCCTGATAAAAAGTTATCCCGATAATAAAAACCACGAACGCCGAAAGCATCAACGAATCGCCGATATCGCCCAAAAAGAAATAAACCGCGCCCGCGGCAAACAACAAAAAAAGCATCGGCTCGCGCAACACGCCCGCCAACACCGCGCCAAAATGGCGCGGCTTTTGAGAGGGCAATTCATTGTAGCCGCCGGCCTTCAACTTGGCCTCGACTTCCGCCGCCCCCAACCCCTTGATAATTTCTTCACCTTTTCCCATTTTGTCTTGCCGCATTCGCATTTCGGGGTCTAACCCCCGTGTAATCGCAGGCGGTTAGACCCCTGCAATAGTATTTTGCATTTAATTACCCGCCGGCGGTTTTTCCTCCAATGCCTCAATCTCTCCAATCGCCGCCACAATCGCCTCCTCGATGTTATCTGCAAATTCATCCAAAACACCAACAATTTGTTTTTTTGTACCGGCTTCAAGTTTGGCGTTTTCTATCTCCAAATCAATCACCGCCACAATCTCGTCGCGTTCTTCTTTTTTTAATCTTTCATCTCCCCTTTTAATCGCGGTATCAACAATCATATTAATAAAATCCAAGCCCTCTTTGGAAAAACCCGCTTTTTGAATATCATCTTTAAAAATTTGCAAATTCATAAGCATATTTTTAATTGTTATCGCGGCATTAAATTAACCCTGCGTCAGTACGTTAGCCAACCTTTTTACCGCTTCCATTGGCTGCGGATTGGCTTCTTTATCGTCAACAAACAAACCGGATATTACCTGGCTGGCTTGGGAAGTAAATTTCGCTTCTTTTGCTATTTCGCGTACCCTGGAAGCAAATTCCACGCCTCTTTTAATTTTATCAAAAGCCCCTCCGCCTCTATAAGTTTCTTTAACTTCGTCAAAAACATCACTCAAAATATCCAACTGCTTTTTACACCCCCATTCGGCGAGCCTCAAACCAAACACTACCGCATGCCCCGCGATATGAGATTTGCCTCTTTTATATGATTCTCTTAAATCGTTTGCTTCTTTTTTTGTATTATTTACCACCTCACAAATTGCACCTTCGTATTTTGCCATAATATCATCTATTTTTTCTCCCACCGGAACTTTCTCGCCGGATACCAATTCAATTTCTCTTCTCTTCAACCAATCCCTGCTACTTGACGCTCCTTTTAACAACCAATCTTTAATTGCCGCCTTTTTTTGTCCGGCATATATTTTAAGAGGATTTTTTTTATCTTCCGGCGTTTCGCCTATATTCGTAGCATGTAAATATGCCTCATTGATTTCGGGATGGTCTTGCATATACGCCTCCTCCATACTCAAACCTTTTTCTTTGCTCATATTTTTATTTTTTACATCAAACCAACCTTCGTCCGTATTATACCAAATCCATTGACCAACGCCAATTTTAAAGGTAATATCTGAATTGTCCAACCCAATGGAGGGCTTGCCCTCCGCAGTTTTAACGAAGGAGGGATCGCATAGTGGCATTGCAAGAGGTTGCTAACCTCTGACGGTCTTAAAGCCGTCCGTGGGTTCGAATCCCGCTCCCTCCGCATCAAAATCAAAACCGCTTTAAAGCGGTTTTGATTTTGATTCCAAACCACAAACTACTCACACAAATTACATTATTTCTATGCCGAACAATTCTTGGGCGTTTTGGGTTGAGATCGCGGCAATCGATTCAAGGGGCTGGCGGCGGATTTGGGCCACGCGTTGGGCAATAATCTTGATGTTTCGCGGCTCGTTGCGGCCGGTAAGCGGCGGCGGCCCGCCAGCGGCGAGGCTCGCCTCGCTAACGCGAGGCGGCGTCAGATAAGGGCAGTCGGTTTCCAGCAAGAGCCGGGCCGGCGGGATATTTTTGATCGCCTCGTCAAGATCCATCTTAAATATTATGCCGTCCAAACCGATACGCAGTCCCAATTCAAGATATTCGCGCAACTCGGCCAAGCCGCCGGTAAAGCAATGAACCACGCCATCAATCTTTCCGTTTTTGGTAAAATCATTCTTCAAAATCTTGATTAGATCGCCATGCGCGGCCCGGCAATGGAGCATCACCGGCAACTTCATCGCCCGCGCGAAATCCAATTGATTTTTAAAAACTTCGATTTGGCGGACTTTCATTTCCTGGAATTTTTTTTCGGTTTTGGGCTTGTAGAAATAATCCAAGCCGATTTCGCCGGCCGCCACCACTTTTTTGGACTGCGCCAATTCTTCGTATAATTGGAAATTAAAACCGGTTTCACGGATATTTTCCGGCAAGGCATCGGCCGGATCAACTTTGGCCGGATCTTTGATGTTTCCCGGATGCAAGCCGATCGCCGCCCAAACCCCATCGTGGTTTTCGGCAATTTCCGCCGCGGCTTTCGACGATTGGTAATTCACGCCCGCGTTTATCGGAAAAATCCCCCGCTCAAGGGAATTTTTTATCACCGCCTCGCGATCATTTTCAAACTCGGCAAGATTAAGATGACAATGAGTATCAATAAATTTCATAATTTTAAAACAAAAACGGAATTTTAGAGCGTTGAATAATTGCCGAATTTTGCCATTTCCACGGATTCGTCAAGTTTAAAATAGTCCGCGAAATCAATTATCCAACGCTCTCAATTTATCTTAAAATTTTTAAAATTCGAACTTCGATATTGTTTCGATATTCGAAATTCGACATTCGATATTCTTTAAATCTATTTCTCTTTTAACTTTAAAACCGGAGGCATTGAAAACTTGTGGATGTTTTTCTTCTTGCGGTCCAAAATTTTTTGCATCTTTTTTGGATCAATGTTGGCCAAGCGGCAAACCTCGTCGGGTAAAAATCCTTGCGCCAATAATTTCAGCGCCGTATCCAATTGAAAATAACTCAATCCCAATTCTTTTTCATCGGTTTGCCCCGGCCACAACGCCGCCGTGGGCGCGGTTTCGATGATCTCGGTTGGAACTTTCAAACGCTTGGCCATGGCATAGATCTCGCTTTTAAACAAATCCGCGATCGGCTCGATATCCACTCCGCCATCGCCGTATTTGGTGAAATAGCCGATCTCCAATTCGGTGCGGTTGGTGGTGCCGATCACCATCCCTTTTTTGAGATTGGCAAAATAATAAAGCGCGGCCATGCGCAAGCGGGGTTTTAAATTGCCATAAACCAAGTTGCCGCCTCCCGGCAACGCTTTGGCGAATGTCTGGATGGTTTTATCCAAAAATATCTTTTCAACTTTGATCTTGAAAGCTTTTTCCAATCGCGCCACATTTTTGCCAAACGGGCAAGACCGCACAAACGGCATCCAAACAAACACCGGCTTTTTGCCAAAAGCGCGTTGCAAAATCGCCGCCATCACCGCCGAATCAATTCCGCCCGAGACCCCCAACACCGGCCGCGCCAATCCGGCATTTGCCAAATTATTTTTAACAAATTCAACAATTTTATCTTCGGGCAAAGTTTGCGCCTCGACAATCCGCTTGTCGCCGCCATTTTCTTTTAGATGTTTCGCCACTGCCGGCGGCACCAATTTTTCCCGGTCAAAACCCGCGGCCATAGTTTGGCGCACCTGTGTCGCCGACAAATTATCGCAAAAAACCGGCTGGTCGGCAGCTTCGATGCCGATCTTTTTAGCACAGCTTTTGACCCAATCGTTTAACGACACCAACACGATTTCCTCAGCCTTCAAACCGGTGATCTCTAACAATTTTTTAATCCAAGCAACATCATTATTAAAATCCGGCAATCCATGAATTCCGCAATCCTTGATGCCGGCTTCGGCCAGCGCCGCCTCAAGCATTTCTTTGCGTTCATTATAAGTCAACGGATTATCCATCTGTCCGAATTCCTGCATACTCCCGATCGCAATCTTGATCTGGCCGGTTTGCCCGACAACCCACTTAATCGCCTCCAAATGGCCGTTATGCAGCGGCTGAAACCGCCCCACGAACACCGCCTTTTTTCCCTTTGGAATTTTATATTCCTGATTTTCCTGATTTTCCATATTTTTCCAAAAAATTAAAATCACAGAGGATAAACCCCTGTAAATTTTAGTTCATTTCTCGTATTTTTTGATTTTATCTCATTTTTAACCATTTTTCAATTTTGTATAAAAAAACGCCCACTTAAAGAATAAATGGGCCTATCCGCATTTGTGCAATGGTTCGGAAAGCAGAATGTCCAACCGCGACAAAATAGGTTGTCTTAGATTACCGCTTTTAACACCACCATGGTTTACAAATTTTTCCCTTCCATGCAGGGATATTAATTCTTCTTCTTGAAATGGTTTTATTTCAATTTCCGCAATTTCTAACATTATTTACACCCCTCCCGCTTTTTTGCTTTTTTTAGGCGGATATTTTTGCTGCTCAACACCGCCAAAATTTGTTTTTCCCTCTGGTCGTTCACTTCTTTCGGAATAATCGGGCAATTCAAGCCATCCCATATCCATAGTTTCCACCGGATTAAATTCATTTCTAATAAACCCAATCCGGTGGAAACTATTATCCAATTTTGAATTGTTAAACAACTAAAAACCCTTCCGGAGAAGGGTCTTTTGTTTTGCGATGTTGTTTTTCTTTTTTTCAACTTCTGCCAAACAAAAGACCCTCCTTAATAATAAGGACCAGGCCGACCAACAACATAAAGCTATTTAATTGTCGCCCTTGATTTTCCATGATCTTGCTTTTTTTCTAATGATGATGATTATTATCTACCACCTTCCCCCTCATCCGTCAAGGCCGTTTTACTTATTTTTAAAAAATATTTCTTTCAAAACCGCGTTGCCGTTTTTGTCCACGACCACGCGCGCGAACGCGTCTTTTTTGGTCAATTGCTGGTTCAAATCAGCGCCGCTGCCTTCGGGAATGAAATAATCTTCGATACCGTAGGTAATTTGCAAATCGCCGCTATATCTTGCGTATTTCACCGCCCCGTTGATGAACACGCCGCCCGCTGGCCTTTTGGAAGAAACCGCGACCGCACTCCAAACATCACCTTGTTTTTCCAACGAGACATAAACCGTTTTATTGTTCTCGAATTTTTGGCTACCAACAATCTTTTTATCGATCCGGGAAATCGAATAATCCACCGTGATATAATCGCCGCGGATCCAATCGCGCGGATCAACCGGCTCGATCGGCAAAACGACTTCAACCCCGCTAATCAAAACCGACGCGCTGACGAAAATCAACCCAAAAACAATCGCCAATTGGGCAACGATCGCCATCGCGAATTTAACCCATTGGGGCAAGTTTTTGATCATATTTTTGTTTCTTGGTTAATTTGCGAACCAATCGACCGCAACAAATACCGTCGGCCGCGCTCCATCGCCCATCCGATTCCAAAGAGCAAAATCCCCGCGAAAATGAAAAACGCGCTCTTATCAATGGAATTAAAAAACCAGTCAAAATATTTAAACGCGATGAATAAAACCAGCAAAACCGCGCCAAAGTTCACCATCCAAACTTCCCGGCGCCAATATCCGGCAAAGATCACCCCTAGTATTTCAGCAAAAAGCGTGAAATTAAAAATCGCGCCCCAAGCGATGCCGGCCGGAGCCAATTGCCGATAACCAGCCATCGTTTCCTGAGGCGGCGAGACCAAGATCGCCCCAAAAAGCAAAAACAAAACCACGGCGGCAATCGCCTCTTTTTCCAAGATAAATTTTTTATACCAACCATAACCAATCGCCGCCAAGGTTAAAAATCCAATGGCAAACATAACGATAAAATTTTGTTCGCTGCTGGAAATAAACAGCTCCGGTTCGGAATTTAGCTCCGACAACATTTCAAGTCCCAATCGGCTTGAAAACAAAAAAATAAAAAAATTCAAAACCAGCAAGCCCACCACCAAATAAACCATGGCAAACCTCTTCCATGCCGCAAACCGCGTTTGCCAAAAGCCGGCAACATACAGCAAAATCGCCAACCACGCCAATCCCGCCGGAATTGCCGCGATCATCGTGTTCGCTTTCTGCCACTCCATGGCCTGCGCCGGCCACCAGACCAAAAACCCAACAATCGCGATCGCGGCGGCATAAACCGATTTACACCAATAAGCGATCGCGGCAAAAATTAAAACCGCGACCATCAATATGGCGCGCCATGAAAGCGGCCCATCGAAATTGTTGTTGATCGCCCAAATCGCGTTTGCCAACGCCAATCCGCCCAAAACCAAAAACCACTGGCTCATCGCGTCTTCCCGCGAAAGCGCGATTTGTAAATACCAGCTTCTTGCGCCAAATTCTTTGGCGCGCCGGGTTTTTTGGCGCAAAAAAGCCCCAATGATCGCCGCGATCGCGAAAATCACCACCGCAGCTCCGCCCAAATATAAAAGAATTATGACCATCAAAGAATCCATCGGATTTATTATTATTTTTTAAAATTAAAAACGGTCCGGCGACTCGCGCAAAAACCAACGCCGCAAATTGCCGCCGGCGCAAATAAAAATTATCCCGGCCACCAACAACAACAGCCAAGGTGTTAAAAACAAAGGATGGTATATATCGCGAGAAAAAAGGCCGAACGGATACCAAACCAGGCCCACAAATCCGGCAAAAATCGCCAACCAGCGAATCGACGCGATTTCCAACACCCAACCCGCGGCCAAAGCCCCCAACGCCCACCACAAAAATCCGTCGGGCCAATAAACCCGGGTATTAAACATCTGCGCCGCCAAAAACACCGCGCCGCCAAATATTATCGATCCCAGAAACAACATGGCTTCGCCGGACTTTTCCAATTTAGCCAGCTTGAGCAACAGCCAGCCGAGCGCGTCCACGCAAACCATCGACAAAAGTATCGTGGCCATTTTCGCCACGCGAGTCATTTCCTGCCAATTGGCCGCGATAAACGAAAATATTCCCAAACCGATCAAGATCGCGCCGATCGTGGCCACCACGCGGATGGTTTTTTTCTGCGCTTCTTCCTTGACCTCTTCGCCGGTGGTGGCGCTCAAAAAAACATATTCAATTTGGTCCAAACTCAAACCTTGTCCCAAGAGATTTTGGTAAATTTCTTCTTTGCTTTTCCCTTCTTTTAACGCTTGCGCGACATATTGAATGTTGGTTGATTCCATAAATTTGCTTTCATTAATTATATAAAACAAAAATAAAAAAGTCCATAAAATCAAACATTATTCTCATGCCATCTCAAAATAGATCATTTTTTATGCGATCGCATAAAAAGTGAACCATTCGGGAAAAATAAAAAGGCTGGAAAATGCTCCAACCTGTCAAGCGAGTATCCATGTGCTTGCCACCATAAGCAAACCATTTTTCTCGCCGAAAATAAAACCAACTTTCTTTTTTCCACCGTTTGGTTTTTTACAAAGATGCTCAAACTCGATTCCCATTCTCCTCCATTCAGACATCATAAAATTACCGATAATTTCTTCAAGCGAGGTCCCTCCTTGGCCACCGGATTCCGACATAACTTTGATGGCGATTAAATTAAAATATCCGTCAGCCAACGGAGTCGGAGAAACAATAAATTCCACCTGATATCTTGCGCTTTTGGGATCAAAACCCAAAATTTTTATTGCAGCCGCGACATTGCCGTTTGCCGACCAAGGAAGCGTCAAACAACCGCCTATTTCGTTCAAAGAACGGCAGAAAATCACGTTCGCATACATTTTTCCGCAATTTAAACCCAACAATCTGGCTCGGTTTGTATCCAAATCTGATAAATCCATCATAACAATCCTCCGAGTTTTTAATGACCTGCGAGGCAACGAGCGTTTTAAAAACAAAAAATCTCATTGCCTGAGAATTTGCCGTTTGCTTTTTTATTTTTTACAAATAATTATTTATATTTTGCGCAAGCGAAAAATTCCCAGGTTTTGAGGGCTAAAGTAAAAACTAAACCAAAAATTATTTCTCCCGGTCGATTTTGCCATTTTGGTAAAAATATCCGCCAAATCCATAAAGTTATATTTAAATATAGTTTAAATATAACTTCAGCTATATTTAAATATATACAAAAATTATCCCTTTGAGTCAAGGCGCGGGAACAAGATGCCGGCAGTCGTTCCCGCCAGCAGATCGTCGATCTTTTGGCTGGTTTGGGGCAAGAACGGCGCCAGCATTTTTGAAATTTGCGCCAGCGCAAACAGCAAATCGCCCACCGACGCGGCGTCATTGGTTTTCCATGGCTGGGTTTTTTCGATGAATTTGTCGCCAAAGTTTATCAGTTTCCAAATCGCGGCCAGAGCTTCGTTGAATTTATAATTTTCAAGCGAGGCGCCAACGGTTTTTCGCGCGGTTTCGATCTCTGTTTTAATCTCCAAATTAATATCCAATCCATTCGAAATTCGCGCGTTGATTTTTTTGGCAATCGTGGTCACTCGGGCGGCCAGGTTCCCAATGCCTTTGGCCAAGTCCGCGTTGTAGCGCTCTTCGAATTTGGCATAGGAAAAATCGCCGTCTTCGTCGGGCGGCAATTCGCGCAACATAAAATAACGCGTCGCGTCGACGCCATATTTATCCACCAATTCGGCCGGATCAATCACATTGCCCAGCGATTTGGACATTTTTTGGCCGTTGGCAGTGATAAATCCATGAATGAAAATCTGCTTTGAACAGGGCAACCCGGCCGACATCAGCATCGCCTGCCACATCGCGGACTGCTGGCGCAAATTGTCCTTGCCGGCCACCTGAATCGCGTTGCGGTTTTCTTTTGTCCCCCAAAAATCCGTAAACCGCTTTTCATCATCCGGCCAACCAAGGCAAGAAATATAATTCACCAGCGCGTCAAACCAAACATACATCACCTGGCCAACGTCTTCCGGAACCGGAATGCCCCAGGGCATTTTTTCTTTTTGGCGCGAAATGGAAAAATCCTGCAGCCCGGCGGCGACAAAACTTTTAATTTCGTTAAACCTGCCTTCGGGCAACACAAAACCAGGATTGGTATCATAAAAATCCAACAATGGTTTTTGATATTTGGAAAATTTAAAAAAATAATTTTCTTCTTCGATAATCTCGATCTCTTTATTGGGATGGATGGGACATCTTCCGTCTTTTAACTCCGAATCGGTTTTTTCCAGCTCGCACCCCACGCAATATTTGGCTTTGTATATCTTTTTGTAGATATCGCCGTTTTTCGCGCAACGCTTCCAAAATTCCCGCGCGGCTTTCACATGATGCTCGTCGGTGGTGCGGATGAAGTTATCAAACGACAGGCCAAGCTTTTCTTTCAACGCCAAAAACGGCTGAGCCGATTCATCACAATAAACTTGGGGAGTCTTGCCCAGCTCCAACGCCCGCTGGTAGATCTTCAGTCCATGCTCATCGGTGCCGGTATTGAAAAAAACTTCCTTGCCCAAACCTTTTTGCCAGCGGGCCAAAACATCGGCCTGAATGATCTCCAGCGCGAAACCGATGTGCGGCTTGGCGTTCACATAGGGCAGCGTGGTGGTAATGTAATATTTTGAATTCATAATTTTGCTTTATCACAAACTTGCCTTATTGGCAAAAGACCCCGCTTTTGCGGGATCGGCGATAGTCATTCCTCCTTTCGTAAAGGAGGTGGCGCGTAATCGCGCCAGAGGATTTTTCTTAAAATTCAAATCCCTCCCCCTACGGGTACTCCCTTTTCCAAAGGGAGAATAAATGCCTGGACAATTAAGCGCCACCCGTCAGCCGATCTTTTTCGTTTTTATCAAATAATCATGGACAAAGTCATACAACAAGCCAAACATCGGAATCGCCAAAATCGCGCCCGCCAATCCCCAAAGCGCGTCGCCCACCAACAACGACAACAACACCAAAATCGCCGGAAACTCGATGAATTTTTTCGACAATAACGGGATCACTATATTGTTTTCCACTTGCTGGATCAATGTGAAAAACGCCACCGCCAAGACCGCCACCTGCCACGAATCCAGCAATCCCGCCATGGCGATCAACGCGCCCGCGAACAACGGCCCAATGAACGGCACGATATCGGCAATGCCGGCCACAAACCCCAAAAAAATCGGGTAGCGCACGCCCAAAGCCCAGCATGCCAGCGAAGTGAACACCCCCACGGCCAGCATGCCGGCAAACCGCGCCATAAACCATCCCGAGATTTTCACTTGCGCGCGATCCCACCATGCCAGCGCGGTTTTCTCATGCCCGTTGGGAACGATCAACGCGATCGACCGCTTGACGCCGCCTTCTTCCAATGAAAAAAACATCGCCGCGGTGAACACCGTGACCATAGCCAAAATCCCGCCAAACACCGCGGCCAGCGAGCCGATAATCGATGACGACGCGCCCACCATCCAATCGCGCACCGCGGCCACGAACGCGTCCATATTTTGAAAAATCGCGAACCCCATTCCCGACATCACCGGCGCCACTTTTTCAAAATAGGTCGGGAACAACTGCCCCAATTGCTGGGTTTCCACCACAAACAGCGGCGCCGCCAGATAGATCATTGATCCGATCAGCCCCAACATTGAAAAATAAACCAACAGCACGCCGGCGGTGCGCGGAATCTTGATCTTCTCCAACAAATCGATGGCCGGATTAAAAAGCGTGGAAATTATCAACCCAAAAAACGCCAGCAAAAGCACGTCGCGCGCCAAAAACAGCGCCCAGCCGATCGCCAGCGCCAACCCGATTTTGACGATCGCGCCCCATGAAATATCAATTGTTTTTTTTGCATCGCTTATTCCAAACATATTACTTCATTATAACGCGCCTTCGAGCAGTTTTTCAAATCGCGATTTGTCTTCGTATGGCCCGATTACCGCCAAATTTAAATTTTTTGGCAAAAAAATATCTTGAGCCGCGGCTTGAATCTCCTCGACCGTGATTTTTTCGATCTTTTCATAGATCTCTTCGGGTTCCAAAACCTTGCTTTCCAGCAATTCCTGTTCGGCATAAAACATCCCTTTGGCGTGCGACGATTCCAGCACAATGGCGCTCTTGCCGATATAATTGTCTTTGGCGCGCCGCAATTCGGCCGCGCTCACTTTTGCTTCGCGGATCTTTTTAAACTCGTTCAAAATCACCTTAATCCCTTCATCCAAACGCGCGCTGTCCAAATTGGCGGTGGCCGCCAACGAACCGGCATCGGCATCCATTGCCAGCTCGGTATGCACGTCATAGACCAGCCCCCGCTTAAACCGCACTTCCTCCATCAATCGTGACGATGCCATTCCACCTAAAATAATATCTAATAATTCCATTGAGTAACGATTTGGATGAAAAAAATTAAACGCCCGCACCCCCAGCGCGATTTGAGTTTGATCAGTGTCTTTTTTATAGATCAAAACTTGAGGCTGTTTTTGTGAATCGTCCACCGCGGCTTTTTTTACCGGCGGCTTGCTGGCAAACCCGCCAAAATAAGTTTTTACCAATTCTTGAACTTTGTTTTTATCAAAATTTCCCGAAACGCAAACGATCGTGTTTTGCGCCGCGTAATTCGAATGCCGGTAATCAAGCAACTGCTCGCGGCGAATTTTTTTTACCGTGTCGATCGTGCCGGCAATATCCCATCCGGCCGGCTGGTCGCCATACAAAACATTGTTCCAAACAGTCCAAATATAACGCATCGGATGGTCATAGAACATTTTCAATTCCTCAATAATCGTGCCCCGCTCTTTTTCAATTTCTTGCGTCGGCAAAGTTGAATTCAAAAAAATATCGGCGATCAAATCAAATATGTCTTCGAATTTGTCTTTTTGCGCTTTGGCGTAATAACCGGTGCAATCTCGCGATGTGAACGCGTTGGAAACCCCGCCCAGCGAATCAATAAAAGAAAAGATCTCCATTTCCGTGGGCCGTTTTTGGGTGCCTTTAAATTGCAAGTGTTCCAAAAAATGAGAGATGCCGTTAATCTCTTTGGTCTCGTATTTCGAACCGGTCCCCACCAGCGCCAAAACCGTCACCGTGTCGGTGTTCTGCGAATTCACGGTGATCAACCGCAAGCCGTTAGGTAAATTAAATTTCTGATACATATTTTCGCAAAATCCGAATATCGAAATCCGAATATCGAAACAAATTCCAATTTTCTAATTTTCGAATAACCGAAACGGAATTCCGTTTTGAACATTTTAATTTTGATATTTGATATTGTTTCGGATTTCGATATTCGATATTATGATTTTGGATAATCCTTTTGGGCTTCAATGGCAAGACCGATACACTCCTCCGGGTCATAGCCCAAATCGTCGCACCAGCGGATGGCGGAAAAGATAACATTACCCAATTCTTTTTTCAACTCCGCCTCGTTTTGCGCGTCAGTCGGTCTTTCATTGCGCGCGTATTTGCAAATATCGCCAAACACCTTACCCATCCGGATTATAACTTGCGGCAAATCTAATTTTTGACCACCCCAGATCGCTTGCCCTTGTTTTAATAATTCTTTGATCTCCATTTATTTTTTCAAATTATCGCGCAAATAAACCGGCAGGTCGGCGATCTTGACGCGGGTTTGGGCCATGGTGTCGCGGTCGCGCACGGTGATGTCGTCTTGCTCCAGCGAATCAAAATCCACGGTCAAACAATAAGGGGTGCCGATCTCGTCTTGGCGGCGGTAGCGCTTGCCGATATTACCGCTGTCATCAAATTCACACATAAAATCTTGCCGTAATGTTTCGTAAATCTCACGGGCTTTGGCCACCAATTCGGGTTTGTTTTTCAACAACGGGAACACCGCGACTTTAATTGGAGCAAGCCGCTTATCGAATTTCAACACCACGCGCTTTTCGCCATTAACCTCTTCCTCTCGATAGGCCTTGTCCAAAAACATAAAAAACAAACGGTTTAACCCCACCGATGTTTCCATGATGTGCGGGATAAACTTTTCGCCGGTTTGCGGATCGGTATAGCTCAAATCCTGGCCGGAAAACTTGGAATGCTGGCTCAAGTCCCAATCGCCGCGCGCGTGAATGCCTTCCACCTCTTTATAACCGCCCAGCGCTTTGAAATTATATTCAATGTCATAGGCCTCGGAAGCGTAATGGGCCAATTTTTCATGCTTGTACCAGCGTATTTCATTCCCATCCATGCCATATTCCAAATACCATTGCCAACGGGTATTTTTCCATTCTTCATATTTTTCTTTCATTCGCGCCGGGTGCAAAAAATATTGCATTTCCATTTGCTCGAATTCGCGGGTGCGGAAAACAAACTGCCGCGCGACAATCTCGTTGCGAAACGCTTTACCCACCTGAGCGATGCCAAACGGCAATTTCACCCTCGTGGTATCAACCGTATTTTTGTATTCCAGATAAATGCCGCCGCAGGTCTCCGGCCGCAAATAAACCACGTTTTCCTCGCTCAGCGCGTCGGTGGGCGATCCCAAATTTGATTTCACCATCAAGGAGAAGCGCTTTGCCGGTGTCATGTCGGTTGAGCCGCAATTGGCGCATTTTAATTTTTTATCCAGCCGCAATTTTTCCAATTCGGCGTTGATGAATTCCAAGGGCTGCTTATCGGCGCTAATATCAAACTGCTCCAAGATGTGGTCGGCGCGCCAGCGCGCTTTGCATTTCTTACAGTCCACTTGCGGATCGTCAAAACTGTCCACATGCCCGGAAGCCTTCCAAGTCGTGGGATGCATAAAGATCGCCGAATCAAGCCCGACCACGTCGCCCCGCAGCTGCACCATGTGCTTCCACCATGCGTCGCGGATGTTGTTTTTCAGCAAAGTCCCGTAATGGCCGTAATCGTAAACCGCCGCAAAACCGCCGTAGATCTCCGACGACGGAAACACGAACCCCCTCCTCTTGGCCAATGAAATGATATTCTGCAAGTAATCCACGTTCCAAATGAAAAATAAAAACGAAAAATGAAAAATGAAGTTTAAAATTTGGAAATTAGCAAATTTAATTTTTAATTTTTAATTGTCGTTTTTAAATTTTACTTTTTAATTTTTAATTTGTTTTGGGTTGCACGATGCCACTATTCTGTCCTGCGCCAATGTCGGAAAGCGACGCGGTATCTGCGGCCGGCGAAATCGATTCCAGCACGGTTTCGGTCCAGCTGTCATTGCCTTTGATCGCGGCTTGGCCGATAATCCCGGCCGTGCCGCCAACCTGCGAATTCATGGGAGTCACCGCCACCTGGAAGGAAACATTCAACGGGTTGGAAACCAGCCCCTGACCCGCGGTCATGTCGCCCAGCATCCAAGTTATCTCTCGGCTCGCTTCGTCATAAGCCAGCCGGCCGGCCTGGTCTTCGGGGAAGATCTTGCCGGCAATAAATTGCGCTTCGGGCGGCAACACCGCTTTTGCCGCCACTCCCTTCACGCTTGAATAATAATTTTTCGCCTGCCAAGTGATGGTGTAGGTTGTCGGCGTTCCGGCTTGCGGCGGCATCGGTCCGGAATTGCCGAATATCTCATCGTTATAAAACGCTTTTTGCGCCAATTCAAGCTTGGAACTTATTTTAGTGACAAAATCTTCGCGCGCCGGTCCGATCATTACGCGGTTGGTGAGCTCCGGCTGGCCAAGGCGGCTCAAATCATCTTTTAATTTTATCCAAAACTCCACCTTGCCCTCTTCCATCAACGCCAAATAGGCCAGCTGGTTGTTTTGCTTCCAATCAAAAACCACGGAACTGTCGCCCGACTGAAAACTGCCGGTATCGGATTTAGTCGTGGAAAAATCATACAAATCGCCTTCCAGCTTATCCAAAAGCACCAGATTATAGAGCTCTTTGTCGCTGATATTTTTGTAATAAATTTCATAATGAAGCCACTCGCCGGGCTTGGCCGTGTAATTGGCGTCGCCGTTGATCGTTTGGCGGATGGCCACCGTGGGCTTGACGATCTTAGCGCCTTTTTCAATCTCTTTTAACGGCACATACTGCCCGTCTTTCCACATGCCGATGCGCGCCCGAAAAACTTTGCCCTCGCCCAATTCGCCGGAAAGCTGGCCCGTAATGTCAATGATGCCGGATTGATTTTTGTTCAACACCGGCACATTCCATTCGTTTTTGTCAAATGATTTCGGACTGGATTCAAAAAACGCGTAGCCGGCCGGATAATCAACATTCACCCGCAAATCGGTGAGCAGCCAGTCAACGTTGGAAAAATAATTAATTTTAAAGTGAAAACTTTTGTCCGCCTCCACGGTCGATGCCAAATCCATGTCCAAATCCAGCGGCACCTCTTGCATCACCGTGGTGGCCGTGGTGTTTGATTCATAACGCGCGCTCAAATTTTTGGGCTGATAGGTGAGCGTCGCCTTGGCGATCTTGGCGTCGCCGGCTTTGCCCACCATCCGGAACTTAAAGGAAAAACTTCGCTCTTCGCCCGGGTAGATTGTGCCGCCCAGCTTGTCGGATTCAATGGCTTCCTTGGCGTAAATTTTATCGTCTTTAATGGAAAATTCCGGCGCCTCAAACATTAAATTGGGATTTTCCAAACGGAATTCGCCGTTGTTCTTGTATTTGACCACATATTCCACCTCTTGGCCCAACTGCGCTTCCTTGGGACCGATGATTTCCAACTTCAACTCTTCTTTGGAATAGATGTTTTTGCGCCAAAAACCATAGCCCACCGCGGCCAGCACCAAAGTGAAAACAATTAAAATTTTAACGAATTTGCTCATTATCGCTTTTTAAAAATTAGCTAACCCTTAATTCTTGGATCAAGATCTCTTAATGACCGCTTAAATGCTTCTCTTCTGCCGGAATCGGTTCTTAATGTTTTTGCCAATTTTTGGTCTTTGAAGCGTCCCCAATCGCCTCTATCCAAGGCTTTATAAACCTCTTTTACTGTTTCCAATTTTATTTTTTCATCAGACTGCCTCACGCCGAACATCTGCCCCAAACCCTTGCCAATCGCTTCGCGGGAATCCGCTCCTGATATTTTCCCAAAAGTCGGACCAAGCGCCGGGCCGATTGTTTTTAATTTAGTCACGCCGCCATCAAAATACTTTTTTGCTTTTTCAGCTTCCATTTTCTTGGCTGCGGTTTGGAATTTCCCGGCTTTAATATCGGATTGCCTCCGGCTTCCGAAAAAACTTTCAAAAAATCCTCTGGGCTTTTCACCATAACTGGAACGCGGCGTAAACCCGGGTTTTGACCCTTGGTTCAAATTTGTGGGGCCGGTGGGCGATTCCCCGCCGACAGATGTTCCGTTGTTCATATTTTTTATAATTAGAATAAATTAAATAATTTGGCCAAAAACAATAAATACAAAAACAAATAGATCATGCCTTCGCCAGCATTGATTTTGCGCGAAAAGCTCGACACTGTCAACACTCCGGCGGCCGCGACCAAAAACGGCAAACCCAAATCCAGCGCCTCGGCTCCCAGCGGCAAATCCCCGAACAAAGCCGCGATCCCGGCCACCAGCAAAATATTGGCCGTGGTGCCGGCAAAAACATTGCCCAGCAAAATCTCATAGCGTTTTCGCGCGATGATCCGCAAACTCGACAGCATCTCCGGCAGCGCGCCGGCCACGCTCACCGCCGACATCGCCAAAACCACGGCTAATATTCCGGTCTTTTGAGAAATTCCATCTATCGATTCCAAAGCGATGCCCGCGGCTATCGCCAAAAGCGCCGCGGAAAAAAATACCGCCGCCAATGAAATCAAAAAATTATTGCTGCCAATCTTGACAAATCCCCGGCTAAAACGCGCCCCCACCAATTCGGCCAAATTGCGCCGCGCCGAAACGAAAAACCCGGGCGTGACGATGTCGCGCGGCGTGAAAATCTTGACGCCAGCGCGGAAAATCACATAGGCCGCGCAGGAAAAAAACGCCGCGATCATCAAAATTCCCTCGCTAAAAACTATCTGACCGTCGCGGCCGCAAAACCAAAACATCGCCAAGGCCGCGGCCAAAAGCGGCGCGTCCAGATCGACATAATCGGGCTTGATGGCCAGATTTTTGGCCGCCACCGCGCTGGCGCCCACCACCAAAAAAATATTGGCAATCGACGAACCGATCACGATGGGCACCGCCAATTCGGCCCGCCCGATCAACACCGCCGCCAGCGCCAGCGCCAATTCCGGCAATGCCGCTGCGATCGACGCCGCGGTAAAACCGGAATTGGCGTTGTAGCCCAAAAGCTTCACCGCGCCCGCGGAAAACCACCCTGCGGCCTTCAATAGCGCCGTGAGGGAAACAATAAAAATAACCAACCAAATAAAAAGTTCCATATTTTGTTATTCATCCGCCAGAATATCCTGGGATTTGCCCCGAGGATTAATGGCGGGGAATCAAACTTTTCCGATCGCGCAGCGTAGCGGAGCGCCGGAATACCTCGGGGCTTTGCCCCGGGTAGTTTATTAACCGGCCAAAGCCAAATTTTTGGCCAAAATTTCTTTTGCTTGTTTTGCGCCGATTTTTTCACCGGCGCCGATGATTTCCAAATAAAGAAAATTGCCGGATTTATCCACATCCAGATTAACTTCGGGCGCGATTTCGATTGTTTTGACCGCCCTGCCTTTTTTTATCGTGATTGACAAAGCGTCGGCAACAGGATCGTAATTTATTTTCATGGAAGTAATTTAATTGATTTTATCAACCCAATATTGAGTGATAACAACGGTGTCGCCCGCTTCTCTTTTAAACACGACTTTCAAATAAAGTTTGCGGAATTTTTTAAAACATATCGCGCGGCCACAACGAGAATCCGAAATAAAATCCGGGCTTGCCAACGCCGCGACAACCAAATCTTTCGATATGCCGCGGTGCCGCAACTTTAACAGCGAATGCTTGGTAAAAATTATCACCTTCTTATTTTGATTTTACCAAATTTTTCAGTATTTTTATAATAGCATTTCCCATCAAAAATTCAAAAAGCGCCCGCGGCTTGCCGCAAGCGCCTTTTGCCCGCATTTTACCAATAGCTTAATCATCTGGATATCGCTTTCCTCAAGCCCGCCAAGCGCCCTTTATTTTTATCAGGTTTAGCGACATCATCCCCGGATTGCGATAATATTTTTTTTAAAAAATCAATCGCGCCATCATAAAGCGCATTTGTTTTTCTATGATTCGCAAAAATATCGTCCTTGTTTTTACTTTTTTTAATCAATTGTTCTTGTGCATTTCTCTTTATCGGCTCGACATATTTTTTAATATAATCTTGTACTTTATCGGGTTTTTCTTGCTTCAATCTTTCTTGTAAATTAACCAATTCTGCAGTTTTGCGGTTTATCTCGTCATTTATCGAATCGATTTCTTCTCTTGATATCATATCTTCCGGAATCGGCAAATTCATATGGTTTGGCTGGTTTTCGGGCAATTTATATTCACCCCCTTTAACACCGATTAAACCCGCAAGCTCAACTTTGGTTTTTAAAAATTCAATCGCTTCTTTTTGAAGTCCGACCAATTTATTCTGCGCGCTAACTCTATCCTCTTCTTCAAGGCCTTCAGTTATCCTGGCAGATAAATTATCTATCAATAATTTATGCCGCTCGCCATATAATTACGAAATCATCAAATCCAAATGCTATTGAAGGGGTCTAACTCCTGCGATTACGCCGGGGATAGACCCCAAAATGCAAAGCGTTTCAAAATTTAAAACAACTTTGATGACAATTTCTTAATTCCCAGACATAAAGAGACACCGTCAATTTTGACTTCGATTTGCGCCGCGGGCTTGGCCGGCTTTTCGAATTTAATCGCGGCGGCCTTGGTTTCTTTGACGATCATTTTCCGATGTTTTTCGATCGCGGCCCTTAACTCACTTTCGGCTTGGACGTAAATGGTGATCTTGTCTTGCGGGGTGAATTTGGCGGTTTTGCGCAATTCCTGGATCTGGCGCATCACTTCGCGCATATTGCCTTCTTCTTTCAATTCAGACGTAATATTCCAATCGATCTCGACCGCGGTTTTTTGCTCCGGATCAAATTCAATGATTTTGACATTCACTTCGCCAGCCAATAGATCGCGCAACTCATCGCCCAATTTTATTTCTTCGCCCGCCGTAGCCTTGGCGAAGGTAGGGCCGCCGACCGCAAGCTTGGCCAGCGGCTGGCGCACTTTCACGCCATGCTTGGCCCGCTCGGCCAAAACCAGCGCGGTGAGTTCGCGCACCCGCGTCATCTGCTTTTCCAATTCCGAATCGATCATTTTTTTATTTGCCGCGGGCCATGGTTCCAAATGCACTGACTTGGATTTGGAAAAACCATTTCCCGACAATCCCTGCCAAATCTCCTCACTCAAAAACGGAACAAACGGCGCGCTGGTTTTGGCCAAATTCGCCAAAATATAGGCAAAAACCTTGGCCGCCTGATTTAGTTCGGCCGGGCTTTGCGGCTGCTGCAGCCGCCGGCGCGACCGGCGCACATACCACAGCGACAAATCATTGATCGTAAAATCCTCTATTTTGCGGGCGGCACGGGTGATATCATATCTTTCTAAACAATCGGTGATTTCGGCCAACGCCGAATGAAGCCGCAACACGATCCATTTGTCCAGCACATTGACCGGCGCGATCGTCGCCGGCGCTTTTATTGCGGGCGCGTAGGTTTTCAAGAACACATAGCAATTCCAAAAAGTGAGCAGAAATTTCTTTTGCGCCAACTCCAAATCCTTTTCGTTATAAAGCTTGGGGTCGCCCGGATCATTGACCGTGTAAAAATACCAGCGCACCGCGTCGGCGCCGTATTTTTGCACCATCTCCCATGGATTGACCACATTGCCCTTTGATTTGGACATTTTCTCGCCGTTTTGATCCAAAACATGCCCCAACGACACCACATTCTTGTAGGGCGCGCCAAACCCCATGGTGGTGGACACGGCCAGCAAAGTATAGAACCAGCCGCGCGTCTGATCGATGGCTTCGGAAATAAAATCCGCGGGGAACAATTTTACCGGCTTGGCCGGCGAATCGCCTTTTTTAAAGGGCCAATAGGCCTGGGCCAAGGGCATCGAACCCGAATCCAGCCAGCAATCAAGCACTTCGGGCGCGCGCGCCATTTGCCCGCCGCATTTGGCGCAAACCGGCTTGACGCCATCAATGAACGGCCGATGCAGATCGATTTCAGCGTCATCGTTCAATGGCAGCTGCTTGAATTCGATCTTTTTGGCCGCGGCCGTGACAATTCTTTTGATCTTGCCCGAATAGCGGCTTTCGATGATCTCCGGCAGCGATATCCCCTTCAGAGTATGCTCCAAAACCGTGAACGGCAATTCATGCCCCACCAGCAAAATTGTTTTGCCTTGGTATTTTTTGTCGATCTCGGCCAAAAATTCATACATCCGCTTGCGCACCATCACCAAGCTTTCCCCTCCCTTGGGCTTGGCCGCGTACCGGTCAATTTTCGCGTTGGCGAATTCCCAAAAATTCTTGGGATCGGTGCCATTGAATTCGCCCACATTGTGCTCGCGCAAGCGCTTGTCAAAAACAACTTTAGCGCCGGTTGCCTGCGCCGCAATTTGCGCGGTTTCCTTTGTCCGCAAGATATCCGAGGCAATGATCAGATCGATCTTTTCCTTGGCCAATTTTTTGGCCGCCGCGGCAACTTCTTTTTTGCCCTTTTCCGTGAGCGGCAGCGGCTCGGCCTCGGGCCAGCACGAAGAGACCTTTTTAATCTGGCGGCGCGATTCGCCGTGGCGCATGATGAAATAGCGGTTTGCCGAATATTTTTTGGCCAGCAGGTCGCCCAAAGAACCGGCGACTTCAATGTTGCCGCAAGCGCAATTCCACACCGGCAAAGGCGTGCCCCAATAGCGGTCGCGCGAGATGGCCCAATCCTTCACTTCGCGCAGCCATTCGCCAAAGCGCCCTTCCTTTAAATGCGCCGGCACCCAATTGATCTTTTGGTTGTTTTCCAGCAAATTTTGGCGCAACGCGGTCATCTTGATGAACCAGCTCTTTTTGGCATAGTACAATAGCGGTGTCTTGCACCGCCAACAAAAAGGATAATCGTGCTCATAGGGCTCGGTCTTGAACAGCAAGCCGCGCGCTTCCAGATCCTTGATTATTAACGGATCGGCATCTTTCACAAACATCCCCGCCCACTTGGCCACCTCCAAAGTGAAGCCGCCGTCTTCGGCAACATTCAAGATCACCGGAAACTCCGGTTGGCCGCTTTCCCGCAGCTGCTTGTTTTGGCCGCGGATCACCTCCATGTCCTCGGCGCCGAATGCCGGCGCGATATGCACGATGCCGCTGCCGTCGACCGCCGACACAAAATCCGCGGCGATCACTTTGTAGATCGTTTTTTCGGATTCGCGCTCGACCGGAAAAACCGCCTGGTAGCGCAAACCAACCAGTTTTTGGCCTTTCATTTCCTCAACAACCTCATAGTCCTCGCCCAATATTTCCAATCGGCTTTTGGCCAGGATCAGCGCTTCGCCGCTTCCTTCTTTCGGCTTGGCTTTCACATAATCCATTTCCGAATTCACGGCCGCGGCCACGTTGGCCGGCAAAGTCCAAGGCGTGGTGGTCCACACCAGCAGCGCCGCGTTCTTGACCTCCGGGTTCAATATCCGGAACTTGACAAACACTGACGGGTCTTTTACTTTTTGGTAACCCTGCGCCACTTCATGGCTGGAAAGCGCGGTGCCGCACCGCGAACAATAAGGGATCACTTTGTAATCCTGGAACAACAACTTCTTTTCCCAAGCCCGCTTCAAAATAAACCACACCGACTCCATATAACGGGCGTCGTAGGTGATATAGGGATTGTCCAAATCCAGCCAATAGCCGATGCGCTCGGTTAAATTGCGCCACTCGCCGATCTGCTCGAACACCGAATCCCGGCATTCTTTGTTGAATTCCTTGATGCCGAATTTTTCGATCTCTTTTTTGTTGCGCAAATTCAATTTCTTCTCGATCTGCAGTTCCACGGGCAGGCCATGCGTGTCCCAGCCGGCGCGCCGCGGCACGCGAAAACCGGCCATGTTTTTGTAGCGGCAAACCATGTCCTTAAACACCCGCGTCTCCACATGATGGATCCCCGGCTTGGCATTGGCCGTGGGCGGCCCCTCGTAAAAAACGAATTCTTTTTTGCGTTTAGGGGCACGCTTCACCGACTTTTCAAAAATTTTATTTTCCTTCCAAAATTTAATTGTCCTTTCCTCTCTTTGATTGAAATTTTGTTCCATAACAATAAATAAGATTTTACACACTTTGAATGTAGCAAATTTGGCGAATAATTGAAGCCCTTCGCGCGTTTATATAAAAAAAGAACCGGAAGATCAGGTTACAAATGGAATTCTTCTTTTGGATAAGAATCATACGTAGCCGGATCTTGCGGATCAAAATCGGTGTTGGCGAGAACCAAAATTTCGCTTCCTGGTCTTTTTGCGACATATGTGTGCAAAATCCAAATCGGGATAAACAACACACCGGTTTCAGGCGTTAAAGTAATTTCTTTTTTAACACCGTGCAAATCCTCGATAATAAAAAGAACCTCGCCTTGGGTTACCATCAATATTTCTTGACGGACTTTATGAAACTCGCCGCCGCCGACTTCGCCATCAGGCAACTCTTTTACGATATACAACCGCAGTCCGCGAATCCCCGAATTTTGATAAAAATTCAAGAAATCCATCGCACCAAAAAAATCAAACCGCACCAGCACTTCAAGTTTCCCACCCGATTTTGTAGCCCACGGACCGCCGCGAGCCTTAAACCTTACATCTTTAAATGTCGAAATTTTTATAAAGATTCCTCCATCCATCAATACAAAACAGCTGGCGAAAGCATAGATAATTTTTTGCTACTTGTCAATGGTTTGCCGAATCCCCGTATTCGCATTTTAGGGGCAACCCTTGTGGTCGCCCGCATTTTAAAAGGGCGGCCATAAAGGCCGCCCCTACGGGTGCAATACAAAAAACGCAAGCAAAAAAGCGGGAATGACCCGCTTTAACGCTATTTGATTTGCTTTCGCGCCGTGATCGGCTCGCCCATGCGCCGAGGCACGAAAAATGGCAAAACAAACGATTGAAAACAAAAAATTGGAATTATCCAACTTTTACGAAACATACCGCGCGCGATATGTTTTTTTTGGCCCGATCGTTAGGCGGCCGGCGTTTGTTCCGGTTGCGCCGGAGCTTCGGTCGCCGGAGCATCTTGAGTTGTCGCCGGTTCCGGAGTTGTAGCGGCCGGTTCGGCAACAGGGGTTCCTGTTTGGGTACCTTCGTCCATCATCATGGTATTTGTGCAAAAATCTCAATTTTTCCGCCGAAATGGGCGGTTTGGCGCAAAAATTTCAATTTTTTGTTTTTACCCGCCAATGGCAGGATGCGCCCTTCGCGCAAACTCAACTCTTGCGAGTCTGCTTTGATAGTAAACCGGCCGCCCGCCGATTGTCAACCCTTCGCATTCGCATTTGTAGGGGCGAAACTATGTTTTCGCCCGCATCACGAATAAAAAACAACCGCAAACTGGGCGATTACATAGAATCGCCCCTACAAATACAAAATACAAACGCAGAACGAAAAAGCGCCCGGACATTCAATATCCGGACGCTTTTACAAGGATTAAGAGTGGTGCGCCTTTTATTCTCTCCGCCATAACCCCCGCGGCCTTGCGGCGAACTTAATCAGGAGGTGCTTATGCGCTTTGCCTTGCGACGGCTGATTTTGCACTAAATCCTTGCGTTAAGCAAAACACAAATTGGCGCTTTCCGCGCAACTATCAATTCGATACAAATCCCAATATTTTTTCGGCGCGGGCCGATTCAAAATATCGTAGTCCAAATTGTTTTTAACCGCGTTGGCAAGATATCCGCTCACCGCCTCTTTTATCTGCGCCAGCGCCTCGCTTTTCGAATCCGCTTCTTCGATCAAATCCAAATCCAAACAAACCGCCGTGAATTTGCCCGCGGCCGGAAAAATAAAAACCCGCGCCAACCCGTATTGTTTGGTGTTTTTTATTTTTTTCATCACCTTATCACTTCTTTATTGAGGACTCAACTTACGCAATTGGTTAAAAGCAATGGTCTATCCATTGTTAATGCAATGGTTAGACCATTGCACGTAAATTTAGCCAATCAAGTCAAACGATAATAGAAAAATTATAACATAAATTTTCCAAAAACGCAAAAATCACCTCTTTTACCGCCCCGCCCCCGCCCAACCAAAAAATTACAGGGGTTCAACCCCCGTAATATTAATTTATTGTTTTATTACTCTATCCCTTTATCCCTTCCCTAACTATCGCTTTTGCCAAATCTTCATTATGTTTGCCGGTTTCAAATTGCGTTCCCTTATAAGCCGGATTGGATTTTGCCCGATCCAAAAGATTTAAAATCGCTTCTTCAACACCCGCCATACCATTTTCTCTATAGCCATTCAACAGATAAATGCTGGCATCCGCACCATCCATCCCGTTAAATCCTTCGGCATCGCCCCTAACTTTGTCTATAAAAACATAAGCTAAATCGCTTAACTCTTTTTCCTTTTCGGGCGTCAGCTCAAATTTTTCGCCGCCTGCTTCTTGATTGCTTTGATCATTTTCCGATTCATTTGGCCTTTCAAACATATTTTTTCAAAAATCTTTAGGGTTTTGATTTTTGACGGTTATTACTTTTGACTTTCACTTTTGACTTTTGATTTTTTCCGCCAAAGGACGAATGCGCCTCCGGCGCAGACTTTTGACTTAATAATACCCCCCCCCGCAGCCCAAAAGTCAAATCCGGCATTTGCATTCGTAAGGGCAACCCTTGTGGTTGCCCGATTTTCCGCCTATGTAAAAAGGCGGCCATAAAGGCCGCCCCTACGGATGCAACGCAAAAATACAATTCGGGCGAAAACATAGTTTCGCCCCTACGAATACAAAATGCGAATGCGAAACACGGGTGCGCCCTCTTGAAATTTGGCTCAAAATGTTGTAGGGTGATAACTATGACAAAAGAAAACAACAAAAGCAACGGCGCTTCCGTTGCGTCAATTAACCCTCCGCGAACCGGAGAAATTGTAAAAGGAACGGTGATCACCCAGGAGCGATCCGCGCTTTACGTGGATTTGGGCGCCATCGGCACCGGTATTGTTTGCGGCAAAGAATACTACGAAGTCAAAGACCGGCTCAAAGACGTCAAAGAAGGCGATCCGATCTCGGCCAAGATCGTGAGCTTGGAAGACGAAAACGGCTACATCGAATTGTCGGTGAGCGGCGCCACGCGTAAACTAGTATGGGATGAACTGCGTGAAATGGCGGAAAACCGCGCGCCGGTGAGCATCAAGATCACGGGCGCCAATAAAGGCGGCTTGATCGCCAAAGTGGCGGGATTGCCCGCGTTTTTGCCGGTGTCGCAATTGGCCAGCGGCCATTATCCCAAAGTGATGGGCGGCGATCCGGAAAAGATCTTGCGCGAACTGCAAAAATTCGTGGGTGCCGACCTTTCGGTGCGCATATTAAACCTCAAACCAAAAACCGGCGAGATCATTTTGTCGGAAAAGATGGCCGAAATGGAACAGCGCGAAGAGCGCCTGCGGAAATACAAAAACGGCCAAGAAATCGAAGGCGACATCACCGGCATCATGGAATTCGGAATTTTCGTGCGCTTTGGCGCCGAAGCGGTCGAAGGCCTGATCCCGATCGCGCAAATTCCGGCCGAAATGACCAAAAATCTTTCGGAAAACTTCAAGATCGGCAACAAAATCTCGGCCCGGATCGTGGAAATTTCCAACGGCAAAGTATTCCTGTCGTTAAAAGAACCAACCAACCAAGAATAAGAATGTCGAATATCGAATATCGAATATCGAAACAATATCGAAATTCAAATTTTCAAATGATAAAAACAAATTCGTATTTTTGTTTTGATATTTAAATTTTGAAAATTTTCCGCTGAAAGCGGACGCGCCTCGGGCGCGGAATTTGTTTCGGATTTCGTGCTTCGCGCTTCGTGCTTGAATTTTAAATGAAGGGCTTTTTCAAAAATTTCGCGATGGTAGTTATTTTTTTGGTCGGTTTGGCCGGTCTGTTTTCGTTGTTTTCGCAAAACTCCCAAAAACCCGAGGAAATTTCCCTCTCGCGCTTGGCGGCCGAGATCAACGAAGGCAAGATCAAGAATGTCCAAATCGCCGGCGAAAAATTAACCGTCGAATACAACGACGCGGCCGCTTCCACCACCATCGCCAAAAAAGAAGCCGACTCATCCCTGTCGCAAACCTTGGTCAATTTGGGAGTGGACAAGGAAAAGATCGCCGCGGTGAATTTTGAATCAAAAAACGACGACAGCGTCTGGATTTGGTTGGCGCCCCTGCTTTACAGCTTCTTGCCGTTGCTGCTGATCTTATTCGTGTTTTCGCTGATCTTTCGCCAGGCCAAAGGCAACGCCATGCAAGCATTCGACTTTACCAAAGCCAAAACCCGCCTTTTAGGCGGCAATCCAAAACAAAAAACCACCTTCAACGATATTGCCGGCCTCAAAGAGGCCAAAGAGGAGTTGCAAGAAATCATTGATTTTTTAAAAAATCCCGAAAAATACCTGAAAATGGGCGCCAAAATCCCCCGCGGCGTACTGCTGATGGGCTTGCCCGGCACCGGCAAGACCCTACTGGCAAAAGCCATCGCCAACGAAGGCAATGTGCCTTTCTTTTCCATTTCCGGTTCGGAATTCATCGAATTGTTCGTGGGCGTGGGCGCCAGCCGGGTGCGCAACTTGTTTGAACAAGCCCACAAAGTAAAACGCGCCATAATTTTCATTGACGAAATTGATTCCATCGGCAAAACCCGCGGCGTGGGCGTCACCGGCGGCCACGAAGAACGCGAACAAACCCTCAATCAGATCCTTGCCGAAATGGACGGAATTGAAAGCGGCGAGGGCATCATCGTTTTGGGCGCCACCAACCGGCCCGAATATCTTGATCCGGCGCTGCTGCGGCCGGGACGCTTTGACCGGCGCATCATTTTGGATCTGCCCGACGCCAAAGACCGCGAAGCGATCTTGGCCATTCATTGCCGGCAAAAACCCTTGGCCAAAGACGTGAACTTGCGGGAAGTAGCCGAACGAACCCCCGGATTTTCGGGCGCCGACATCGCCAATGTGGTCAACGAAGCCGCACTATTGGCGGCCAAACAAAACAAAAGCGAAATCTTTCAGACAGAATTTTTGGAATCAATCGAAAAAGTGATGCTGGGGCCGGAAAAGAAAAGCCATTTGTTATCAGTTGAAGAAAAAAAAATCGCCGCCTATCATGAATCCGGCCACGCGCTGGTGTCATCTTCTTTACCGGGAACCGAGCCGGTGCGCAAAATATCCATCATCTCACGGGGAATGGCCGCCGGCTACACCTTAAAAACCCCGGCCGAAGAAAAGAAACTGCGGTCGAAAAGCGACTTTGTCGCCGAAATTGCCACCTTGCTGGGAGGGCTTACCGCCGAAAAAATAATCTTTGGCCAATCGTCCACCGGAGCGTCAAACGATCTGAAAGTGGCGTCCAAGATCGCCCGCAAAATGGTGAAAGAATACGGCATGTCGCCGCTGGGGCCGATCGTTTTTGGTGAAAAAGAAGAACTGGCGTTTTTGGGCCAGGAATTCGAATCCAACCGCAATTATTCCGAACAAACCGCGGCCAAGATCGACGCCGAAACCGCCAAAATCATCGAAGAAGGCCAAACCACCGCGCAAAAGATCTTGGCCGAAAAACGCGACACATTGGAAAAGATCGCGAATCGCCTGATCGAAAAAGAAACCATTGAAAAAGAAGAATACGAAAAACTGGTAGGAATCAAAAATAGTTGATGAGTGGCGAGTTGATGAGTATTGAGTAAATGCAAAATCCCGTATTTTTTCATCAACTCATTTCTCACAACTCATTGACTACGTCTTGCGCGTGTAGCTCAGTGGTAGAGCACAGCTCTTATGACAAAAATAATAATTAATTTGGGCGCATAGCTCAGTCGGTTAGAGCACGGCTCTTATGACATTATTTTAAAAATTCTGGGCGTGTAGCTCAGTGGTTAGAGCACCACTCTTATAAAGTGGGGGCCGAAGGTCCGATCCCTTCCACGCCCACTACCAGAATTTTTAAAATAATGGCGGAAACCGCTATAACGGTTTCATAAAGCCGGGGTCGATGGTTCGAGTCCATCTGCGCCCACCGCCCAAATTAATTATTATTTTTGGCGGAAATTGTAGCAACAATTTCATAAAGCTGCGGCCGATGGTCCGATCCCATCCATGCACACCAGAGGTAGAAATGAGTAAATTGGTAATGAGCTTATGAGAGAATGCGCTTCGCTCACCGGCTCATTTCTCATTAACTCATCAACTATTCACCGGGCGTATAGCTCAGCTGGTTAGAGCGTTTCATTGACATTGAAAAGGTCTCCCGTTCGAATCGGGATACGCCCACAAATTTTTGCTCTTGCAAAAATTCAGTTTATAGTTTATAGTTATCAAGGTAAAAATCCAATACTTGAACATCAAACAACATGGAAAAGCAAATCGAAGAGTTCGCGCAAGCCGTCAAGAAAACCGACCTGCCCGCCATCAAGGCCGGCGATACCGTGCGCGTCTATCAAAAATATAAAGACAAAGGCAAGGACAAAATCCAGATGTTTGAGGGTCTGGTGCTGTGCCGCAAGCACGGCAACGAAACCGGCGCGGCCATCACGGTGCGCAAGATCGCCTCGGGCGTGGGCGTGGAAAAAATCTTCCCGATCCACTCGCCCATCATCGACCGGATCGAAGTGATTAAAGTGGGCAAAGTCCGCCGCGCCAAGATCTTCTATATCCGCACCGCCAAAGGCCGCAAATCGCGCCTGAAAAGAGTGGAACCGAAACCAAAGCAAGAGGCCTAACCGCTTCTTGCTTTTTTATCGTTTTCCGATAAACTATCAACTATTGACTATCTGCTATCCCGCCCTGGCGGGATTTGCCCGGGTGTTGGAATCGGCAGACAAGCTAGCTTGAGGTGCTAGTGGGTTCACCCCCGTGCGAGTTCAAATCTCGCCCCGGGCACCGAGAATAGTTGATGAGTTTATGAGAAATGAGTTGATGAGAAAATACGGGATTTCGTATTTGCTCACCACTCATCAACTCATCACTCATCAACTACTCTTGGACGATTAGCTCAGCCGGCCAGAGCGACTCGTTTACACCGAGTAGGCCACAGGTTCGAATCCTGTATCGTCCACAGCACCATTAAAAAATTAAGGAGGATTTTGTGATGATCGACGATGAATTAATCGAAAAATACAAAGAAGAAGTTCCGGAAAAAATACTCCAAGAGATACTGGTTATTTTAAACAGCCAAGATCCCACAAAAGCACAAGAAAAACTAATGGCGATATGTATTGCCATCGGGCAAAACCATCGAACAGACCAAGAAAATATCAAATGGAATTTACGCAGTATGGGAAGCAGCTATAATTTAATACCAAAATTACACGGTGGCAATGAAAAACAAATAGCTGATCTTCTTCCGGGAATAGCCGATACGATTTGGCAAAGTCTTCTTTGGATCGCTCCAGAGAACAAAGAATAACAACCGCAGTTATTCTCTTTTTTATTGCGTTTGGGCGCAAAAAATGCTATACATAACCTGTTGCGGTGTCGCGGCCGGTTGTTTTTTTATTGCGCGAACGGATCTGTAATTAGTGTGAGTAATTTGTAATTAGGAAAATTTTGCTTGCGACTTGGCTTGTATTTTGCATTTTGCTAACTGCTAAATACTAATTACAAACTACTCCAAATTTTGTTCGCAAAATTTGGTGGGATGCCAGAGTGGCCGAATGGGACGGTTTCGAAAACCGTTATGCCCGCAAGGGTATCGGAGGTTCGACTCCTCCTCCCACCGCCCGGTAGTGAATTTTCGGCTCGCTTGGCGATTACGGATTTTTTGCTAAAAATCCGGCCGAAAATCTACTACCGGGCACCGCCCGAAATAGAAATGAGTAATGAGTTGATGAGAAATGAGAAAAATTCAAAAACTCCGAATTCGCATTTTACTCATCAACTCATAACTCATCAACTAATCAACTACCCGATGTCTTTTTTCCAAAAAAAACAAGATGAAGAGCCGCAGGATATTTCCGAGATCTTGGCGCAGTTTAAAGAGGTGAAAGAAAAATGCGAATCCTTGGCCGAGGAAGTGAAATCGCTGAAAAAAGAAAACAAAAAGCATATCAGCCGGGTGGCGGTCACCCGCTTTAACCCATTCGAAGGTTTTGGCGGCAATCAAAGTTTTTGTTTGGCAATGCTTGACGGCAACGGCAACGGCGCGGTAGTCACCAGCTTGTTTTCCCGCGACGGCAACCGCGTCTATGCCAAACCGGTGGAAAACGGCGCCTCCACTTATCCCCTTTCCGAAGAAGAAAAGAAAGCAATCGAACTCGCCCAAGAAAAACATAAATAACGAAGCTCGAATGTCGAAACTCGAAACAAGCACGAATTTTCAAAATCCAAATGACCAAAACGAAACTCGAATTTTTGTTTTGGAAATTTAAATTTCGATATTGTTTCGGATTTCGATATTCGATATTCGAATTTAATTCTGATGGATAATTCCGCTAAAAACTTAATCTCCCGGCCGCCCGTGGTGGTGGTAATGGGCCATGTCGATCACGGCAAGACCTCGATTTTGGATTATATCCGCAAAACCCACGTGGCCGACCGCGAATCCGGCGGCATTACCCAACATATCGGCGCGTCCGTGGCCGAGTTCAACGGCAAGACCATCACCTTCATCGACACTCCCGGCCATGAGGCGTTTTCGCAAATGCGCGCCCGCGGCGCCAAGATCGCCGATATCGCGGTTTTGGTGGTGGCCGCCGAAGAGGGTTTCAAGCCGCAAACCAAAGAAGCCGCCAACGCCATTAAAAATGCCGGCATTCCGGTGATTGTGGCCATGAACAAAACCGATCTGCCGCAAGCCAATGTGGAAAAAGTCAAGCGCGATCTGCAAAAAGAAAATTTATTGGTGGAGGATTGGGGCGGTAACGTGCCCGCGATCAGCGTTTCGGCCAAAACCGGCGCCGGCATCGATGATTTGCTGGAAATGATCTTGCTGGTGGCCGAAATGGAAAACTTGCAGACCGATCCGGCCGCGCCCGCGCAAGGGATTATTATTGAATCATCGCTTGACCACCGCCGCGGCCCCAGCGCCAGCATCTTGTTGCAAAACGGCATTTTAACTGCCGGCAAAGTTTTGGCCACAACATCATCTTTGGGAAAAATCAAATCACTGGAAGACACCCGTGGCCGTAAGATCGAAAAACTTTTCTCCTCCCAGCCGGCCATCGCCATCGGCTTGGACGAGGTTCCGGTGGTGGGCGAAATTTTCAAAGAAATGGAAAGCTTGGAAGCGGCCCGCGATTTCGTGATCGCGCGACAACGCGAAGCCAAAAAAAACCGGCCGCAATCCATTGCCGCGGCCCCAAAAGAAGGCCAAAAAACGCTTGCTATCGTCTTGAAGGCCGATGTCTTGGGATCGATTGAAGTGCTCAAAGAAACCATCTCTCAAATTCCGCAAACCGAAGTAGTTTTGGATATTTTGGAAACCGGCGCCGGCGAAGTCAATTTAAACGATGTCAAAACCGCTCGCGCCGGCAACGCCATAATCGTTGGCTTTCGGGTTAAAATCAGCCCCGACGCCAAAGCCATGGTCGAACGGGAAAAAATCCGCGTGATGAATTTTGAAATCATCTATGAAATGATCGAATGGCTCCGCGGCTACATGGAAAAATTCAGAACGCCGCGGATCGCGCGCAAAGACCTGGGCAAACTAAAGGTTTTGTTAAGTTTTTGGGCCGACAAAAACCGCCAGATCGTGGGCGGGAAAATGATTGACGGCGAGGTTAAGAAAGGCGTCAAGATCGAAGTCATGCGCAATCAAAACTTAATCGGCCAGGGCCGGCTGATCAATTTGCAAAAAAACAAAAAAGACATCCCTCAAGCCGGCAAGGGCGATGAAGTGGGAATTTTGTATGAAGGCGACCAAAAAGTCCAAGAAGGCGACCAATTGGTGTTCTATGTGCAGGAAAAGAATTTCTAAAATATCCGAAGCACGAATATCCGAATATTCGAAACAAATCCAAATTTTCAAATGTTCAAATTTTTAAACGGACTCTTTTTCGAAAATTAAAATTTTGAGAATTTGAAAATTGTTTCGGATTTCGAATATTCGAACATTCGAATTTGCATCCAAGATGGACCATCGCGTTGAAAAAATCGAATCACTGATGAAAGAGGTTTTGGCGCAAATGATCGCGCGCGATTTTTGCGCGGACCGCGAAACCCTGATCTCGATCACAAAAGTGAAGGCCAGCGGCAACCTGCAGGAAGCCAAGGTTTTTGTGAGCGTGCTCCCCGACCAAAAACAAAGGCAAGTGGTGGCCGCGCTGGAAAACCAGGTTTGGGAGTTCCAAAAAGCGCTCGACCGCAAACTGAAAATGCGGCCGGTGCCCAAGATCATTTTCATCGCCGACCAAAATCCCTTCCAAGCCCAGCAAGTCGAAACTCTCCTTGAGCAATTGAAAAAATCCTGAATTTGCATTAGAATTTTACTCATCCCTCATCAACTCATCAACTCATCAACTCATCAACTATTCCCGGCCGCATAGCCAAGTAGTAAGGCGACAGTCTGCAAAACTGTTATACGTGAGTGCGATTCTCACTGCGGCCTCCACGAAAGTTAAAAACTGAAAGTTAAAAAGTAAAAATTGCCATCCCGCCCGGGTGGCGAAACCGGCATACGCACAACACTTAAAATGTTGCGAGGCAACTCATGTGGGTTCAAGTCCCACCCCGGGCACCAAGCAGTAAAATTGCGACAAACCCCCATTATTAAATGGGGGTTTAAAATACAAAGTCGCAATTTACTGCTCGGCTATGCCAACAAAGATTACTTTTTCAAGATTTCTACGTAGGCGTATTTGACGCCGAATTTTTTGGCTTGTTCGTAGGTCGGAAACCAGATGTCGAAGCGGTAATCGTCCATGCGCCAGTGCATCCGGTCCTCCACCGAGAACACCTTGTTGCCGAACAGTTCCGGGATGCGGATCTGGGTGCCGAACGGAAAACCGTTGTTGGCCACGATGCCGTCATGGACATAGGTGCCGTTGGCCGTGATGAACGGCGTACTGTCGGTCTGCGCCACGGTGCTGGAATAGGCCGTGAGCACCACCCGGATGCGCCGCACCGCTTCTTTGGGCGCGGCGATTTTGCCGTTTTTGGAGCAAATTTCGCCGCCGATATCCTTCAAAAAGCTAATCTGCGACACCATCGGCCCGCAAAATTGAAGCTCCACCGCGTCGGCATAGACCACTTCCGGGCCGGCTTTCACCGCGGATTTGGCCGCGATCTCCTGCGCCGTCACGGCGCTCACGCGAAACCCCAGCCACAACCCGGAAACCCCAAACATGAAAACGAGCAAACTTTTCCCGGCAATCAAACATTTACGGCAAATACTCATAAATTACGGCGCTTCCGAATGCCTTTCCGGCGCGCAAATTAAGGTTTTTCCCCGGCAAAAAACTCGATTTTGCCATATTTTCGGCCCAAAGCCAAAGGCGGGACAAAAAACCAAAAATCATTGCAACGCCATCAATTATAGTCCAAAACGCCCTTTTTGTCAAGGCAAAATCAACCTTAAAAACCCACAAAAGCTTGACATTTCCAATTTGACAAAATGGAAAAATTAACGCAAAAAAATACGCCGTGCGGCGTATTTTTTGCTTAAATCCAAAACCCTATCATCCCAACCCGGCCATTTCTTCCAAAATTACCGTTTTGTCGTTCCACGGCATCTTTTTGCCGGCGGCCAAGCACATTGAATCCTCGCATCCCTTGCCGGTAACCAGCACTCGATCGCCGGGCTTGGCCATTGCCAACGCCCTTTTTATCGCTTTCCGCCGGTCGACGATCTTTTCGATATTGGGGGCACCGTCACCGGCGATCTGGTCGATGATCTTTTGAGAATCCTCGTCATAAGGGTCCTCGTTGGCCAGGATAACCCGATCGCAATACTTTTTGGCCAAACCGCCCATTACCGGCCTCTTCCACTTATCGCGCCCGCCGCCGCACGCGCCCAGCACGCAAATCAATTTGCCGCTTCCAAGGCCGATCTTGGCGGTTTGATAGGCCTTTCCCAACGCGTCCGGCGTTACCGCGTAGTCAACAAAAACTTCAAACGGCGCGCCGATTACTCGCTCCATCCGTCCGGGCACCGCTTCCATTCCCGCCAGCGCGGTTCGGCAAATGTCCAAATCAACTCCTTGCGACCGGGCGCAAGCAATCGCGGCCAGCGCGTTATAAACATTGAATTCGCCCAAAATTTTCAAATCAAACCGGCGGCCGGCAATCTCAAACGATGATCCGATCGGCGATAATTTAATATTTCGCGCCAAAACAATTTCTCCGCCCGCCATTTCACTGATATTATTGTTTTTGCCTTCAATGGCATATCCGTATTTTTTCTGAGCCCGAAATTGAGCAAAATAACCGCAATTGGCGTCATCGGCGTTAAGAATATGGATCTTGCGGCATGCCTTAAAAAACTCGCCCTTGGCCGCCCGATATTTTTCAAAACTTCCATGAGATTCAATGTGCTCGGGGGCGAGATTGGTGAAAACCGCCGCTTCAAAATCAATGAACCGGTGCCGGTGCTGGCGCACGCCCTCGGAACTCACCTCGACCACCGCATATTGGCAGCCGGCGGCAACCGCTTGCCGCAAGAATTTTTGCAACGCGAACCTTCCCGGCATGGTCATGCGCGACGAATTTTTCCAAGCTTTATCGCCGATCCGGAATTCCACCGACGACGACAAGGCGGTTTTAACGCCGGCCTCGTTCAAAATCCTATCGATCATCGCGGCCGTGCTTGATTTGCCGTTGGTCCCGGTCACGCCGATCACCTTTATCTTCCGGCTCGGAAACCCAAAAAACAGCGCCCCCAAAAACGCCGCCAAATAATGGTATCCCCCGATCGCGAATTCCGGAATTATTTTTTTTACAATTGATTTTGGCGCCATATCGCATTATACCAATCACTCTTGCAAAAATCAAAAAATGTGATATAGTTTGCCTTGTCGCGTATTTTAACTTTTAGTTTTTCCGCCAGAGGACGGATGCGCCTCCGGCATATAATTTTTAATTTGAAACATGCCCATTATCAAATCCGCCAAAAAGGCCTTGCGCCAAAATGCCAAACGGCGCGCCAAAAACAAAACCGCCAAGCAAAATTTGAAATCGATCCTGAAAGCCACCCGGGGGATGGCAACGGCAAAAAAAACCGCCGAAGCTCAAAAAAATCTGGTTCTGGCTTATAAATCGTTGGATAAAGCCGCTAAAACCGGCTTGATCAAGCCCAACGCCGCCAGCCGCAAAAAATCAAGGTTGGCAAAATTCCTGGCAAAAAACGCCCTTTAAAAAGGGCGTTTTAATTAATAGTCAATAGTCAATCAAATTCGCGCCAAAAGCATGTCCAAACCCGCTTCCGGACTCACCCGCCCGGTTTTGATGTCCAAATCCGTCCCGCAAACCGTCCGATAAGCGGCTTTCAACTCGTCAAGGGAAAACCGATTCGCTTGCGCCCGTGATTTGCCAAATACGAAAGGATGCATCCCCAACCCGGCGGCGCCGGCCGCGGGAGACGATTTTATCAAAAGCAAATTTTTCAATTGCCCGGCAACCATTGCCAAAAAATAGATTGGGTGATCGCCGGCGGCAAGTCGTTCCCGCGTTAAAGCAAACATCCGCTCGCGACTGCGGCTCGCCACCGCGTCAATGGCATCGAACACCCCGGCGCTTATTGCCGGCGTCACATTTTTGGCGACATCATCAATATTGATCTCCCTGTCAATCGCGAAATGAACCAATTTTTGAATCTCGTTTTCCAATCGCCAAAGATCATTGCCAACGCGTTCAACCAGCAATCGAACAACTTTTGGCGACACCGGTTTTCCAAGCCGCTTGAATTCGGCCGCGGCCCAAGATTCAACGCCGGCGTTTTCCAAAAGATCAAATTCTTGCGTTTGGCCGAGTTTTGACAGCGCCTTCAACAGGCGATCGGCTTTCAAAACCTTGCCCTCTTGAACAAAAACGATATTGTGTTCGGAAGCGGCAATTTTTTCGATGCCATCGATCAGCGATTCTTTAAATTCTTTGTTAGACACGGGGGCTTTAACGACAAAAAGTTTTTTCTCCCCAAAAAGAGAATCTTGGCGCAATTCGGCAAAAAAATCATTGGCCGGCTCGTCAAGCGAGTTAAAAACCGCGAAATTGATTCCGCGGCCGCGATTTTTATATTCATTGATTATTTGCTTCAACTTCCGATTAAGCCGGAAGGTGTCCGGACCGTAGAGAAAAATCACCATCTCATTTAATAATATTGCGAACTTTTTCAATAATATCGCCCGGCGTAAAATGCGCTTTGATCAAATAATCGGTCGCGCCAAGATTCAGCCCCTTGTCCACGTCTTCTTTTTGTCCAAGGTTGGAAAGAACGATCACCGGCACCATCGCGATAAAAGGATCTTCCTTTTTTTGCGTCAAAACTTCAAACCCGTCGATGCCCGGCAAAATCAAATCTAAAAGCACCAAATCCGGCCTATCCTCTTTGATTTTTCGCAACCCTTCTTCGCCATCGGCCGCCTCGATCGTGTCGTATCCTTCGTGCGAAAGCTTTCTAACGATCAATTCCCGCAAAAATTTGTCGTCTTCAACAATAAGAATTTTTTTTGCCATTTGATTATGGAATAATAATTCGCGCGGCGCGATTTACTGCCATTTTAACTAAAAACCGGATCAAACGCAAGGTAAACCGATTTTTACTAAGCAACATTCGTTTTTTCCCCGCCGGCCGGCGAGGACGGTTTTGGAATGGTGAAAAAAAACGTGGCGCCGCGACCCTCAACCGATTCGAACCATATTTTTCCGCCGTGGCTTTCCACGATATTTTTGGCGATAAACAACCCCAATCCCGTGCCTTCGGTTTCCATTTTGACGGCATTGGCGCCGCGAAAATATTTGGTAAAAATACGTTCATACTGGCTGGCCGGGATTCCCATGCCCGTATCGCGCACCGCCACCTCCACATTGCCGCCAATCTCGCCCGCGGCAACGATTATTTTCCCTCCGGCCGGAGTATATTTTATCGCGTTTTCAATTAAATTCGAAATCACCAATTTGATCTTTTCAACATCAACCCTCGCCTCAAGCAAGGCCGCGCCGCGGCTGTCTTCAATCTCAATGTTAATATTTTTCTGCTTGGCAATGTCGATATAAGAAACCGCCAGCGATTGCGCGATCTTGCCCATATCAACCAAAGCAAGATCAAATATGAGCCGGCCTTCTTCGATGCGCGTCACATTGAGCAAATCATTGATCAACACAATCATCCGCTCGTTGGATTTATAGGTTTTTTCCAAAAAATCGCGCTGCTCGCTGTTTATCGGCCCCAAATCCCCGTCCAATATCATTCTCAACGTCCACTTGATCGCCGATATCGGCGTGCGCAACTGATGAGCCGCGATGGAAACAAACTCGGTTTTCATTCTTTCCACCGATTTTTCCCGAGTGATATCGTGAGCTATCAACAACGAGCCGATCTTGCCATGAAAACCCGAGATATCCGATAAACTCACTTCAAAAACCGCTTTTTCACTCATAAAAAGCTCTTTGCGAAACACCGGTTTGGATTCTTTGGCCAATAATTCAACTAACGGTTTTAACGCGGGAACGACGCCAAGATCGGCGATTTTTTTGCCAACGATTTTGGACCCCGCCCCCTTTGGAATTTCAAAATAAACTTCCATTCGCGAATTCACCAATTCCAAATTTTCTTCAGCGTCGAAAAACATCAGCCCATCGGAAAAATTAGCGATAATCGCCAATGTTTTTTCTTTTTCTTCTTCCGCCCGGCGCCTCAGGTCCTCCATATCTTCCAACATATTCATCAACGCCACGCGCGAATCCTCCGATTCTTTAATTTTTGCCCTTAATTCGCGCGCCTGCTCCTTGATTTGTTTTTCAAAGCTTTCGGCAATTTCACGCGATTTATCGTCTGCCGCGGCCAAATCCGCTTCCAAAATTTCAACCTCTTTGGTTTGATCGGCAAAATTTCGCGCGTTTTCAACGGCGACAGGCGCCGATTCATTTGTTATTTTGCTCATGGATAATTTGCGTTTATTAAACGCTTTTTCGCGCGCGCTCAAAGCCGGCGGCGAACCTCAACCTTTCAATTTCCTTTTTGAGTTCAATCATTTTTAATTCACGGCCCACCGTGATCCGCTGAAACGTCTCAAGATCTTTAATTTTTTCTTTCAAATCTTTAGTGCGCGAATCGATCTTTTCTTCCAAGGTTTCATTCAATTGTTCCAACTCTTTGGTTCGCGACCGCACGCGCGCTTCCAACATCAAATTCGTCTCTTCAAGATCGTTTTTGGCCAACTCCAATTCTTTCGTTCTTTCCACGACCTTTTGTTCCAGCATTTCTTTTTCCCGGTATTCCTTCACCGCGCTTTTAATCAAAAGATAGCCAAAAACGCAAAAAAGCAAGAATAACAAAATCAACAATGTTTTTTGCCACAAAAAATCAACAAAAAACGGCATCACCACCAAGCTGGCCCCCATCAACCCCACGAATATTTCCACCAGTATTATTTTAATTCCGGAAAGATTATCTCGCGCCGCCAAATAAACGGCATATCCCAACAACGCCACAATGGCATGATTGGCAAAAAGCGCGAAAAAACCAACATAACCCGAAATCGGGCCGATGCCCGGCATAATAACATTGAAGATCAAATTAAAAACGCCAAAAAATCCGCCGGCAACCGCCGCCAACTTCAACTTTTGCCGGTTTTGCGCGTCGGCCAAACGGCGGTTGCGCGAAAGCTCCCGAAACGAGAAAAACAATGCCAATAACGCCGCGCCGCAATAAAACCAAAACAATCCGCCGGGAATTATCCATGAAAAAACCGGAAAATTCGCGTCAAAAACCGCGCCTTCGACGACCATTGAAGATAATGATGCCGCGGCAAAAAACGATCCGGCCGCGGCGGCCGCCCGCCTCTTTTGGCGCTGACGGCCATTAAGCGGATTGGCCGCCGGAAAATTCAAGCAAAAAACATAAAATAAAGCAAAAAACACCGCCAAAAGCGCGTACATCGCTCGAAACGACCAAAGCACCAAGGTTGTGGCCGCGGACAACGAAAAAAGCTCGACTGCCTGGGTGGCGATAAAATCAAGATTGAACCACAGCAAAAAACAAAAAGATCCGTACAAAAGCAAGCGGCCTAAAAAAACGCGCCGGCTGGCGATATACAGCCACAAAATCAATTCAAGTCCAACCGCGTTAATCAAAAAAACAAACATTTTGTCAGCCAGCCCCGCGATATTGACGGCATCAACAAAATCCATAGATTGAGAATATTAAACAATCGGCTAATTAACAACACCCCTCATTTTTTATGATAACACAACTTTCGTGAAAACATCAGAACAAAGTTTGCGGCCGGCCGGCGCCTTCGCGAGGCAATCGTTTGGCAATGCCGGCCAAACCGATGTCCAAAAGCGCTTGCGCCGCCGCGCCGGCAAACCCCGAAAAAGAACATTTATCCAAAACTTCCCCCACCGGCGCGTCGGTCCGCATCGCGGTCAATCTTTGAAATTTCAAGACCTGCTCCTTGTTTTCCAAAAGGATTCGCTTGATCTTTTTACCGCGGTCCCCGGCGCCGAAACAATAATCATCCGCGCGAGTCGCGGCCGCCAGCGCGTTTTCCAAATTGCCGTATTTTTCCAAAACTTCCGCCGCGACCTTGGGGCCGATACCAACCGCGCCCGGAATATTGTCGGAGCTGTCGCCGGCCAACGCTTTCAACGCCGGGATGTTTTGGGGCGCTACGCCGAATTTTTCTTTCACCGCGGCCGCGTCGAAAAGCACGGCGTTTTTTATGCCACGATTGACAATAAAAGCTTTGACGCCGCCGTCAACCAATTGCAAACTGTCGTAATCGCCGGTTAAAATAAAAAAATCAACCGCCGGCGATTCTTTTTTGGCCGCCGCGATCACCGCCGCGATCAAATCATCAGCCTCAAACCCTTCTTGGGCAAACACCGCGCCGCCCATTTTTGGCAAAATATCTTTTAAAAGCGCCAGTTGCGAGATGAGATCCGGCGGCGTGGCCGGCCGCTGGGCCTTGTAATCTTTGAATTCCGCGTTGCGAAAAGTGCCGCCTTTGGTGTCAAAGCACACCGCCAAAAAATCGGGTCGAAAATCTTCAACCGCGCGCAATAACGCCAACATAAAACCATGGACCGCGCCCACCGCCTGACCTTTTTTGTTGGTGAGGGCGGGCATGGCATGAAACGCCCGATGCGCCACCGAATTGCCGTCGATCACCAAAAAAATTTTGTTTTTCAACATATTTTCCCGAATTATTCCCCGGCTTGTCCACTACGATTATAACCCGAATTCTTAAATTTCAACAATCGCGAAAAGGGCGAGCCCTCGCGCCCGCCCCGTGTTTAAATGTTTAGATACTTAAAACCAAAATTATTTGCCCGCAAGTTTTTTGAAACCCTCCATGATCTCCACCGGCAAGGCAAAGATCACGGTCTTTGACGGATCGGGATTAATCTTTTCGATGGTTTGCAGAGTGCGCATCGACAATCCCCCCGGGGTTTCGGTGAGCATCTTGGCGGCTTCGGCCAATTTGGCCGAGGCCTGAAATTCGCCTTCGGCGCGGATAATGATTGCCCGGCGCTCGCGTTCGGATTCGGCCTGTTTGGCCATCACCCGCTTCATATCCGCGGGCAGTTCGATATCTTGAATCTTGATATCGGTAACATTTATTCCCCAACCGGTCGTGGCCTGATCCACGATTTGTTTGATGGCGTCGGAAATTTTTTCCCGCTCGCTCAACAACGGATCAAGCTCGATGCCGCCAATCACGTCGCGCAACGCCGCTTGCGCGTATTGCGCCACCGCCAACGTGTAATCCTTAATATTCAAGATCGATTTCTCGGCCGACTCCACCTGAAAATAAACCACCGCGTTGATCCCCACCGGCACATTATCTTTGGTGATCACTTCCTGCGACGGAATGTCCACGGTGGTAATGCGCATATCAACTTTGATCATCCGTTGAATGCCCACGAATATCCAGGTGAGGCCCGGGCCGCGCGTGCCCGAATATTGCCCCAAAGTCAAAACAATTCCCCGCTCATATTGATCAATCACCCGCAACCCGATGATCACCAGCATCAACGCGAATCCCGCCACCACCAAAAAGATCCCAAACCACCCCCAAATCCCATAGGCCGGAAACCCCAACGCGATCGCGCCGATAATCAGCGACAAAAGCGCCGAAACCGCGTTGATTTCCTGAGATTGATAATTAGCCATAAAATTAAACGTAAAGCGCAAAGCGTAAAGCGCAAAATAAAAATGCCTTTAACGCTCGCGACTTTATCGATTATTTAAGTTAATCTTCTTTTATGTTATTTATTATAGCATAAGATTAAATATCAAAAAAATCCAAATATCGAAATCCGAATATCGAAACAATTTCAAAATCTCAAAAATCTAAAAAAACAAAACAAGCCAAGAACCATGTTTTGATCATTTTAATTTAGGTCATTTGATATTGTTTCGGATTTCGATATTCGATATTCGGATTTATTTCGGTGGATCTTGAAACTCCCATTGAAAAATTCACCCGGATTTCGCCGGCCTATAAATCCCGATTAAAAAACCTGGGGATTTTAACGATGCGCGATCTTTTGTACCACTTCCCAACCCGGTATCAAGATTTTTCGGCGCGCGCCGACATCGCCGATTTGGAGGTCGACAAAACCGCCTGCATTCAAGGCCAAATCGACAGCATCAAAATCATCCGCATCTGGAAACGGCATATGACCCTCATTGAAGCGATGGTAAAAGACGCCACCGGATCGGTGAAGGTTTTGTGGTTCAACCAGCCATATTTAGCCGCCCAGCTCAAAAAAGGCACAATCGTTTGCTTAGCCGGCAAATTGGTTGACAAAAAAGGCGGCAAATACCTTTCCAACCCGATGTACGAAAAAGTGCGCGACCGCTTTGAAACCGAAGAAAATTACACCCACACCGGCCGCCTGGTGCCGGTCTATCCGGAAACCGCCGGCGTCACCAGCCGCTGGCTGCGCTACATCATCAAGCCGCTGCTGGCCGGATTTTCCCGCTTTGCCGACCCCTTGCCAAACAACATTCTGGCCGCCTATGAATTCATGCCATGGAGCGAAGCCATCAAGCAAATTCATTTCCCGGATTCCGAAGAGATGGCGGCGGCGGCCCGCAAACGTTTCGCGTTTGAAGAATTGTTCTTCATCCAATTGGCTGTGCTGCGCGAACGGATCCGCTTGAATAAAGAAATGGCCGTTTCGATTTTGTTTGACGCAAAGTTAACAAAAGAATTCGTGCGGTCGTTGCCCTTCAAACTCACCGAGGCCCAGCGCAAAACCGCCTATCAGGTTTTAAAAGATATGGAAAAACCCCGGCCGATGAACCGCCTGCTCCAAGGCGATGTGGGCTCGGGAAAAACCGTGGTGGCAATGATCGCCGCGTTGGCGTGCGCCAAAAACGGCGGCCAAACCGCGATCATGGTTCCCACCGAAATTCTCGCCCGCCAGCACTTTGCCGGTTTTTCCAAAATGCTGGCGCCGTTCGGGATCGAGATCGGTTTGCTCTGTGCCAAAAATTGCGCGGCTTCAAGTTATGGCGCGGCGTCAAAAAAAACGCTCCTCGAGCTGATAAAAACCGGCGAAATAAAAATTATTGTCGGCACCAACGCGTTAATCCAAAAAGGCGTAGCGTTTAAAAACTTGAATTTAATCGTTTTGGACGAACAGCACCGCTTTGGCATCGATCAACGCGCCGCGCTGGCGCGCAACCATCAAACCGGCAAAACAAACGCCGCCACGCCGCATTTGCTTTCCATGACCGCCACGCCGATCCCCCGCACCCTGGCGCTCACGATTTATGGCGATCTGGATATTTCGCTGATCGACCAAATGCCCGAAGGCCGCGCCAAAATCAAAACCCAAATCATCTTGCCCGGCGAAAGAGCCAAGGCCTACGAATTTATTCGCCAGGAAATAAACGCCGGCCGGCAAGCGTTTGTGATCTGCCCGCGCATCGATCCCGAAGAAGATAAACCCGAATTCAAGCGCGACGGCATTTTGTTTGACCCCAAGGCCGACTGGTCCGGCGCCGATGCCGTAAAAGCGGTGAAAGTTGAATATGAAAAATTATCAAAAGAAATATTCCCGGAAACGCGCGTGGCCATGCTGCACGGCAAAATGAAAACCGAAGAAAAGCAAGCGACCATGGCCAAAATGAACGCCGGCCAAATTGATATTTTGGTGTCCACCTCGGTGATCGAAGTGGGTATCGACATTCCCAACGCCGCGATCATGGCTATCGAAGGCAGCCACAAATTCGGCCTGGCGCAACTGCACCAATTCCGCGGCCGCGTGGGCCGCGGCCAGCATCAGTCATATTGCCTGCTGTTTTGCGATTATCCCACAAGGCGGCTAAACGCCATGCTCAAATTCGACAGCGGTTTTCAATTGGCCGAAAAAGATCTGGAAATCCGCGGCCCGGGCGAAGTGTTTGGCTCCCAACAATGGGGCGCGCCCGATCTTGCCATGGCTTCGCTTGCCGATGTGTTTTTGCTGGAAAAATCCCGGGCCGCGGCCAAAGGCGTTTTGCAAACCGACCCCGACCTGTCGCGCCACCCCCAACTACGCGCCCGCGTCGCCCGTTTCCGCGACCGCGCCCACTTGGAATAGAAACCAGAAAATAAAATAATACAAAATCCGCGAAAATCAATTCCCGCGGATTTTTTAACAACAATCCAAAATTAACATCACGAAAAAAGAAGCTCCTTTTTTTCTTTGATTTTTTGCAAAAGCAAATCGTTTATCTCGTGTTGCTCTTTATGCAACGACTCCAATTCCGCGATCAATCGATCAAATTTCTCACGATTTTTTTCTGGATCATTGGTTTCAATTATTGCGCTTGTTATTTTTTTAAGATCTTCCTCCATTTCCATTGTTTTTTCATGCACGCACAAACCCCTTTGCTCCAAATAATTAATCTCCGCCTCCACTTTCTCTTTTTCATTTGTAATATCGGCGGGCATAGGTATTTCCATATTGTTTCCAAAAATCTTATGATTTTGATTTTTTGGCAATTATAAATTTTAACCTTCACTTTTGAATTTTGATTTTTGACTTTTAACTTTTCTCCATAATACCCCCCCCCGCAACCCAATTGTCAAATTAAAAATTCCCATTCGACAGAATGGGAATTTTGGCATATCACCAAAATTAAAAATTTCAAACCAGCAGTTTCCAATAGGGCAGGAATTTCACCGCGGTTTGGCCGATCTTGATTTCGGCGTCCAGCGACAAATTCACCACCCACGCCTCTTTTGACTGATATTTTCCAACAATAAATTGATAAAAAATATAACTGCGTTTTAATGTTAACCTCATAATCATTAAAGTCGAGTTTAACAATTATCAGGTTAATATTGAAATCAACCCTTTTTGCTGCCTTTTTCGGTGATCCAGAAGCCGAGGGGCCGGTTGATGATCAAACGGGTTTGGGATTCCAGCGCCGGCAGGGAGCCGAAAAAGATCAAGGTTATCGGTAAAAACAGCCACTGCAACAACATTGACGCGTGTCGCCATTTGCCGTGGTTTGCCGGCCGGGGCGGCAACAGCAGCATGCTGATGATGGCCGACACCACCATGCCCACCATGGCCAAGGTCATTATCGTTGACGCCAACATGGGCAAGTTGTGGGAAAGCAAACTGGATTTGAATTTTTCGCTTCCCAGCAACAAAGGCAGCCATGCCAAACCAAAGGTCAAAAGCGAACCGGTGGCCCACGACCAAAAACCCTCGATGATCGTGAAAACATGAAACATTTTTTCGCCCAACTTTATTTGTTTTCGCGCCGGCCCGAAAAACAAATTAAAAAACACATAAGGCAAATTCTCCACTCCCCACGACCAGCGCCGCTGTTGTTTGTATTGGTTGATCATGGTGCGCAAAGCGTTTTTACCGATCACCGCGTCCATCGACACCGGATAATACATGGGCACGACTTTATAATTTCCCCGATAATAAAAATAGGCCCGCCAAAAAATCCGCGAATCGTCGGACACCACGTTGCGCGGATAACCAACTTCCAAAAGCGTTTTTAACGGCATGGAATGGCTTGAAAATGTCACCAATTGTTCGGGCCGTTCTTGTTGCATCATCTCCCAAAAAGTCGATGAGGTGGCGATGATCCGGCTCACCAACGGCGCGTCCCAAATGTTATTGTTATAAACCGGAATGGGCTGATAACTTTTCAAAAGCCGGTCGGGCGCGTTCAAATAATGCCAGGTCAAACATGAGAAATACCGCGGATGAGGTTTGGTGTCGATATCAAAAAGCGACGCCACGATATTTTCGGCCGCGACGCCCAATGCCGGCAACAATTTTGTTTTCAACTCCTCGATCGCCCAATTCACATTGGCGCCCTTGCCTTTTAATTCGCCGGCAACCCCTCGCGGATGAATCACGCTCCAAATCGCGAAAAATTTATTTTTATATTCGCTTTCCATTTCCCGCGCCAAATCGCGCGCCGAAGCGATATCTTCCACGGCCAAAAGCACGATGATCTTGTCCTTGGGATAGTCAACGGCCATCAACGAATCGAGCGTGGTTTTCACCACTTCCGGCCCCTCGCTGGCAAACGGCAAAATCACCAAATGATAAATTTCGCGCCAGCTGTCGCCAAAATCCGCGCGCAGTTTTTTTTGCCAATCGGCAACGATCGCTTTTTTCATTTTTTTATAACTGGCGATTTGATGCGCCGCCAAATACAAAACCCGGCACAGCCAATAAAGATCAAACGCGATGATAAACACCGCCACCGCCACCGGCCAGCGCCACGACAATACAAACCCAAAAAGCAACGTGGCCCACGCCAAAATTCCCGGAAAAACTTCCAGCAGCCGGTATCCCCTTTTTTTGGCGCCCGCCAAATCCTCGGCCCGCGCCAAATTCAAATAATCGATATTTTCCATAAATCATAATTAAAATTAGACATAATCCAATCTCAACATACCTCCAAGATTTACTTTTGGCAAACTTTCTGCTAACATACTCTCGTTATGCCGTTTTTTTGGCCCCATCGTCTAATGGTCAGGACGCTGCCCTTTCAAGGCGGAAACGCGGGTTCGATTCCCGCTGGGGCCGCCTTCACTCCGCCGAAGCGGAGTTTCGGCGAATTAAACGCCGCTTGATGTCTCGATAAACAGACAACAAACAAAAAAACCGCGACGCGGTTTTTTTGATACATCTCAAACGCCAGACCCGACAATTAAGTCAAAATATTTTACCTCCGGTCAACTTTATTTAAATTATTTCAAAATATCGAGCAATTCTTTGAAGATGAAAACGCGGTTGCGCTGGCGGCCGGGTTCTTCGGCGAGAATGCCGAGCTTAATGAATTTGTCCAAAAGGTTATAGATCGTTTGCGGGTTTTTTGTCTTTAATTTATCTTTTATTTTCACGAACGTGATCATCGGCGACATAAACAACAAATCCAACAGATCGGCCGCGTGGGCGGAATTGGCGGCCGCGATTTTGTTTTTCATCCGGCAATTGAGATCAAAAATTTTCATGATCGAATTCTGGGTTTTGAGCGATTGGGTGATCAGCGCCAAAAGGAAAAATTTCAACCACGAATTCCAATCGTTTTGTTCGGTAACCGCGCGCAAATAATCATAATAGTCGCGGCGGTTTTTCTCGAAATATTCACTGATATACAACAATGGCGAAGACAGCAATTCGCGCTGATACAAAAACAACGGGATCATCAATCGCCCCACGCGGCCGTTGCCGTCGCGAAACGGATGGATGGCTTCAAGCTGATAATGGGCGATGGCGATCTGCACCAGCGGATCTTTTTCGGCGTTGGAGTTAATGTATTTTTCCCAATTTGCCAACAATTCCGGCAACATTTCGGGAGACGGCGGCACATAGCTGGCGTCTTCGATGGCCGCGCCGGGCATGCCGATATAAACCCGGCCGGTTCGAAATTGGCCGCGATCTTTTTGAAATCCGCGAGTCGAATCAAGAAGGAGGTAATGAATCTTTTTTAAAAACGACTGGCCAATCGTTTTGGTTTTTAATTCTTCAACCGAAAAATTCATCGCTCGGCGATAGTTAATGATCTCGGCGATTTCTTGATTTTGTTTTTCCCCGACCACCGGCGAGGCTTCGTATTGGAACACGTCTTCCAAAGTCGCTTGCGTGCCTTCGATGCGCGAACTCAACACCGCTTCTTTAGTGAGTAACGGCATTGCCATCAACTCCGGCGCCAAAATATTTTTGCGCAACAAACCGTTGAGTTCGCCGATGGCGCGGTGCGCTTCCCCGATAACCCGAATGAGCGGCTCATAATCAATTGCCGGCGGCAACGGCGATAAAACTGTTGATTTCATATTGTATTATTAGATTACCTTGAATTACGAAACTATAAATTAAAATACTTTTGTCGGGGTCTAACCGCCGCGCCTATTCATTGAGAATAAGCGCGGGGTTAGACCCCAAAATGCAAAATACAAAGCGTTTCGTAATTCAAAAAAATTACCTTGAATTACGAAATTAATCGAAGACGGCTATTTTCGCGGAGCGCCATTTCGCGCGACCGGCGCGAAATACCAAGAAATTTTTCAGCGGAAAAATTTCCAATGGCTGTCGAGAGCTAATTTCGCAATTCAAAGTAAATTGGAATAACAAATAGCCTTATTCCAACGCGATGGAATAACCGCTATTGTTATTCTAATCCCAAAATCGCGCCGCCGCAACAAAAACCGCCCGATAAGGGGCGGAATTTATCAGCCAAATATTTTGCCGAACAATCCTTTTTTTTGGATCTTTTCGATTTTGGCCTCTTTTGAAAAAACAGGTTTATCGGCAATCGGCGGCGCCGACGGCTGGATAGTGTCTTGTTTGTCGTTTTCCGAAACCGGCAAATCATTTTCAACTGTTATCGGCACGGAATTCTTTTTGTTTTTTTGCCGCTCGTCAATCGAAGCGCCGGAGTCAGGCGTTGAAAATTCCGTTTCACGCGCCGGTTCGGAATGATAATCTTTATGGCTTTCAGTTTTTGGTTTTTCCAAAAGCATTATTTTGTCCTGCAACCCTTTCAATAAAATATTGGTTTCGCGATTGCGCTCGATCAACTGGCCGATCTTGTCGTCGAGATTTTTGATTTGATCATCCTTGGCTTTTAATTGCCCGCGCAACATTTCGGTAGTTTCTTTTAACAGGGAAATAATCTCTTTGTTGGCGGTGTCGCGGGTTTCTTTTGGGACGGATCGCAATTCTTTTTTGGTTTCAACGGCCGGATCATCGGTTTTGATTTTTGATTCGCGGCGTTCATGTTTTTCGGCTTCCCTCGAACACATATCTTGAAAAGATTGCCGATCGTATCCTTGCGCCGAGGACGCGACGGCCGGATCGCAATTCGGCGGCCAAACCGCGGGCGGATTTTTGAATTGGACCTGATTTTGCGGCGCGATAAACGGAACTCCGGGAGCGAGATAGGGCGCCGTTTGCGGCTGCGCCGGCGATGCCGCGGCGGCATTGTAATCCGCGAAATTTGCCGCATAGGACGGCGCGGCCGGCGGCGAACCTTCATAAACATAAGGCCGCAAAATCATTTCTCTTTCGCGCAACCTTTCGACTTCAATGCGGCTGAAACGATATTCCAAAGAACCCTGCCGGCTTCTGAATTCGCGCGGATGCAAAACATTTTTGTGAATATAGCGACTGATCGTGCGCGCGCTTTTCGCGAGATACTCGCATGTTTCATAAAGCGTCATTGAATAGTCGCTGTTATTGTTCAATGATTGAATTATTTGTTTGCCCGGCATAATTTTTAGAGCGTTGAATAATTGTCGAATTTTATTGTTTTTATTAATTCGCCAAGTTTAAAATAGTTCGCGAAATCAATTATTCAACGCTCTCAATTTTATTTATTATTATTGATGGTCGAGATTGCTTTATCCCATTTTAAACAATCTAAATTTTTTTGCCAAGAGAGGCGGGTCTTGCGGAGTTAGCAGTTGTCCGGCGTGGCAAAACAAAAAGCCCGCAAGGGCTTGATGTTTATTAAATTTAGAGCGTTGAATAATTGTCGAATTTTATTGATTTTACGAATTTGCCAAGTTTAAAATAGTTCAGAAAATCAATTATTCAACGCTCTCAAATTATGGCCGCCTTCGTTAAAACTACGGCGGGCCGATGTCGGGGAGCAGGGAATGACTCCCTATTAAGGGAACCCTCGATTCCCTGCATCATAATTAAAAATGGACAGCAATGTCCATTTTTAAACTTGGCCACCTGCGCGCAAGGCTTCGGCGGCAACATTCGGGGAGCAGGGAATCGAACCCTGTCTGCACGAACCCGAATCGTGCGTACTGCCGGCATACTCCTCCCCGTCGTCTCAACGCTAATTTTAGCCGCGACAAAACCATATTAATCCATAATCCTCCTTTTGTCCATTTCCCAAACTATCAAAAGTTAATCGCAATAGTGTTGCGGCGCCTCTGCGCCAAACTCCAACCGCACCAATTCTCGCGATTCGCTTGCGCAATGCCGCACAGGCGACGGCCGCGCGAAAGCAAATTTTCAGCAGAAAATTATGTGCTTTGCAAAAAACCAAAAGCCAATCGCAACGATATTGCGGCGCCTCTGCGAGCGCGACCGGCGCGAACACGAGGAATTCGCCAGCAGGCGAATATCCGTGCGCCGCAATATCGTTGCGATTGGCGACAATCACACTATCCAATACTTCCTCTTCGTCATTTGATCCCGCTTGATCTCAACTTCGTTTTTTTGTTTTTTGGCGTCAAGCGCGATTCGCGCCAATTCATTGTCGCCAAGGCCGCCAAGCCGTTTGATCTCGCCCAACAAATAATCGCGATCGTTTGATCGCGGATCGTTTAAAATCCGCGCCAATAAAATTTCCAAAATCTGGCCGACTTTCGGCCCCGGCGCGATATTTAAAACTTCCATCACATCTTTCCCATTCACTTTTATCATCTTTGGATCAATGGGATCAAGCGCGGTCTTTTCCATTAAATAGCGCAAATGGCGCAATTTATAAGGCTCGGCTTTTGGACAGCCCGAACCGATGCGGTCAGCCATGCGCACCTGCAGCAACTCTTCCAAATTTTCGCTGCCCACATTGCGCACCAGCCGCCGCACCGACGCTTCACTCACTTCGCCCACATTATAGTAAAAGAGATGATAGCGCACCAACAAAACGATCTTGGCAATATCTTTTTTGGAAAATTTCATCCGCTCCAAAATTTTTTTGGCCAGGCGCGCGCCGATGATCTCATGGTTATAAAAAGTGGCGTTTGGCCCCTCGCCGGATTTTGCTCGCGGCTTGCCGATATCATGCAAAAGCGAAGCCATTCGCACGTGAAAATTGAATTTTTTGGCAACCGCGAATTCAAACGATTTAAGCAGGTGAGCGTAACAATCATAAATATGATGCTTGTTTTGGCCGCAACCAACCCCTTCCAACATTTCGGGAATGATATGCTCCAACAATCCGGTTTGGCGCAAAATTTCGATGCCTTCAACGCCGCGATCGGCCATGACAATTTTCGCGAATTCATCGCGAATTCTTTCTTGCGAGACCATTTTCAGCCACCGCGAATTGGCGGCGATCGCGCGCATCGTTTTTTCTTCGACGCGCCAATCCGGACCAAGCGAAACCGCAAACCGCACCGCCCGCATCATCCGCAACGCGTCCTCCAAAAATCTTTCATCGGGATCGCGCACCGCGCGAATAATTTTATTTTTTAAATCATCTCGTCCCCCGAAAAGATCAATTATATCAATGTTGATTTTGCCGCCTTCCTTTATATAGCCCATCGCGATGGCATTGACCGTGAAATCGCGCCGCGATAAATCATCCTTAATGCTGTCCGCCCATTCCACCTTGTCGGGATGTCTTTTATCGGTGTACTTTGATTCCACGCGGTAGGGGGTCGCTTCAATTTCCAAAAAATCACCGGCCGCGTTTTGCGGCATGCGCACCCGCACCGTGCCAAAATCATTGTCGGCGTAGCTGTCGGGAAAAATCGCGCGAATCTGCTCCGGAGCGGCATTGGTGGCCGCGTCCCAATCCGACGGCTCAACACCCGCCAAAAGATCGCGCACGCAACCGCCCACGATATGGCATTCAAATCCGGCGGCTTGCATGGCTTCGATCAGCTGGCGGACTCCTAAAGGTATTTTATTAAGCAAATCTTGCATTTAAAATATAATTATTCTTGCTTTAATTTTTTCACTTTGCGCTTTTCACTTTACGCTTTACGCTTTCTTTTATATCGCAATATTTGCTTTTTTTCAATTCTTTGGTATAATGTGATCGTGATTATCGGCCGTTGGCCTCTGTAGCTTAACGGACAAAGTGCCGGTCTTCGGAACCGGCGACGGGGGTTCGATTCCCTCCAGAGGCGCCCAAGACGCCTCGAAATTTCGACCGCCAAAATGAAAAAAAAATTAACAACGATTATTTTGGGAACACTATTGACTTTTTCGCTTTTCGGCCAAGCGCTGGCAAGAGACCCCGAGCAATTGTTGCCGGCTTGCGGCGGCGCGGGCCAACCGCAATGCGGAATATGCCATTTGTTCGAATTGATCGACAATATCATCATTTTGGTGATCGTGGGGATTGTGCCGGTGGCCGCCGGATTGGTGATCGCGATCGCCGGTTTCAAAATGCTGATCAACCAAAACAATTCCGAGGTCTTGGCCGAATCCAAAAAAATAATTTTAATGGTGATCATCGGGCTGGCGTTGATCTACGGCAGTTTCGCGATAATAACCACGGGATTAAAGGGGGCCGGATACATCGTCGATAACCCGTTGGATTTTAACAGCGTGAATTGTCCGACCGGGCCGTAAAAAAGAAGCCCCCATGACTCAACGGTAGAGTAGCTGCCTCTTAAGCAGTTCGTTGCAGGTTCGAATCCTGCTGGGGGCACTGGGATAGTTGATGAGTAATGAGTTGATGAGTAATGAGAAAATACAAAATTCAAAATTAAAAATTCAATAATTTTATTTTCCGCAGAAAATAATAAAATACAAAAAAATGTTGACCACCGAAGAAAAAGCCAAGTTGATCGAAAAATACAAGCTTCATCAGGAAGACACCGGCTCTCCCAACGTGCAAATCGCCTTGCTGAGCGAAGAGATCGACCGCCTGCAAAAACACTTGAAAAAACACGCCAAAGATATCCATTCAAAAAGGGGACTGCTGAAAATGGTTTCCAAGCGCCGCAAATTCTTAAATTATTTGCGCGACACCGACGTGAACCAATACGCGCAAATCGCCAAACAGCTGGGATTGAAAAAATAATTTCCGCCTCCGCTCGCGCGGAGGTTTTGGCTTAATGTAACATGCAATTAAACGCTCAAAGAGTTGCCGTTCTAATCGACGTGCAAAATCTTTATTATTCGGCGCGCAACCTTTACCAGGCGCGCGTGAACTTTCGAGAAGTGTTAAAATCCGCCGTGGGCCGCCGCAATTTGATTCGGGCGTTCGCCTATGTGGTGCGCACCAAAACCGGCGAAGAAAAACCTTTTTTCGAGGCGCTGGTCAAGCTGGGGATTGAAACTCGCATCCGCGACCTGCAGGAATATTTCGACGGCCTCAAAAAAGCCGATTGGGATGTGGGGATCACCGTGGACGCGATTCGCATCAGCCCCTCGGTGGACACGATCGTTTTGGCTTCGGGCGACGGCGACTTCCAGCAATTGGTGGAATACCTTGAAAACCAGGGCAAACGGGTGGAAATCATCGCTTTTGGGCGTTCGGCGTCGTCAAAATTAAAAGAAATCGCCGATGAATTCATCGACATGGAAAAAGAACCGGCCAAATTTTTAATGAGCAAATAATTTTAAAACAAATTCGAAGCACGAATATCGAAATTCGAAACAAATCAGAATTTTCAAATGATCAAATGTTCGAAACAAGTTTTTGTTTTTGACATTTGAATTTTGAAAATTTGAACCTTGTTTCGATATTCGAAATTCGATATTCGAATTTTAAAAATTCATGGAAAACAAGTTTTCCCTAACGCTCGGGAACAAAGAATTGTCCGTTGAGATCAATGGACTGGCCCAACAAGCCAACGGATCGGCGCTCGTGCGCTATGGCGATACAATGGTGCTCACCACCGCGGTGATGGCAAAAAAAGAAAAACCCGATATGGGATTTTTCCCGTTGATGGTGGATTACGAAGAAAAATACTATGCCGCCGGAAAGATCAAGGGACCGCGGTTTATCAAGCGCGAAACCCGCCCGAGCGATGAGGCGGTTTGCAACGCACGCCAGATCGACCGGGCAATCCGGCCGCTTTTCGATGATCGGCTCAAAAACGAAGTTCAAACCATCGCCACGGTGTTGTCTTGGGACGCCGAAAACGAGCCCGACATCTTGAGCATGTTTGGCATTTCTTGCTCGCTTACGGTGTCGGATATTCCATGGAACGGACCGGCCGCGTCGGTGCGCGTGGGCTTTTTGGAAGGTAATTATATTTTAAACCCAACCTACGAACAAAGAGCGAAAAGCGGCATGGATGTGGTTTTCGCGGGAATTATCCGCGACGGAGAGGTAATCGCCAATATGATCGAAGGGGGATTTGACGAAGCCCGAGAAGAAATGATTTTGGGCGCGTTTCGTTTCGCTAAACCTTATATCAAGCAACTGATCGATTTTCAATTGGAAATCGCCAAAACTGCCGGAAAAACCAAAATGGCGCTCAAGGAACCGGCTTTCGGCAAAGATTATGAAAATGAATTGCGCGCTCAATTGGGAAGCGATTTAAAAAACGCCTTGTACCAAAAAGAAAAAACCGCCCGCCAAGAAGCGATGGACGCGGCCAAATTAAAAATTGAAGAATTCGTCAATTTGACTTACCCGCAAGATTCGGAAAGAATGAAATTCGCGAAAAACTTTTTTGAAAAAGAAATCGATAATGTCTTGCACGAAACGGTGCTGGCGACCGGTTTGCGGCCCGACGGGCGAACCACCGACCAATTGCGATCGTTGAGCGCGCGCGTGGCAATCATCCCGCGCACCCATGGCTCCGGTCTTTTTCAAAGAGGCGAAACCAAGGCGCTCTCCACCGCCACATTGGGCGCGCCCGGCGATCAGCAACTGCTGGACGGAATGGAAATCACCGGCAAGAAACGATTTTTGCATCATTACAACTTTCCGCCCTATTCCTGCGGGGAAGTGCGATTTTTGCGCGCGCCCGGCCGCCGGGAAATCGGACACGGAATGCTGGCCGAAAAAACGCTTTTGCCGCTTATTCCGTCGGTGGAGGATTTTCCTTACACTATCAGGGTAACTTCCGAAATCGTTTCCTCCAACGGGTCAACTTCGATGGCCGCCTTGTCGGCCGCGACCTTGGCGCTTATGGATGCCGGCGTGCCCATCAAAGCGCCCGCGACCGGTATTTCAATGGGAATGATCGCGAAAGGATTGAACAACTATAAAATTCTCACCGACATTCAAGGCCCCGAAGATCATCACGGCGATATGGATTTCAAAGTGGCCGGCACCCGTAAAGGCATCAATGCCATCCAAATGGATGTTAAAATCGACGGCATCACCGAAAAAATGATGGCCGACGCCTTGGAGCAGGGTAAAAAAGCGCGCCACCAAATATTGGATGTGATCGAAGGCACATTGAGTTCGCCGCGGCCGGAATTATCTCCCTACGCCCCTCGCATTATCATCATCAAAATAAACCCGGAAAAAATCCGCGAAGTTATCGGGCCCGGAGGAAAAGTAATCAACGAAATTATCGAGAACACCGGCGTTTTAATCGATATCGAAGAAGACGGCACAATCTTTGTCACCGCCGAAAAACCCGAAGCCGGCAAAAAAGCCGTGGAATGGATCCAAAACATCACCCGCGAGGTAAAAGTGGGGGAAATATTCCAGGGCAAAGTCAAACGAATAATGAATTTCGGCGCGTTCGTGGAAATCCTCCCCGGACAGGAAGGCATGATCCATATATCAAAATTGGCCGACCGGCGCGTTAATAAAGTGGAAGATGTTGTCCATATCGGCGATATGGTGGCGGTGAAAGTGGTGGAAATCGACCAACAAGGACGAATAAATTTGTCTTTAAAAGACATCAAAAACAACTGATAAAGCAATAATGTCCGCGCGGCGACGGCGCCAAGCGTTAAAAAACTCCGAACGGCGACTTCGGGGTTTTTAACGCTTGAACAAAAATGACCAATTTTATTTTTAATTAAAAACCTTTTATTGCAAAAAATCATATGCTAAAATAAGTGAAACAGCATGCTGAAATTCAAAAAAAACGCCATCCAAACTTTGGCAAAGGCGGTTGCCAAAAGCAAAGACTCCGAAAAACCGGAGGCGGTTGATTTTGACATACAAGGATTAAACGATTCCCTGCGCGAGTCGTTGGGGCTTCCAATAAACCCGGCCCGAAAAGGGCTATCGCCAATCGTACAAAAAACGACCGCCGCGCCAACGCCAAAAAAAACAGAAACCGTCGCGGCCGAAAAATCGCGATCCCTGGAAAAAGCGCTTGAAAACATCGAAAAGGATGCCGCCCAAAAAGAAAAAACCGCGGCCGAAGAACAAGCGCGCGCCGAAGAACAAAAAAAACGGGAAGCGGCGGCGCTTTTGGCCGAAGAACAAAAAAAAGAAACAAAACGGCAAGAAAAGATCGCGGAAGAAAAAAAACGCCAAGAAGCGGAAAAAAATCGAATCCAGGAAGAAACGCGCCAACGGTTGATCCTGCTGGAAGAAGAGCGCGAAAAAAAGAAACTCCAGGATTTGGCGCGGCAAAAAAAGGAAGCGTTTGCCGTCAATCCCTTCGACTCCGCCGCTCCGGAGATTATCGTTGACGCCCACCGCGACCTTCCCGCGATTTTAAAAGAGCTTGCCGCCAAACTAAAGCAAAAAAAAAGCGATCTTGAAAAACAGCTTTTGGAAATCCCCGCTCAAAAAGCGCCTTTGGAACAAAAAAGGACCGCGCTGGAAAGCAAGATCGAGATGATAAAAAAAAGCGAATTGGCCGCCATTGAAGAATTGGAAAAAGAAATCGAAAGCAAAATCGAGGCGGAAAAAACAAAGGTCAAAGAAAACCAGCCGACTGAACAGGAAAAAACGGTAAAAGAAAAAATATGGGAAAACGAAGAACAACGTAAAAAAATCGAAAAGCAACGCTGGGACGTGGAAGACCGCGTTTTCAAGATCGCCGCCGAAACGGAAAACATCGTTGCCGAAATAATGGCCAAAGACAGCCAAGCGGAATTCATAAAATCAAAAATAAAAGACATTGGCGGAAAAGAAAAAATCGCGAATTTCGCCGCGGAAAAAAACCGGCTTGAAGAAGAAATATTAAAAATCATCGAAGAAAAAGAGGCGCTGCTGCCGGATTTTGAATCGGCAAAAAATTCCCAAAAAGAAAAAGAAGCCGACCTCGCCAAAGCCGCGAAAGAAGAAAACGAAATAAACATAGAACTTGAAAAAGCCGAAAACATGGAAAAAACGGCCGCCGATCCCGCCGAAAAAAGAGCCGCCGAACGGCAGCGCTGGGATATCGGCGAAAAATTGAAATCCATCGTCCGCCTCAAATGGGAAAATCAAAAAAGTCTAAAGGAAATTGCCGCTAAAAGCGAATCATTGCGAAATAAAATCGGCATTCTCGACGCGAAAATAGACCGCGTCCAAAATGAAATCGCGACAAAAGAAGCCGCGCTCGAAAAAGAAAACTTGCCGGTACGCCAAATCCGCGATCTAATCGGCGGCCTTTTGGATGAAAATCAAATAAAATACGAAAAAGATGTCCTAAAAGACATCATCCAAACTCAACCCGAAGAAAAGCAAACCGCGTCCGAACTTGAAGATCCCGTAAAGCAAGCGGTTCCCGATCAAACAAAAAAAGAAACGGCGAAAAAAAATGATCCGCTACCGCGAGATAACGAGACCCATGAAACCGCCATTGAAGCCAAAAAAAATGTCCCAATGGCAAACGATCTTTTGAAACCGCGCGATACGGCAAAAAGCGAACCGCAACAAAAAACGGCCGCGAAAACAGACGGAACCGACGGTCTTGCGATAAAAAACATTCAAAACGAAATCCAAAAAGCAACTCCGGCGGCGGTCGCGGCAAATAATTCTTCGAAAGAAAAACCGCTCGATAAAAAAAGTTTGGCATCGGACGCTTCGGCTTTTTATCGGGAAAAAATCGAATCCCAGCCGACCAAAAACATTCCTTCGCTCGACCGGCTCAATTTGCCCAAAGAAAAACCAACGGCGGCTCCGGAAACTCAAAATGTTAAAAAAGAAACGATATCAAACGGAATAAATGAAAAAACGGCCGCGCCGGAATTTAAATCCTTGGAGCAGCCGCCGGAATTGGCGCGGAATTTGGAAAATCGATGGCAACAAATCAAAAAAACCACCGTCCCCTCGGCAAACCCGGCCGCCGTTAGGGAATATGGCAAAAAAATCGAAATCGATCCCTTGCCGGTTCAAAAAAAATCCGGCGACAATAAACTGCTGGCAAGAATGATGGTTATTTTGGTCTTGGCCGGACTATTCGGGGTTATTCTTGTGATGATATTGAGCAAAAACAGCGCCCCCTCGGCGACCAAAAAGGCCGAACCGCCGGCAAAAACAACCGCGATCAAAAAAACTCCCGCCGAAAAAGAACCCGAGCCGGCAAACACATCACCGGTCTCAACAATTTCATTGATAACCATTTATCTGGACGATGTTTCCAATATCCCGAATTTGCTGTACCCGAATCTGCTCAAAAAAATGGAAGATGGCTATCATGGAGTTGAAATAAAAAACAAGGTTACCGGCGCCAAAATCGGAGTGAGGCAATTTTTAAGCGCGTACAAAATCAACCCGCCGGCCGCTTTTTACAACTCGACGGGCGATGAAATCAATCTTTTCATTTACGCCAAAAACGGCAAAAACCGACTTGGGTTCGTGGCCGCCGCCGCCAATCCCGGAACATTGAAAACCGCTCTTTCGGCCTGGGAGAAAACCGCAATTGCCGACACGAATTACTTTTTCAGCCGCCTTGATCGTAAGCCCCAAGACGAAAAAGAAATTTTAAAATTTGAAATTTCGCAAACCGCCAAAGGAATCGAATACAAATCGGTCGACTTCAAGCCGGCCGGCGATAATTTCGCCCTGGCATGGGCGATTTACGAACAAAAATATTTCGCGTTTTCAACTTCAAACGATTCTTTGGTGAAGCTTTTCGATCAATTGCCGAATTGAACCGTCTTGAAACATTCCGCCGGCCGGATAAAACGCTTAATACGCGCTTCAAAGCGCGATTGCCGGTTTGCGCCAGTTTGCGCGATTGCGCCAATTGGCAAAAAAATGTAAAATAACATTAACCGCCAAAAGCGATTTTTCTTTAAAACCAAGAAGGTTGAATAATTGATCTTTTGCCGGATTTGATGGTTGCTTAATAATTTTAAAAAGAACATGAACAGGACAACGCGAAACGAAAATAATCTTAAAGAGATTTCAAAAAAACTTGAAGCCGATCGAAAAGCGATCGAATCCGAACTGTCGAAAATCGCGGTTCCCAACAAAAGCGTCCCGGGGGACTGGCAAAGCAAGTTCCCGTACGGCAATGGCGATTCCGGCACCGCTTCTCTTGAACGGCAGGCCGACGAGGTCGAAGAATACGCCACGCGCTTGGCCGAAGAACGCCAGCACGAAGAAAAGCTTGCCGCCATCAACGCGGCCCTTGCTAAAATCGAAAAAGGCGATTACGGCAAATGCGAAAAATGCGGCCAAAATATTCCGCGCCAAAGGCTGGAAATATTTCCCGAAGCTCGGTTTTGCGTTGACTGCCAAAAGTAAAAAAAGCGCGAAACTAAAAACGTAAAACATAAAACAAAAACGCGGCGCCGTATTTTTCGCTTCACGCTTTACGCTTCCATGCTTTCCAAAATATTTTCCGCGGCGATCACCGGCCTGGATGCCCAAATCATCGAAGTCGAAGTTGACGCCTCTTATGGTTTGCGGCGGTTTGACATTGTCGGCTTGCCCGATAAAGCCGTTCAGGAAGCCAAAGAAAGAGTGAGCACGGCCATCGAAAGCGCCGGATTCAAACCGCCGCACCATGAACCGGTAAAAGTGCTGGTTTCGCTGGCGCCCGCCGATCTTAAAAAAGAAGGCGCGCTCTATGATCTGCCGATTGCTCTTGGTTATCTGGCGGCAAGCAAAAAAACCAATTTCGATCCGGCCGATCGCATTTTTTTGGGGGAACTGGCGCTTGACGGCCGCCTTCGGCCCGCGAAAGGCGCGGTTTGTTTCGCGATCGCTTGCCGGCAGAAGGGGATCAAAGAGATTATCCTTCCCCGAGAAAACGCCGCCGAAGCCGGCCTGATTGCCGGAGTGCGCGCCATCGGCGTGGAAACATTAAAGCAAGCCGTTGATTTTTTGGAAGGCAAAATCGTCATCGAGCCGGCAACCGCCGATTCGCGACCAATTTCTCAAAAAAACGAAAGGGGAAACGATTTGGGATTGATCTCCGGCCAAGAGTCGGCAAAGCGGGCGCTTGAAATCGTGGCCGGCGGCGGCCATAATCTTTCGATGTGGGGGCCTCCCGGCACCGGCAAGACCTTGCTGGCTAAAACTTTGCCCACAATCCTGCCCGAACTTTCTTTCGAAGAATCATTGGAGGTCACAAAAATTTACAGCGTTTGCGGCTTGCTCAACGACCAAATTTTAATCTCGCGGCGGCCGTTTCGCGCCCCGCACCACACCACCTCCGACGCCGCGCTCATCGGCGGCGGCAATCCGCCCCGGCCGGGGGAAATCACCCTTGCCCATCGGGGAATATTATTTTTGGACGAATTTCCCGAATTCCATCGCGACACCCTGGAAGCAATGCGCCAACCGATAGAAGAAGGCGCGATCAATATCGCGCGGGCGAAAAACACCCTGTCTCTGCCGGCGCGCTTCACCTTGGTAATCGCCTCGAATCCTTGCCCGTGCGGCAACTTCGGCAATCCGGAAAAAATCTGCGTTTGTTCGCAATCGCAAATTCGAATGTATCGCAAAAAACTTTCCGGGCCGCTGATGGACCGGATCGATCTTTTCATTAATGTTCCGGCGATAAAATACGAAAAGTTAGCCGGCCGCGATGTTGAAATCAAAACCACCAGCGATCAAGTTAAAGATAAGGTGCGGCTTTGCCGGCAAATCCAACAACGGCGCTTCGGCAACGGCCAAACCAATTCGGAAATGGACATCGCTCAAATAAAACAATACTGCCAAACCGACGACGCGTCCCAGCGGCTGCTCAAAAATGCCGTGGATTCGGCTAAAATATCGGCCCGCGGCTACCACCGGGTGCTGAAAGTGAGCCGCACCATCGCCGATCTGGACGGTTCCGAGGAAATCCGATTAAACCATGTCTCCGAAGCGCTGGCGTATCGACCCGCCGAACCAGTTTAAAACCGCCGAATAACGGCGGTTTTAAACTGGAAATCCGAATATCGAATCTCAAATATCGAAACAATATCGAAATTCAAATTTTCAAAAGTTCAAAATAAATTCTTATTTTTGTTTTGATATTTTAAATTTTCCGCCGGAGGCGGATCCGTCCTTTGGCGGAGAAAATTTGTGCTTATTTCGAACATTCGGATTTCGATATTCGAACATTCCTTAATTGAAGGGATTGGTTCCGCCGATCACTTCAAAGTGAAGATGGCAACCGGTCGATTTGCCGGTGCTTCCCATAAACCCGATAACATCGCCCTTTTTGACTTCCTGGCCGGAGGCCACGTTAAATGATTGCAAATGATAATAATGAGTGATCACCGCGCCGCCCATATGGGAGACCGCGATGTTATTGCCCGCGCCGCCGTTCCAGCCGGTTTTGGCTTTGGCGACGGTGCCGGAAGCCGCCGCGTAGATCGGCGCGCCGCAATAACCGCCGGTCAAATCAACCGCGTTGCGAAAATGCAACCCTTGAGTTTTTTTGCAAGCCGGGCCCACCGGGCAAAGGAAATAATTCTGCGGCAATGCTTGCCCAATCGGCGCCGACGCGATTTTTGACGGGCTTGATTTGGCATTTGACGCCACCGGCTTTTTGGCCACCGGCGGCGGCGCGATCCGGCCGCCGGGCACCACCAAAACATCACCCACGAAAATATCATCTTGACCGGCCAACTCGTTGAACGCCACGATCTCCTCAGCTTCGGCTTTGTATGATTGGGCGATTTTGTCCATGGTGTCGCCAAAAACCACATAATGGATCACGCCCGAAACCGGCGGAACGATCAATTTTTGCCCCGGTTTTAACGGCGCGGTTTTGGCCAAATCGTTGGCCCAAGCCACGGTTTCGGAACTCACGCCGAATTTTTGGGCCACGCCGGCGATGGTATCATCCGGTTGAATTTCATATTCAACGATGGTATTTTGAGAATCCTCTTCTTGAACATATCCCTGGGAATCGCCCACGATCGCGCCCAAAATTTTGGGCGTGATGGCCGCGGGCGGCAAAACCGCCTTGACGCACGCGTCGCCGGCCATCAAATAGCCCGGGGACTCGGGTTTGGGCTGATCGTCGGCCTTGGCAAACATCCTTTCGACGGTGTCGGCTTGGCAAACCGGCTCGCTTTTGGCCGACACGCAACGAACCGCCTGATGAGAGGCGGCAAAAAATCCGGTAAACAAAACCGCTCCGATGAGGAGAAGTTTGGCAAAATTCCTTAATTGAAGCTTAATATCCATTTTACATTAATAATGTTATAAGATCGGCGATATTTGTCAACCCGGCAGTAGATTTTCGGCTCGCTTGGCGATAATTGATTTTTTAAAAAAATCCCGCCAAAAATTCACTGCCGGGTCAATGATGGGTCTGTTACCAAAGACGAAATCTTTAAATTTCGCTACAAACCCTATTTGGCAACAGACCCATGATTTTTTGCAATTATGATAGAATAAACATATACGCATGATCATGATAAACACAAACGACCAAAAACCATCCGTCAAACCCAAAAAACGGCTGGGGCAAAATTTTTTGAACCAAATCGGCGTGATCAAAAAATTGATCGCCGCCGCCGAGCTTGGAGATAACCAAACGATTTTGGAGATCGGCCCGGGCACCGGCAATTTGACGCGGGAATTGGCCAAAACCGGCAACCGCGTGATTGCCGTGGAAAAAGACCGCGAGCTGGCCGCAATCCTCGGAAAAGAATTCGCCGACGCGATAAATGTCGAGATCATCAATGCCGACGCGCTCAAATTCAACGAAAGCAAGATCATCCCGCCTTATAAGATCGTTGCCAATTTGCCTTTCTACGCCGCCGCGCCCATGATCCGCAAATTCTTGGAAAGCGGCAATCCGCCGCGATCAATGGCGGTGATCGCGCAAAAAGAAGTGGCGCAAAGAATTTGCGCCCAGCCGCCGCGAATGAACTTGTTGGCATTGTCGGTGCAGTTCTATGCCGCGCCAAATATCATCGGCCAAATTTCGCGCGGCTGTTTTTGGCCCGTGCCCAAAGTCGACAGCGCGATCCTGCGCCTCGACCTGTTTCCGAAAGCAGGGGAGGGGTGCAAAAAAGAATTCATCGATCGGTTCTTTAAGATCGCCAAAGCCGGCTTTGCCCACCCGCGCAAACAATTGGCCGGCAATCTGGCCGGCGGCTTGAATATCAGCCGCGAACGAGCAATCGAATGGCTGGCCAAAAACGATCTGCCGCGAAATTGCCGGGCGCAAGACCTGGCCGTGGAAAATTGGATTGGCCTTGCCCGCTCTTTTGAATTATAATTATCTAATGACCCGATTTTTAAAAAGCAATCAAACTATTTTTTTCCGCGCGTTTTCGATTATGCTGTTTTCAACAGTAATAATTTTTGGTTTTAGCAATGAAGCTAAAGCATGTTCGGGACATATAAAATATTACGAAGAGCAAATCAATGATAGTAAATGCCACAACCAAAATGGAAAAAGCTCGCTCATAAAAGAATTAAGAGAAGTTCCCGGAGGCAAGCCGGGAGAATGCAAGATCATCCGGCCACCAATGCAATATTGCAAAGATTGGCAAGTCGCCAAAACCGGCAGCGACTATGGCGTGTGCAAATGCGAAAAAGAATGCTTGGAAGCCCCGTTTGATTCAAGCGCCAACCCCTTGTATTATGACGATCCCAAAAATCATACCCGGCAAACAAAATCAAACCAAATCACTTTGCCGGTGGTTTTGGCATGGAACGATATTGCCGGTTGGAAAAACAAAGACCCTTACAAAACGCCGATATATAAAAACGGACCGACAAAAGTGGACAGCGGCCCGCAAAGCTACCGGGTGGAGATCAAATATGAGGAATACAAAAACGGCGACGCGAATCTGCACATTGACAAAACCATCAACCCCAACAACATCGAGGCGCTGGGCGGCGGCAAAATATTTTTCAAAGTGATCGCCGACAAAAATAACGACGGCATCAATGATGGGTTTAATTCCCGCGAGGACGGGGGAGCATGTTTTTTTAACACCAACACCGCCTACCAATGGCGCGTGCGACCTTGCTGCGACGCCAACGGCGAAGAATCAACCTGCAAACCCATGGGAAACGACGAAGGGTGGTGGACATTCACCACCGGCCCGGGACCCGAACCGCTGGGAATTGTTGACAACAATCACCCGAACAAAAAGAATCCAACCCAAGACCCCGATTGGAACGGCCCGGATAAATTAACCGATGTTCATTTTTGCAGTGCCAAGCCCTATTGGTGCAAAGCCAAATTGATGACCGACGACAACGCGCGTTTCTCAAAAAAATATAATGCCAGCCAAGCTGATTATGCCGCCAATTATCAGATGCGCGTTAAATTCAATGAAACATGGTCGCTGATGGATCTTTTGGGAAGTATCGGCGGGACAAGCCCGTCGGACTACCAATCAATAATGCAAAAAACGCTATCAAGCAGCTCTTGGTCAAACAATTTGAGCCAGGCCTTTTCCGATTACCTTTCAAAATCATTGGCCGGAGTGAAAAACAAAGCCCTCAACGCCTTCAACCAGCCCGAAAGCCAACGCGACGGCGAGTCGTGCCACTATTTGGAACTGCAAAACGACGGCACCTGCAGACCGGAAAGCGTGCCGTTCACAAGCTACTTAAAAGAGATTATTGAGCCAAACCAGAATTTCCATCCGTATTTTGACCAAGAAAAGATCCGCAACCTTTTTTCCGGCAACGCCGACGGGAATCTTATCTATTCTTGGCAAACCAAAGTTTGCTTTGATGTCATTTCCGGTAAAAAAGGTGACGAAAAGCAATTCCCGTTTTGCGCCACTTACAATAATGAAGATTACGGCCAAAAATGGAAATTCTCCGGCGAAAAGTTCACCGACACCAATTTGACCGCGCCCGCGCCGTTGGCGCCGCCAAACAACAAAAACAAAAGCAACCGCGATCCGGTGGGATTGGTGGGAGAGGGCGGAAGCATTCAATGGACGGCCCCCTGCGGCGCCAACTCTTTCCTTTACGACATCAAAGACGCCAAGACCGGCGCCAGCATCTTTGAGAAAGATAAAACTTATACCGCCGACCAAGGCCGGCGCGCGACCGTGTCGCAAATTTTAATATCATTAACAACCGACAAAGATCCGGCGCAAGAAAACGACCCCGGACGGGTAAAATTAAAACTCGACACGCTCTACCAATGGCAAGTCAAATCCTGCTGGCCGTCAATACCCATGGCCAACAAAAAGATCGATGAAATTTGCAGCAAGTCGTTGAGCCCGGCAAATTATTTTTACACCACCGGCCGTCCGCCGCTCACCGCCACCGCCAAAACCAGCGCACCCACGGCCGCGCTCGAATGGGAAAGCGTTCCCGGCGCCGGTTCTTATCGCGTCAAGATCACCGGCCCGGACGCGCCCAAAAACGAATTGGTACTCACCGCCGCGCAATATTCGTTTAACTATTCGGCCTTTGATCAAAAATACGACTGGACGGTGAAAACTTGCGCCGACGCGGCCGGACAAATTTGCGGTGCGGCCAAAACCAACATCCTGCCGTTCAAAACCGCGGACTTTGACAAGCCAACGGGATTGGCGCCAGAAGATCAAATCAACCAGCTTCCGCCAAGCTTGAGCTGGAGCGGCGCGGCCAAATATTATCAAGTGAGCGTTCAAGTGGCCGGCGGCGAAGACAGCACCAGTTGCGATCCAAAATGGTTCAACGATGAGTATAAAGAAAAATGCGTTGCCGGCACCAGTTTGGCGATCAAATCAAAAGAGACCGGCAGCTCGCAATATTGCGGCGGCCAATATTCCTTTTCGGTTCAGCCGGCGTTTGATTCCCAATGCAAATCATTGAGTTCGGGCGCGAAAAAAGCCACCCAAACATTTTCGATCATCGAAAAAAAACAAACCGCCGGCTTGATGGTTTGCGGCCAAAACTATGACGACAAAATCAACACGCCCGAATACAACGAAAAAGAGCCCTGCCAAATAAAACATTTGTTTTTGCTGGCCAAGGTGATCATTAATTTTGTGATCTTCAAATTGGCGTTGATGCTGTTGCCAATCGCCGGCGCGATCACCGGCGGAATTTTTTATCTGGCACAAGACAAATCAAAGCTTTTGGCCGAAATTAAAGACACCTGGCGCAAGATCGGCATCGGCTATTTGATCTTGATCTTCGCCTGGATCATCGTTTCACTATTAATGCAATTTGCCGGCTACAGCGCCGCCGCCAGCTGGAACGCGCTATTGTGATTTTATAGCAATAGCTTGTCAAAGCAAACCGAGTATTAGCATTTTTTGGGGTCTAACCCCCGAGTACTCGCGGGCGGTTAGACCCCGTCAACAGCATTTGAATCCAAATACTAACGTTCGTCTTGTCCCGGCAATTGATTAAATTTGTTTCAAAATTGCGGTTTTGATTTTTAAGCGATATAATTAAATTGAAACAAAAAACAAAAATAAAATGAAAACCAATTTTTTCAAACTCGCGCTGGCGCTGGCGTTGATCGCGCCGGCGGCGGCGATCGCCGAAAGCGGTTGCGGCGCCACAATCGCCGGCGGCATTCAATGCCAGCCCGAACAAAAACAATCCATGACCAATGTGGTGGAAGTTGACGTGACCACCTGCATTTGCGCCAACGCTTGTTTAAAAACCCCGCCCGGCCATTATTACTTGGATGATCCGGTGAACAAAACCAAACAAGCCAACGAAAACGAAGTTACTTTGCCGGTGGTGCTGGCCTGGGATCACATCGCCTTGTGGCAATTGGAAAACGGCCAATACCATTGGGAATGGGACGGCCGCCAGGGCAACCAAGCCGCCACCTCCAAGGCCTATGGCGCGCGCTCCTATCTTTTGGAGATCGAAAACAAAAACGGCGAACTAAACGACGACGAAAGCAAAGGCGGCATTTTCCGCCGAATCCTCACCACCAACGAGTTCAACGCTCGGGATTTGTATTACCCCTGCTTTTACAACTCCGACAAAACCATCCGTTGGCGCGTGCGGCCGTGTTGCAAGGAAAACGGCTCCTATTGCCAGCCCGAAGAAAACGCCACTTGGTGGACCTTTCGCACCAGCCCGGCGCCCGAACCGATAAATTTTGACGATCCCGATTGGAACGGCCCGGCCGGCGCCAAAAATATTTCCTACAAAAACCTGCGGCTGGATTGGTGCCACGCGCAGGTCTCAAAAGAAAAACAGCCCTATAACGAAAACGAGCCCTATTCGCTGTCATACCAAATGCGCGTCTACACCAACGAAAACCAATTGGTGCTCACCGGCGCGCAAATCCCGGCCAAATTCAGCGACTTGGCCAATTGGCTCAAAAAAGACACGCCGGCGCTGAAAAACCCGCTGGCCTGCCATTATCTGGAAAAACAAACCAACAACACCTGCAAGGCCGACGTAGTCAATCCCATCAAGGCCAAAACCCCAAGAAACGTTAAATGCTTGGCCAACAACCCCGCTATCGATTGCTATTGGTGGTCGCACCTTCAATTGCCCAACACCGACCGGGCGCTGTTCACCAAAAACAACACCTATTACTGGCAATTGCGGCGCTGTTTCAACAATACCAATGCCGGCGACGAAAACTGCAACACCCAAAGCGACAAATATTGGGGGCAGTTGTGGACCTTCACCGATAAAAACGAAACCGTTCCCGCGCCCGCGCTTTTGTCGCCGGGAAACGACAACAATTATGCCGACAACCAAAACGCCAAGCTCACCGAACTTCCCGGCCGCCTGCAATGGCAAGCGCCCAACGGCGCCAATTCCTATGGCTATGACATTCAAAAAATTTCCGGCGCCGGCGCGACCTCATTGGTCAACGGCGAACGCCGCGTGACCACTTCGCAAGTGCTTTTCACCAAAGGCAACGCCAATAATTCCAAAGGCGAAGAACAAAACATCGAACTGGAATTGGACACGGCCTACAAATGGCGCGCCAAGTCCTGCTGGCCGGCAATTCCGGTGGGCGAGGTGTGCAACGAGCCGTGGTCGGACTGGTGGTATTTTCGCACCACCGGCCGCGCGCCCAAAACCGCGTCCATGCAACCGACCAACAATGCCAAAGATGTAGCCATGCCGGTTGAATTGCAATGGGAAGCGGTTGCCGGCGCCAAGGCCTATATTTTGGATTTTGGCGGCCAAAAGATCACAACTGCTACCAACCAATACACCCTGGACTATCCGACCATCAACCAAAAACAATCCTATAAATGGAAAGTGCAAACCTGCGCCGACGCCAGCGCCGCGCTTTGCGGCCCGGCCGGCCCGGAATTTTCGTTTGCCACCGCGGCCCTGGGTGCCTCCAAAACGCCGGCCAATGCCAGCAGCACGCTGGACAACAGCCAAATCGCTTACAACCTATCGTGGCAGCCGGTGGCCGGCGCGCATTATTACAAAGTCGCCTTGGAATACAAAGAGGTTTCGGAAAAGGAAACCAATAAAGATTGCGCTCCCGGGCCCAAAGTGGAAAAGATCGTCAAAGACACTTCGATAATGGTGGACAACGACATCGACCAGATGTTCTGCTTGGGCAAATACCAATGGAGCGTGCTGGCCTGCTTGGACGCGCAATGCAAAGACGCGGGCGCCACGCCCGAAATTTGGAGCTTTGATTTTGTGGCCGGCGGCCAAGAAATCAAAAAAGGGCAGGCAGTGATGGCCGTGTGCGGCATGACCAACGACAACCCCAACACCGAATGGGATGACCGCGAAAAATGCGGCGCAAAGCACCTTTTGCTCAACGCGATGCAGATCATTAATTTATTCTTGTTCCAAATGTCGTTTTGGCTTTTGCCCATTTTGGGGCTTGCCACCGCCGGAATATTTTTCACCAATTTTTCCACGCCCGATTTAAAGCAAAAAGTCATCTCCTGGTGGAAACTAATCGGCATCGGCTACGGCCTGCTGTTCTTTGCCTGGCTGATCGTGGGCGTATTCCTGTCGCTGTTCGGCTACTCGGGAACATGGTGGCAAATCTAAAACACAAATCCGAATATCGAATTTCGAATATCGAAACAATATCGAATTTTCAAATATCAAATGACTGAAACAAATTCAAAACCATACAACTTGGAAAAAAGAACTTATTTGTTCGCGAAAAACACAAGATTGTTTTTGAAAAAATTGCCGCGCACGGTTTCAAATTTGGAAGACATCAAACAGCTCGCTCGATCTTCCGGATCAATCGGGGCCAATTACATCGAAGCCAACGAAGCGTTGAGCAAAAAAGATTTCAATATGCGCGTTAAAATCAGCCGCAAAGAAGCCAAAGAAACTTGTTATTGGTTGAAATTGATCGATAATGGCAATAATCAAGAATTGGCAAAAGAACAAAATATTCTTTTGCGAGAAGCCGAAGAATTGATGAAAATTTTTGGTTCAATCGTCAGAAAATCCGACTGATTTTGTATTGATTCCGCGTTAATTTTGCGTTAATTGTATTGAATTAAAATCCCGTTTTCGTTTTGATATTGAAAATTTTGATATTCGATATTGTTTCGGATTTCGATATTCGACATTCGATATTGATTTGGCTGTTTGATTTTCGCAAATAAAATTTCGCCCCCTGTTTTCCCTTTGATATTGAAAATTTTGATATTCGATATTGTTTCGGATTTCGATATTCGACATTCGATATTGATTTTACTACTATGAAATTGGTTCAACTATATCTTATCGGCGTGTTCGTAATGATCGCCTTTTTGGTGGGCTCCACGATGTGGCAATATCAGCAATTCCAGACCAACGTGAAAAACCTGCAATTCGGCCTGCCCCAAGAATTGACTAACATGCCCAACGCCAACGACCAATTGAGCCAAATGATGGGCCAAATCCAAGGCCAATTGCAAAATCAAACCCAAAACCAGCAAAACTCCGCCGCCGCCAACGACTCCGCCGCCACCTCCACCAAAACCTACACCGCCCCGGACAGCTCTTTCTCCTTCGACTACCCCTCCGACTGGCAGGAAATTGCAAATCAAGCCGAAATAAGCAACAACAACGGCAAATTATTTTTTTCAGCGCAAAAAATAAACATCCTCTCATCAGCATCAATTGCAATCAATTATTTAACAGTGGAAGAATCGTACTCAACAAGCACTGAAGCGATTATTGAACAATACAAAAAAAACATCCAAGAAAAAGGCGTTGCCGCTAAAATCACCCAATCAGAGTTAATAAAAGGGGAACAAATAATCCCAACGATCGAAATAAAATATGATTTGGTTGAGTTATCGCCTAATATTGCCACGAATTTAATATTAAAAAGCGCAATCATCACAAACGGTAATAATATATATATTATTACCACAATTTTGCAAAACAGCGATTCATTAATTTTACAGGAAGTCGATAAAATAATGGAATCAATATCGCTGGCTACAACCGAAAGACCAATCGAAAAACGGTAACATAAAAAAATGGATAAACCAAAGCAAAAAAACAATACCGGCAAACTTTTTTTCTTACCAATAATTATTGCGTCAAGTTTTTGTTTGGCCATACCAATTGCGTCCGCAAATCTTGCCGAAACAGAATGTATAGCACCCAAGCCAATGATCAAATCCCTGCAAATTGACTGGCCGAATGCGCCAATCGGAGGGTACCAGCTTAAGCCAGAATCTACGATTGCCGATCTTGTGGGCTATTTTTTCGGCTGGGGAATAGGGCTGGGCGGATTAGCGGTTTTTATCGCATTAATCATCGCCGGCGTAGAATATATCACTTCAGTTGCTGACCCGAATAAAGTTAACGACGCAAAAAAACGCATCAAATCATCGCTCATCGGTTTAGTGCTTTTGCTTTCAAGTTGGGCAATATTCCGTTTGCTTAATCCCAATCTCACCAAACTAACTTCAACCTTGCCATCAATTCCACAAAACCAAAATAGGAATTTCTTGCTCGGAGACAAAGAGTGCGAGCAAGCAATCGATTGTTGCAATGATGCTTCTGGAAATTTTGATCAAACCTGCATTCCCAAAAATTGGTATTGCTGCCGGGGAAACGATACCGGTTGCATAGAAAAAGGGACAGATTCAATAACGTTAGCTAAAGGCGTAATAGTAACCGCGGGTACAAATGCGGATTGGGCTGAATGTTCTAAAAATACCGACTGCCAAAATATGAATTGCGGTTGCAATTATGGTATCGATCCAAGCACCGGCGAGAAAACTACTTGGAAAAAGATATGTCTGCCAAATCCAAAAATGTGCGTGGCCACTTCCGGCGCGCCAGAAATGGGTTGTGATGTTGTTAGATTTTACAGCCAGCCAAATTTCACAGGCAGCTCATGGGATATGGATGCCAGCGCGATAAATAGCAACTGGATTTATTTCCCTCAAGGATCAGTTAACCAGCCAAGATCATACGAAGCATTCAGCAAAGTGAAGGACGCAAAAGGCAATCCAACCTCCGATCTTCAGCGATGCGGATTTTTGGCATGCGGATGCCAAATTAACCGCTGTCTGGATAACACCAGAGGCGCCGGCGACGATTGCGTAAATCAAACAAGCGATAAAAATTCCAAAGAATTTTTAGAATGGGCATATAGCGAAAACAATCTTGAATATGTCACCGGAGTTATGGTTAAGGATAAAACAAAGCAAAGCGCAGTGACTAAAATTAAAAACACAGGCCAAAATATAATCGGCGCGTTTAGAGATCTTCTTGGATTATTTGGATTATAAAATTGAAATAATGAAAACAACAACAAAAATTTTATTAATAATATCCGTAAGTATATTATCAATAATAGCCCTTTGCATTATTCCGCAACACGCAATTGCCCAATCCGCCAGCATGGAAGTAATGCTTTCAAATTACGTAAAACCAGTAACGCAGTATATTTTTGATTTGTTCAAGCAACTATCCACCGGGTTGATATATTTATTAGCCGCCACTACCTTGCTCAAGGTCTCGCTGGACCAAACTCCGCAAATGCTTGATCTAAACAACAGCGTATTTGTTAAAACCGGCCTCAACATCACCACCACTTTGGCCGACATTTTATTAATCGTTGTTTTTATCGCCATCGCATTGGGAACAGTTTTTAACATAGAATCGATAAACGCGAAAAAAAATCTGGTAAAATTCTTTTTTGCCGCGCTGCTAATTCATTTTGCCCCCTTATTTGTGGGCATGTTATTGGATATTTCCAACATAATAACTACTGGCTTAATGGTTGGCAGTGGAGATATTTTTTCTTCAGTTTTCAATGTTTTTGCTTGGGATATCGCCAAAAGCGCCGCCACATTATTTGGGATTTATCTTGCCGGCGCAACTTCTTCGGCAATCCTTGGAGTGAACATTCTTGCCGGTTTGGCATTGGTTGGTGGTATGTTTTTATTAATGCTCACCACTTTGCCAAACATTTTAATCCAAATAATGGTGATGGGCACGATTACCGGCATTCTGTTTTCCTATGCAATGTTTTTCCTAACCAGGGTGTTTATGATCCAATTACTCGCCGTTCTCGCGCCATTGGCAATTTTGGCCAGCGTTTTGCAAAAAACAGAATCTCATTTCCGCACTTGGATGAGCTGGCTTACCGGCTGGACATTGGGAGGGATTGTGATGCTGTTTTTACTAACACTGGGATTAAGTTCGGCAAAAATGATAATGCCGGCGAATATCCAATATACCCCGCTAACATTTAGCACTTACGTGGTTTCCACAATCACTGATCGCCATTTTTATTGGCTTGCGATCGCAATTTACATGATGGCCGTAGAAGCGATTTGCGCCGGGATGATTCCTGCTCTCAGCGGACAAATAAGCGATAAAGTTTCCGGCAGCCTCGGAGGAGTGGGAGGCGCCCTCGGCAAAGGACTTTCCGGAAACAGAAAAAATCCCGGATTTAAACAAGGGCTGGAACAAGGAATAGAATCAAAATCAAAAAGCTTTGATTACGGCGTCCGGCAAGAAATTTACAGCACAAGAGCACCTTCAGAAGATTTAAGAAGCAAATAAATATAGCCAAAAAAGAAACCACTTAATAAAAAGTGGTTTTTGGATTATTTTACCCTTATCAGGGGTATTTATTTAATTTGTTTTTTGTTTCTTTCATCAATCATCCCCATAACCATTGCCGCAATCTTGGCAATATCCTCTGCCGGAATTACTTCTCCTCCTTTTGCCGCGCCTCTCAACAGTGTTTCAACCGTGTTAGATACTATTGGCAAGCCATGTTTCTCTGCCGCAACAATAATTCCTCTAACAACCGCTTCAGGATTGTTGCGATACAAAAGCGCCCACTGCTCCTGGATACCAACTTCAATAACGGCTTGGGTTTGCTGCCATTGAAGTTTTCTCAATTTTGCGCTTTCTTGTAAATCGGTTTTCGCCCCTAATGCCAATAATTCGGCGAATTCACCCAACGGAACAATATCGTGGACCACAAACTCCGTTATCTGATATCCATATGTTTCCCTGACTCTAGCATAAACTTTGCTGTTTTGAAGATGCTTGATTAATTCTGCTTTTATCGCCTCCTTATCCATACTCGCCGCAACAATCTTGCCCGTCGTATCGGTCTCAAACCGATAAATAGCTTGCGAGTTAATCCAAGCAACGATTTCGCCATCTATAAGCCCAATAGCTTTGTAGTTGGCATCATCAACTTCGCGCTTCGCTTTGTCGGGACACTCTATGCGCCAATATATCTCATAATCGATCTCAATCGGCACATTACCCTTATCTTCGCTCGGAGCCGTTCTGCCGCCCATATTTGTTACTTGGGCGGAAAATCCATATTCTCGCCGGACAAAAGTTACCAATTCTCGTTTGCCTTCTTTTTCTACGAATTCCTCCCACTTATTGGTATGGATCTTTACCACGCCCAATAATCCAATCCAATACAAACCAGAATTAAACACCCCGCGATCATCCAATCCCTTGGCAATAATCATATCGGAATCATCTGTATCCGCTTGTTTCCGATATTGGAACCCTTTATAAACAAGAAAGCCACCAATAACCGGCCCGTCAGTTTCAAGGCCAGCCGCATTGCCAACCTCATTCTTTCTTACAGGATTAAAATTATTCTGACCTCTTGCAATAAAATAGAAACGACCATCTTGTCCGCGGAAAAGGGGAGTTTTTCTTTTATTGGGAATCCAGTCCCATACCATCCAAGCGGATAATCCGGCAACCCCAACCCCAGCCGATGGAACAACTGCCCACCATGGGATCGAAGGAATCGGCAATGGCATTACTTTTTACCTCCTTCTGGGCTAATTTCTTCCTTAACTTCTGCAATTATTTCTTCGATGAACGCTTCTTTGGCCGACTTTGATTTTTGCGTTGGTGCGGGTGGCCGCCAATCTGACATCAATCCCGCATTAACCATTGATCTGCGATACTCGGCCAGCATGATTTTCCGATAATGCCATGAATAACTCATGATGATTATCGCAAGAACAAAAAGAATGATCGACTCTATAAAATTCAAATCATCCTCATACATCCATGGCCAACAGTAATTGGCGATCAACCACCATGTAATCAGCGGCGTAGCTACCCAACAAATAATTAATGCAAGATCAGCTCTTAATTTTAACCAATACATTCCCATATCATACCTCCCTTTTTCATTCAACTAATCGATACATTATGAGCGCAAATTAGTGCGCTATTTTGCAAAGATCATGGTTGGATTATAGCATATTTTGGTGATTTTGTCAATGTTAACCGAACTAAATTCTCATTCTAAATGCAACTTGGTTTAAAATTGCCGAGGTCTGACCTCGGCAGTTTTTACACGAAAGCGGGGGTAAAAAACAGGGAGCGGGCGGGCGGGGCGGGGATAATGGCGGATTTAATCTTCTGCAACGCTCTAACCATTGCAATGGATTTTAAATTCAAACAAAAAACCGACGACCCCCGGCTTCTTTGTTCAAATGGGGAAGAGTTTCACATTCTCGACCGGAACCGGCCAAAAGCGCGAAGCGAGATCTTGCGGCTTTTATTTTTGCGCCGATTGTTGTATATTAAAACCATCAAAATTATGGAATTTTCAAAGGAAAAAATCGCGGATTTTTAGCTCAAAGGATCAAAAAAGTCGCTAAAACTGGCCAACGATGTTTTCGCAAAAAAATATTACGACCACGCACTTTTTTGCGGCCATGTGGCCTTGGAAAAATATTTCAAACACATAATCGTGAAAAGCACCGACAGCCACGCGCCCCATTCCCATGATTTGCTGTATTTGGCCGGATTGGCCAAAATCCAATTGGAACCGGATCAGCAGGAATTCTTGGCGAGCGTCAACAAATTCAACATCCAGGGCCGGTATCCGGAGGAAAAAATGGAATTCCACAAAACCGCCACCGCCAAATACGCCGCGGCCTGGCTGGGAAAAATCAATAAATTTTATTCATGGCTAACAAAGCGATAAGAAAAAAATTAAGCGCCGGCCAAGTTAAAAAAGCGGTCAATAAATTCAAGCAAAAACTGCTGGCCGAAGGGCTGCCGGTGAAACAAATGATCTTGTTCGGGTCCTACGCCAAAGGCAAACCGCGCGTCGACAGCGACATCGACGTGGCGGTGGTTTTGGATTCAAGCCAGGATTTCAACCGCGCCAAAATCGACCGCAGCGCTTGGTGGGCCAAAGAGATCGAAATAAAGATCGAGCCGCATTTCTTGAGCGAAAATGACCTTGCCAACCGCTGGTTTTCTTTGCCGGCGCAAATCAAAAAATTCGGCATTGAGGTTTGACGATCCCGCGTTGCTTCTCGCTCGCAACCGCCGCAAGGCGGTTTTGCGGTTTTGGCGGGCGATGATATAATAAAAACGTAAAGCGAAAAGCGCAAAACATAAATTCAAATCAAAAAATAGCGCGCCCCAACTTTGGTATTCTTATTTGTGATTTTATTTTTTCGCCTTTCGCGCCCGCATTTTACTTTTCGTTTTTCGCTTTGCGTTTCTTGCTTTACGCTTTAATTTTTACGCTTCACGCTTCCCGTATTTCTTACTTTACGCTTTTCACTTTACGCTTTACGCTTCCCGTATTTCTTACTTTGCGCTTTTCACTTTACGCTTTACGCTTTTATGAATTTCACCATTCCGCAATTCATCGAGATGGAGTCCAAGGTGGTGGGGCCGCTCACTTTCAAGCAATTCGTGTTCGTGGCGGTGGGCACGGTGCTGTCGTTTTCCATTTATTTTTCCCTGGGCAAAGCGGTGATGCCGCTGGCCTTGGCGCTGATCGCCATCGTCATGGGCGGCTGTTGCGCCCTGGCCTTCGTGAAGATCGACGGCATCGACATTGTCAAAGTAATCCAACATTTTTTTGTTTTTTCAATGGCGCCGCGCATTTTTTTGTGGCAAAGCTTTCAAAACCCCAACCAGCATGTGGTGGCGCGAGAAAAGATCGTTTTCCAAAAAGCCCCGACCACCGTGGCCATCAACGCCGCCCCCGCCAAAAACAATGTCCAAAAGATCCGCGACTGGTTGGAAACCGCTTAAAAACGTAAAGTGTAAAGCGAAAAGCGTAAAGTAAAATACAAATTCGCTTAACACTTTTAATAATCCGCATTTTTTCTTTTAAGTTTTGCGCTTTACGCTTTAAACTTTTATCATGGCAATTCTATCGACTCAACAATTTTTGGAAATCGACCAGATCAAAGAGGGGATTTTGGTTTTGAAAAACAAAGGCCTGCGGGGGATAATGATGGTCAATTCCATCAATTTCGCGCTCATGGCCGAAGAGGAACAAAACGCCGTCATCGGCCAGTTCCAAAACTTTCTTAACTCGATGGATTTTCCCATCCAGATCACCATCCAAAGCCGGCGGCTCAACATCACCAGCTATCTGGACAAATTAAGCGACCTTGAAGCCAAACAAAGCAACGATCTTTTGCGCGCCCAAATCATCGAATACCGCAATTTCATCAACGAAATCGTTTCGGGCGGCACCATCATGAACAAATCATTCTATGTGACGGTGCCGTTTCAACAGATTATCCTGCCCGGCGTGGCGCCGGCCGGAGCAAAAAAGGGGAAAGTGTCTCCGGCCGACCGGGCCAAAATCGCCCAAGCGGCGGCCGACCAATTCAACCAGGGAAAATCCCAATTGCTGCAACGAATGGAATTCGTGGCCTTGGGCCTGCGGCGGTGCGGCCTGCAATGCGTGCCGCTCAACAGTTTGGAGATCGCCGAATTTTTGTGGAGCACGCATCACTTGGAGGACTCGGAAAGGGGATATTATCCGGAAATCCCGCCCGAATTGATCCAATAGGATAAATTCGGGAAATCCGAATATCGAATTTCGAAATCCGAAATAATATCAAATTTCCAAAATCATAATTTCCAAAACAAAATGCACGCTCGTTTTTTGATTTTTGAAAATTTTTGATTTTGATATTGTTTCGAATTTCGAATATTCGTGCTTCGTGCTTGAATTTAAATCGTATGGTTAAAAAGAGCAAAAAAATATCCATTCCCGGCGAGGAATTGCAAATGAAAACGATCAATATCCGCGACATTATCGCGCCGTCGTCGGTCGTCCTGCTGGCCGACAACTTCAAGATCGGGGAGCGGTTCGGCAAATCGTTTTTTATTTTTTCCTACCCGCGCTATTTAAACTCGGGGTGGTTCACGCCGGTGATTAATCTCGACACGCCCATGGACGTGGCTTTTCACATCAATCCCATCGACACCGGCACCACTCTCAAACAATTGCGCAAAAAACTCACCGAAGTGCAAGCCGAAATCATGGAGCGGGAAGAAAAAGGACTGGTGCGCGACCCGGCGCTGGACATCGCCTACCAAGATTTGGAGTCCTTGCGCGACAAACTGCAAACTTCCACCGAACGGATGTTCCGCCTGGGAATCTATCTTACCGCTTATGAGAATAACGCCGAAAAACTGCGCGACATCGAAACCACCCTGCGTTCGATCTTGGAATCAAAATTAGTCTATATCAAACCGGCAATGTACCAGCAACGGGAAGGATTTATTTCCACCTGCCCTTACGCCTTGGACAAAATCCAAATCTACACGCCGATGAACACCAGCCCGCTGTCATCAACCTTTCCATTCGTATCGTTCGACCTTTCGGCCAACGAGGGCATCCTTTACGGCACCAACCTGCACAACAACTCGCTGATCCTGTTCGACCGGTTCAGTTTGGAAAACGCCAACAGCGTGATCTTCGCCAAATCCGGTTCGGGAAAAAGCTACGCGGTGAAATTGGAGATCTTGCGTTCCATGATGCTGGGCGTGGACGCCATTGTGGTTGACCCGGAAAACGAATTTAAAACCTTGGCCGAAGCGACGGGAGGATCGTTTATGAATGTTTCGCTGTCGTCGGCCTACCACATCAACCCGTTTGACTTGCCCGACCCACGGGAAGACGAAAATCCGGCCGATGTGATCCGGTCCAACATCATCAATATCGTGGGCTTAGTGCGCATTCTTTTGGGCGGCATGACCCCCGAAGAGGACGCGATCATCGATCGGGCGCTCACCGAGGTCTATGCCGCCAAAGACATCACCCCCGAAACCGACCCCAATTTATGGGCCGAACGCGTCCCGCTGATGCGCGACCTTGAGGCGGTGCTGGAAGGCATGGACGGCACCGATTCGCTGGTGCGCCGGATCCGCAAGTTCACCCAAGGCACCTATGCCGAATTTTTCAATCAACCCACCAACATTTCCATGGAAAAACCGCTGGTGGTGTTTGGCATCCGCGACATGGAAAACGAATTGCGCACCGCGGCGATGTATATTATCATGCACTACATTTGGAACAAAGTCCGCTCCAAATTGCGCAAACGGATCCTGGTGGTGGATGAGGCCTGGGTGCTGATGCAAAGCGAAGACGGCGCGTCGTTTTTGTACGGCCTGTGCAAGCGCGCCCGCAAGTATTGGCTGGGGGTAACCACCATCACCCAGGACGTGGCCGACTTTATGCGCTCAAATTACGGCCAGCCGATCATCACCAACTCTTCGATCCAATTCTTGCTGAAACAATCGCCGGCCACCATCGACGTGGTGCAAAAAACCTTCAACCTCACCGAAAGAGAAAAAGGAATGCTTTTGGAAGCCGAGATCGGGGAGGGATTGTTTTTTGCCGGCCAAAAACACGTGGCCATGAAAGTGGTGTCTTCCTACATCGAAGACCAGATCATCACCACCAATCCCGAAGAGATCGCCAAGATCAAACGCGCCAAAGAAGAAATCCAAAAGGGAGCCGCGGCGGCGGCCCCGGAAAGCCGGCAAGATCAAAACCGCGGCCAACCGCCCGCCGACCAGCCCGAATCGCCCTATAGCGAACCAATCGAAGATCCGGCACCCGCCCGATCTTCGCCCAACCAGCCCATGGCCAATGTCGCCCGCGAAAAGCCCAAACCCATAAAAAATCCCTCATAAGAGGGATTTTTAGTTAATAGTTAATAGTTAATAGTTGTCAGAGGGGCTTGACCACGATCCGGCGATCCGCGTCGCAACCGCGGCTTTCCGTGGCCACGTCGCGCCTCTCGGCCAACTCCATGTGAACTATCCGGCGCTCATAGGAATTCATGGGCGGCAGAGCGATCTCCTTGCCGGAAAGCGACACATCATTGGCCGAAGACACCGCCAATTGGCGCAAATAATCGTGCCGCTTTTTGCGATAATCGTTGACATCCAGATCAATATAACATTGGCCGGCAAAAATTTTGCGCGCCATCACCCGCAAAAGATGCTGGATTGCCCGCAAAGTTTCACCTTCCCGGCCAATGAGCGTTTGCGGCTCGGCGGCTTTAACACTCACCAAAATCGTGTTTTCCGCGCCGGCGGCAATCTCAACCCGCGCCTCGCGATCGATCTTTTCGATCAATCCTTCAACGATCTTTTTTATTTTTTTAATATCGATTTTTTCATTTTCCATATTATTTTTTCTTTAAAATCAAATATTGCTGGCCGATGGAAAACAATCCGGAAGCGATCCAATAAAGGCCAAGCGCCGCGGGCAAATTCCAAAATATCGCGATCGTGATTACCGGAAAAACATACAGCGACTGAGTTTGCATCATGGCCGCGAACTTTTCGCTCTGGCTTTTTTCTTTGCCCGCCGAATCGGCGGTTTTTGGGGGAAGCATCATTTTTGTTTGAAAAAACTGCAATATGCCCGCGAGCGCCGCGAATGCCGGCACCGCCTGGGACAGATTAAACGTCCCAAAAAACATGGGGTCGATTGCCCCGGGATTGGGCACAAAACCATAAAGCATCGCCAAAGACCCGTCCTTGAACCCGTTCCAAAAAACCATGTAAAGCCCCCACAATATCGGCAATTGGATCAACAACATTAAAAACCCGCTCAACGGATTGATCTTGTTTTCGCGCCACAACTCCATCATCAACAGCGCCTGCTTTTCTTTGTCGTTTTTGTGTTTTTCCTGGATCTCTTTCATTTTCGGCTGGATCGCCGCGGTGATCTTTTGCACCCGGATCGATTCGGCCGCCAGGGGATAAAGCGCCAGCCGGATCAGCGCCGTGAGGCCGATCACCGCCAACCCGAAATCGCCCAGCCATTGGTACAAAACAATGAGGATATTGAAAAGCGGCTGATAAATTAGCGCGTCAAAAATATTCATATTTCAAATTAAAAAGTAAAAATGAAAAATTAAAAACCGGTTCCAAAAATCCAAATCGGCATTTTTAATTTTTAAATGTCGTTTTTACTTTTTCATTTTTAATTTTTAAATTCATCAATCCGGCGGAAATCAAAACGCTTTCCGCCAACATATTTATTTCTTGCCACGTTTTGATTTCCAGCCCGGGGCGGGCGGCCAGCACGCAGTCGAAGCCGGGCAAAATCCGATCCATCAATCCGGCGACCGCGGCGCGCAACCGACGCTTGACCTTGTTGCGGACAACCGCTTTTTTGGAAACTTTTTTTGAAACCACAAAACAAAAACGGGCAACCCCAAGATCATTGGCGGCCGCCCGGCAAACCAGCAAACCGCGATCACCGCGCCGGCGGCCGGCCCGCGCCCGCGCGATCTGTTTTTCTTTTTTTAAACGGTTGGCGAACGGCAGCATGGTGAGAATTTAAACCGAAAGCTTTTTTCTCCCCTTGGCGCGCCGCGACTTTAAAACGCGCCGGCCGCCGGTGGTGCGGGACCGCTTCAAAAAACCATGGGTTTTGCTTCTCTTTCGTTTTTTGGGCTGATAAGTTACACTCATATTTTTTTAATTACAACCCCATATTACATCAAACTCGGGAAAAATCAACCTTGCCGCCAATCACCGCTTGCCAAAAACATAAAAAAAATGATACCCTGTCAATAGCGTTTATTTTTGGGTTTTATCCACATTTTACCCATAGTTTTCAACAACTTTTCAACATAATCATTTGTTGCTTTTTTAAAAAAATCGTTTTCTGCTTTTTGTTCTTGCCAAAGAAAATAAAAAACTTGCCGTTTTTAAATTCGTTTTTTAAAAAAATCAACGATAAAAATTATTTTTTAAAAATTTTTGCCGCGGCCTTGATTGGATTCGCGATAAAAGTATAATAAAAAATCAAGTTAAAATCCGCGAAAATGGAAAATTCCAACAAAGAAATTTGGCAATCGGCGCTGGTTAAGATCAAAAACTCGGTATCGCCGGCAATATTCGCCACCTGGTTTAAATTAACCGACATTGATTCGATCGAAAACGGAGAGGCGGTGATAATAGTGCCCAACAAACTCACCAAAGAAACCCTGGAACAAAAATTCCGCAAGCGAATAATCGGATTAATAAGGGAACACAACGTCTCGATCCGCGAAGTTTCTTTTCGGGTGGCAAAAAACGACCAAGCCGGCCCGCAAAAAAACAAACTTCCCAGTCCCGCCCTTACCGGCCAACTTGGATTTGACGAATTCAATTTCAACAAAGAAACCAACCTTAATCCAAAATACCGGTTTGATTGTTTTATAGTCGGCTTGCATAACGAATTGGCGCATGCCGCCGCCGTCGCGGTGGCGGAAAATCCCGGAAAAACATATAACCCGTTTTTTATTTATGGCGGAGTTGGATTGGGAAAAACCCACATCCTTCAAGCCATCGGCAACGAGGTTTTAAAAAAATTCCCCGCGAAAAAAGTTCGTTATATTCCAATGGAAAAACTAACCTCGGAGATCATCACCGCGATCAGAGAGGGCACGATTGAAACTTTGCGCGCCAAATATCTCGATACCGCGGTTTTTATTGTTGACGATATCCAATTCATTTCCGGAAAAGAAAGAACCCAAGATGAGTTTTTTTACATATTCAACACCCTTTACAATAAAAATTTGCAAATTGTTTTATCGTCCGATCGGGCGCCAAAAGCGATCCCGGAAATTTCCGACCGTTTGCGGTCGCGCTTCAACGGGGGAATGATCGCCGACGTGAGCGTCCCTGATTTTGAAACTAAAATCGCGATTCTTAAAACAAAATGCCAACAATTAAAAATATCTTTCCCTGATGAGATCCTTTCAATAATCGCCAACACCATCCAAAGCAATATCCGCGAACTTGAAGGCGCTCTCACTAAATTCGCGGCGCAAGTTAAATTAAGAAAAATCATCCCCACCCCTGAATTATGCGGTGAAATGATTTTGGCGACCAATCCGAAAAAAATATTGAATTTTAAAAAAATCATCCAAGAAACCACGATTTTTTACGAATTAAAAGAAAAAGATATTTTATCAAATTCAAGAAAAAAAGAGATTGTCAAACCGCGGCAAGTGGCGATGTATCTTTTGCGCGACGAATTAAACGCGTCATTCCCGTGCATCGGCCGAAAAATCGGCAACAAAGATCACACCACCGTAATGCACGCTTATAAAAAAATTTCCAGTCAAATAAAAAACGACCAAACGCTTCAAGAAGAAATTAATTTATTAAAACAAAAAATTTATAATTCTTGATTGTGGATAAAATGCCGATAATTATGTTAATTGCCGGCGTTTAAAAAATTAATAAACATAAATTATTTTTTAACGATAAAAATCCACACAAACATCAACAACAATAAAACACGCGCTATCCACAAGTTATTAAAATATAAAACAAGTTAAAAATATCAATTATCAACAAGCTATAATAATAATGATATTTAAAAATTAATTAAAAAATGAAAACTAAAATACTGCAAGAAAAAATTCAAGCCGCGGTTTCCAATATTGAAAAAATAACCGGTAAAGACGCCACTTTGCCGATATTAAACAATATCTTATTAAAGTTGGAGAAAAATAATTTAATCATGTCGGCAACCAATCTTGAAACGGGGATATTGTGGAAAACAACCTCAAAAAATGAAAGCGAAGGGGATATTGTGCTGCCGGCGCAAATTTTTTCCGCGTTAATCGGATCGTTTCCGGGCGGGGTGGTTGAAATCGAGGTTAACGAAAAAACAACAACTATTATAAACGATAAAAAAAAGGTTAAATTAAACGGTTATTCCACGGATGAATTTCCAATCATACCGATAAACAATCAAGGCGAGTTTATAACCATTCGCGCGGATTTGTTTTGCCAATCATTGGCGCGAGTGGTTAATTTTACCGGCAATTCATCGGTGAAACCGGAGATTACCGGAGTTTATATGTTGTTTTCCAATGATAGTATAAAATTTGTCGCCACCGACAGTTTTCGATTGGGAGAGCAAAAAATAAACCAAAAAAACAAATCCTTATCAAAAGAGTATCCGATAATTATTCCTTTACGGGCGGCGCGGGAAATAATTTCCGTGTTTCAAAACAATAAAAATAATATTGATATTTACTTTAATCAAGGCCGGATAACAATTAATTACGTTGATAATGACGGCGGCGGCGAAATACAATTCACCAGCCGGCTTATTGATGGCGATTTTCCCGATTATCAGGCGATAATTCCCGCGTCTTTCGTTACTCGAGGTGTTTTTCAAAAAAAAGATTTATTGAACCAACTAAAACCGGCGGGTATTTTTTCCGGGAAAAATAACGAGGTTGAATTTAGAATCGATGTTAATAGATTATTGATGACGATTTTTAGCCGGTCGGCGGATTTTGGCGATTATGAGGGTGGGGTTGAAATTAAAGATCTTTCCGGCAGAGAAATCTCGATTGTTTTTAATCTTCGCTTTTTGGTTGATGGGTTAAACGTAATCAAGGATGATGAGTGCGTTTTTGAATTTTCCGGAAACGACGGGCCGTGCGTGTTAAAATCGGCTAATGATGAAAATTTTATTTATATCATAATGCCGATCAAAAAATACTAAATCACAAAAAACGCGCCGAAAGGCGCGTTTTAAATTTTAGAGCACGTATTTGCCAAATTTAAGGTATTTCAAAAATCAATCATTCAATGTTCTTATTTTTAGAGCGTTGAATAATTGCCGAATTTTATTATTTTTACGGATTTGTCAAGTTTAAAATAATTCGTAAAATCAATTATTCAACGCTCTCATCTTATGATTATTTATATGGTTTTTATATCGGCGGGAATTCTTCTTTTGGGTAGTTAGCCAATATTGTGTTCATGAATTCATGGAATACCGGGCCGGCGACAACCGAACCCGGCTCTTTTTTTATGGCGGCGTTGTTGCTGTTTCCCGCCCAAACCCCGGCGACGATCGACGGGGTGTAGCCAATAATCCAGCCGTCTTTATAATCGCTGGTGGTGCCGGTTTTTACCGCTACTTTGTAGTTTGGGAAATACAGGGTTGAATTGGCGCCGAACATATAAGTGCGGGCGGCGTTATCGGAAAGGATACTGCTGACCATGTTCGCGCTGCGCTGGCTCAATACTTTTTGCGCGGTTTTTTTATTTTCAAAAATAGTCACCCCCTTACTGTTATTTATTTTAATGATCCCGGTTGCCGGCAAGCGGTAGCCCTGGTTGGCAAAAACTCCGTAAGCCGAGGTCATATCAAGTAAGGTGACCTCGCCGCCCCCCAAAACCAACGAAAGGCCGTAGAATGATGATGGATTATCGAGGGTGGAAATTCCCATTTCTTTTGCCTTGGTGATACTGTCGCTCAATCCGGCCAATGAATTTAATACCTTAACCGCCGGCACATTCAATGATCCGGCAAGGGCGGTGCGCAAGGTGACCGGGCCATGGAAGGTGCCGGTGTAATTTTTGGGACAATAATCTTTGCCGCCCCATTTTCCAAAACAAGTTGGCGCGTCGTTGACAATAGTGGTATCGGAATAACCTTTTTCAAAGGCGGTGGCGTAGACAAACGGCTTAAACGATGATCCGGGTTGCCGTCCCGGAGTCATGGTGGCGACATTGTATTGCGGATCAAACAAACAATCGATCCCCGGCTGGCAATCTTCCGGATATGGGTTGTCGTAATAATCGCCGGTACCCACGGTCATTGCCAAAACTTGGCCGGTTTTGGGATCAATCGCCGTCAACGCGGCATTGTGCGCGTAATAAGCGTAGTTTTTTTTAACTCCGTCGCGCACGATTTTTTCGGCGGCTTGCTGTATGTTCCAGTTTAGGGAGGTGATCACGGTTAACCCATTTTCTTCCAAGTATTGTTTGCCGTATTCTTTTTCGAGAAATTGTTTCACCCAAAGAGTGAAGTAAGGGGCTTTGATCTCGTTTTTCTTTTCCGTGAATTTCACTTCGGCTTTTTTGGCGTCTTCGACTTCTTGGGTTGATAGATAACCATCTTCGGCGCCGCGCCGGAGAACATAGTTTTTGCGATCCATTAATTCGTCAAAATGATCCGGGTTTGAATAGTAGGACGGAAGTTGAATTAAAGAAATTATCGTGGCTTGTTCGGCGAAATTCAATTCATTGGCCGGTTTGTTGAAATAATTCATGCTGGCCGCGCCCACGCCGTAGGTATTTTGACCAAAAGGAACTTGATTTAAATACCATTCAACGATCTCGTTTTTTGAATAACGGCGGGTTAATTCGATGGCCATAACGATCTCGCGAATTTTTCTTTCAATTGTTCTTTCATTGGTAAGAAAAGTTGATCTTATCAGCTGTTGGGGGATGGTTGACCCGCCCATGTTTTTTTGGCCGGTTTCGAGGAAATTTTTGACCGAGCGGGTAATGCCTTCGATATCGATGCCGACGTTGTTGGTGTAAAAATTCTTGTCTTCGGCGGCCACCGCCATTTTTTTCATCGAGTCGGGGATTTGGTCAAACGGAACCCAATTTCGTTTTTCCTCGCCATAAATCTCGTAAAGCAATATTTTGCCGGTGCGGTCGTATAGCTTGGTTGATTGAATAGTGTTTTTTTCCGAGAATTTTTCCGGCCGGGGCAGGTCGCGGGTGTAGTAGATAAAGATCATCCCGACGGCGGCGATCGCGGCCAGCGCCAACACCGCGACCGCGGCCGCGGCGCGGGCCAAAAACAAGCCGATTTTGGTTTGGCCGGGTTTTTTGAGTTTGGGAAATTTGAATTTTGGGAATTTAAACTTGAATTTTGACATTTTGGTGGAAATTATTTAAAAACCTAATTATATATTGTAAAATGAATTCATATGGAAATAAATATTGACAATCAAAAAATCAAAGAGGTGTTGGAGCGCGGAGTGGAGGAAGTGATCGACAAAGACGGATTGGCTAAAAAAATGGCGTCGGGCAAGCAATTGCGCGTCAAATTGGGTATTGACCCGACCGCGGCCGATATCCATTTGGGCCATTCGGTGGTGATGCGCAAATTGCGCCAATTCCAGGATTTGGGACACATCGCGGTGCTGATTATCGGTGACTTTACCACCTTGATCGGCGATCCTTCGGGCCGGACGACCTCGCGGCCGCCGCTTAACCCCGAACAAATTCGGGATAACATGAAAGATTACATCAATCAAGCCGCCAAGGTGGTTGATATCGATAACGCCGAGATTCACTATAACCGCGAATGGTTTGGTTCAAAACCAATGTCGTTTTTGATGGATTTGGCGGGGCGGTTTACCGTGGCGCGTTTGATCGAGCGCGAGGATTTTCAAAAACGGCTTAAAGACGGGCTGGATGTGAGCATGTTGGAACTTTTGTATCCGCTGTTGCAGGGTTATGATTCGGTGGCGGTGAACGCTGACGTGGAGTTGGGCGGCTATGACCAGCGGCTTAATTTGTTGTTTGGCCGCAAGGTTCAGCGGGTGTTTGGCCAGCCCGAGCAAGAGGTGATGACGGTGCCGTTGCTGATCGGGACCGATGGCGTCAAAAAGATGAGCAAGTCCGTGGGTAATTATATTAAAATCGACGAAGCGCCCGAAATTATGTTTTCTAAAATTATGGCGGTTGCCGATGAGGTGATGTGGAGTTATTTTGAATTGCTTACCGATATTCCGAAAAGTGAAATTGAAACCAAAAAGGCCGCGGTGAAAAATCAAACCGTTCATCCGCGCGATGTGAAAATGGAAATGGCTTACAAAATAACCGCGGATTTTTGCGGCGCGGCCAACGCGGATTTTGCCCGGCAAGAATTCGTGAGCGTGGCGCAAGAAGGGAATTTGCCCGTTAATATTCCAGTAGTCGCCGTTAAAGAAAGATCGCTTAATATTCCCGATTTGCTGGTGGCGCTGGGGGCGGTAAAATCAAAATCGGACGCACGGCGATTGTGCGATCAGGGCGGGGTAAAGATCGATAACGAAATCAAAAAAGATTGGCAAGATTTGATGGAAATTAAATCCGGCATGATAATTCAAATCGGCAAAAACAAATTCTTTAAGATCAAGTGACATTTGATATCTTTGTGGATAAATTATTGATAACCGCTTGAAAACCTTGTTTAAAAAACCTTTAAAACCGCGGCAAACCCGCGGTTTTTTAATATCGAAATCCGAATATCGAAAATCGAAACAAGCGCCAATTTTCAAAATTCAAATTTTCAAAATAAAAGACGGCATTCCGTTTCGGTTATTTGGATTTTGAAAATTAGACATTGTTTCGATATTCGGGTTTCGATATTCGATATTGAAATTTATAAATTCATGCTTCGGATCAAATAGGTCGAAGCGATCGAAAGCGCGTCGGCCGCGTCGTCGGGCTTGGGGATCGTTTCCAGTCGCAATATTTTGCTGATCTCGCGCTGGACGTCTTTTTTGTCGCTTTTAACGAAGCCGGTGACGGTCATTTTCACTTCGATGGGAGTGTAGCGGTAGACCGGCAATTTTTTTTTGGCCGCGGCCAGCAAGATCACGCCCTGCGCTTGCGAAACCGGCACGATGGTTTTGGCGTTTTTGAAAAAGAACACATTTTCCATCACCAGCGCCTTGGGTTGGTATTGGGTGATCACGCGGTTGAGGTCGTTGTGGATCTTGTGCAGGCGCTGGGGGAGGAGCATGTCGGGCGTGGTGTCGATGGTGCCATAGGCCACGCATTTCAGTTTTGAGGCCTCGTTTTTGGCCGGCGCCACCAAGCCAAAACCGGTGGTGGCCAAACCCGGGTCGATACCAAGAATAATCATAAAAGTTTAAAGCGTAAAACGCAAAGCGTAAAGCAAAAATTCAAAATCAAAAATTTAATTATAAATAAAATCAAAATTTAAATTAAAAAATCAAAAAAGGATTCTTTTTAAAATTGAAAATTTAAAATTTGATTTCATTACCCATTATACGCCCGCCCGCGCCTGTTGCCCATCTTGACAAATTATTATTATGTTATCTTTCCTTTATGGAGAAAGTTGTAGTTCTTTCGGGTGGCAAGTTGGACGATCTTGTCAAAGATGCAGGAATTGTCGAAATAATCAAAAAGGGATTCCCCGATATGGGAGAGCTGATCGAGGGAAGCATAGAATCTTTTCATCTTGAAGTGCGGAATGGTCCCGCTTGGGACGAGTGGTCGGATGAAAGAAGTGTTGATTTAGTATTTGTCTCCCCGCGGATGTATCGGGTTTTCCCAGATGGGAAACTTTCTATAACCATCTATGATGCGACATGTCCGCTTCATTGGGGCGATAATGTAATCAATCTTCCAGAAAATTTGCAGATGGCTTTATATGACTTAGCGATGTCCGAGGTTGATGATGCGCCTTTAGTGCTAATCGATGCTGGTGGCGTGCCGTCAACACTGCATCCAATCTTGAGCGACGACGCAAAGGAGACATAATCGCTCCTCTTTTTTTATAAAAACGGGGCAAAGGGGGAAAATCCTTGAAATTTGGGGATTTTGGGGAACGAGAATCCTTGAGATTTGCCAATTTTGAGGATTTTGTTGTTTGGGGTCATCTTATTTTGGCCGGCGTGGTTGGTTAAAAATGAGCGCGAAGCAACGGTCTATCTATTGTTAACGCAATAGTTAGACCATTGCGGGCTTGACAAAGATTTTACTAAATATATAATTAAAATATAAATAGTATTACTAAATGGTATATTTTTCATATAAATAGTAATAATTTTTGAATAATTAAAAATCATGTTTTATCCGCGAAAAATTTATCAAGGGTTGAAAAATCATCTTGCAAAAAAAGAAATCACGGTGCTCACTGGCATGCGGCGCACCGGCAAAACCACCTTGATCAAGCGGTTGCTTTCCGAGATTGAATCGGAAAACAAAATTTATTTTGATTTGCAGATTTTGGCCAGCCAGGATGTTTTCGCGCCGCGCGATTTCGACGCGATTATTGGAACATTAAAGCGCCGCGGATTGGATTTTTCCCAAAGAGTGTATGTTTTTTTGGACGAAATCCAGCTGGTTAAAGAAATCCCGGGAGTTTTAAAATATCTTTACGACAATTACGACATTAAATTCGTGGTTACCGGCTCGAGTTCTTATTATTTGAAAAACCTTTTTTCCGAGTCGCTGGCCGGCCGGAAAAAAATTTTTGAATTATTTCCGCTTGATTTCGGTGAATTTTTAAATTTCAAAAAAATCAACGCGACGGCGATCGGCGATTGGCGCGAGGGAAAAATCAATCCGGCTGAATACCAACGACTCAAATCAGCTTACGATGAGTTTGTCGAATTCGGCGGGTTTCCGCAGGTGGTTTTGGCCGATACAAAAGAAGACAAACGCTCTTTGCTTAATGAAATTTTGAGTTCCTATGTTAATGTTGATGTGGCGACATTGGCCGATTTTGCCGATCGCCGCAATGTTTTTAATTTAATGAAAATGTTGGCTGGCCGCGCGGGCGCTCGATTGGATTATACCAAATTGTCGCGTTTGTGCGGCTTGCCGTGGCTTGCGGTGAAGAATTGCCTCGATTTATTCGAGGGGACATATTTGATTTCCAGAATTCCGGTTTTTACAAACAATCCCGATCGGGAAATCGTTAAAGCCGAAAAACTTTATTTTTGCGACAGCGGCTTGTTGGGAATTTTGGCTGATGTTGGCGGCGGCGCGAAGTTTGAAAACGCGGTTTTTTGCCAGCTGCGCCAGTTGGGAGATATAAAGTATTATTCGCTTAAAAACGGCCGAGAGATAGATTTTATTTTGGACAAAAAAACCGCTTTTGAAGTCAAGGAAACTCCGATTTATTCCGACAAAAACGATTTGGCCGAAATCGCCAAATTGGCGAATGTCAAAAATTTCCGGTTGGTGGGCAAGAATTTATCGCCGGATTTTGATGATTATATTTGGGCCGGCGACATCCGCTAAATGCCGAATTAATGAAACGCGAACGCGGGCGAATGATTATTCGTCCCTACGGATGCCAATGCAAAAAAATTCCGCGGAAGCGGAATTTTTGGTATTTACTTTACACTTTGCGCTTTTTAGTCTTTCAGGTTGGAATAAACTTCTTGGACCGAGTCGTTATCGTTTAATTTTTCCATCAGCCGTTCGTTTTGCTCTTTGATCTTTTCGTCGCCTTCGATCTCTTCTTTGGCCAGCCAGGCCAGCGAAAACGATTCCACTTTTATATTCTTGACTTCCAGCGCTTTTTTGACGGCTTCGGCGTTTTCGGGGGGAGTGTGGACTTCCAAAATGTTCTCATACCAATAGATGTCGTCAGCTCCCGCGTCAATGGTTTCCATTTCCAAGGTTTCTTTGTTTTTCATTTCCGGCGCCTGGTCGTCGAGCTTGATTATCACCAATCCCTTGCGCTCGAACATCCAGCGCACCGCGCCTTCGCCCACCATTTTGCCGCCGTTTTGGTTCAGAATCGTCTTGATGTCGTTGACGGCGCGGTTTTTGTTGTCGGTGATGCCTTCGACCAGCAGAGCCACATTGCCCGGGCCCATGCCTTCAAACAAAAAGTCGGAAAACACTTGGCCTTCGCCGGCGCCGGTCGCGCGAGCAATGGCTCGCTCAACATTGTCTTTGGGCATGTTGATGCCCTTGGCCATATCCAAAGCCATGCGCAGGCGCGCGTTGATGTCGGGGTTGGGGCCGCCTTCTTTGACCGCCACGGTGATCAAGCGGATCATTTTTGAGAATGCCGCGCCGCGTTTTTGGTCGGCGATGCCCTTGTCGTGGGCGATGGTTTTTGCGTGTGAATGGCCAGACATTAGATTAAGCGCGAAATTCGAAGTTCGAAATCCGAAACAAATTCAAATTTTCTCCGCCAAAGGACGGATCCGCCTCCGGCGGAAAAATTTAAATTTTCAAAACAAAAGACTTTATTTCGTTTCGATCGTTTTGATTTTGAAAATTCTCCGCCAAGGGTGGATACGCCTCCGGCGCAGATATTGTTTCGATATTCGAAATTCGACATTCGGATTTATTGTAGCAATTATTGCAAAAAGGCAAAAAAATTATCGCAAATTGATTGGTTTGCGCTTACGAGGCGATATTACATCAAAAAAGTAAAAAAGTCAATCTTAATCGAAGCCGCGGCGGCAAAATCCGGTGGAAAAATTGGGGATTGGCGGTGGATTGGCCGGGTCTTGACAAAAAAAACCATATGCGCTATAATGCAATGGTAATTAAAAGAATCCCGAAATTGGGAGTCTGGAATTTTTTACGATGGGTATTTTGGCTGCGGCTGGAATATACCTCGGGGAATTCTAAAAATTGGGCGCAGAACCAATTTGACTCCCGATTTCGGGACTTTTTTGTAAGTGTAAAGTTTAAAGCGTAAAGCGTAAAACAGAAATACGGCATTGATCGAATTTTTACTTTACGCTTTTCGCTTTGCGCTTTAAGTTTTTACTTTTCGGCCACTCTTTTTACTTCGTCGAGGGTGGTAATTCTTTGGGCCACTTTGATCAGGCCATCTTGGTACATTGTGAGCATGCCTTTCTTTTTGGCTAAATCTTTTAGGCCGGGGATGGTGGGGGTTCCCAAAATATAACCTTGAATTTCGTCGTCGATGACGAACGCTTCGTAGATTCCGGCGCGGCCGCGGTAGCCGGTGTTGCCGCAGGCAACGCAACCTTTGGCGCGGGAAATTTTTAATCGCGGGCCGATCTCGGGATAGTCAACTCCTTTTTTGGCAAGATCGTCGCGAATGGCGCCAATCGATTCTTTGATTTCGGCCAGTTCTTCGGCGGTTGGAGTCTCTTCGATTTTGCAATCCGGGCAAATCTTGCGCACCAATCGCTGGGCGATGGCCATATTCAGCGCCGGGCCGATGTTGAACGGCTTGGCGCCCAAGCTGATCAGGCGCGGAATGGTGCCGGCCGCGTCGTTGGTGTGCAAGGTGGAAAACACCAAGTGTCCGGTGAGCGCGGCTTGCAGGGCGATATCGGCGGTTTCCAGATCGCGAATTTCGCCCACCAGGATTACATCCGGGTCTTGGCGCACGATGGCGCGCAGGCCGGAAATGAAGTCGTAACCCTTGTTTGGATCAACTTGAGTTTGCGAGATTCCTTGCAGATGGTATTCGATCGGATCTTCGATGGTGACAATCTTGATCTCGGGATTTTGGATTTTTTTCAAAAAGCCGTAAAGAGTGGTGGTTTTGCCCGAGCCGGTGGGGCCGGTGACGATCACCATGCCGTTGGGCCGGGCGATTTGTTGGTTAAATGTGTCATAGAGGTCTTTGCGCAAACCGGCTTGCTCCAAATTGATCAGCGATTTGGGATTCAAAATCCTCATTACGATCGAGTCGCCGAATTCGGTGGGCAAAATCGAGGCGCGGATTTCCACCGAGTCGTTGCCGGCCAAAATCGAAAAACGGCCGTCCTGCGGCTTATTGCTGATGTTAAGTTTCATTTCCGCCAAAAGTTTCACGCGGTTAAGCAGGCCGTCATAACTTTTACGGTCAAACGACATTACGTCTTGAAGCACGCCGTCCATACGCACGCGCAATTTGGCGTCGGTTTCCTGGCCTTCAAGATGGATGTCCGAAGAATCCAAAACGATGCCGCCGGCCAGAATTGTTTCGATGGTTTGAGTGACGGTGTTTTTGGGGTCTTGCAGGCGCTTTTCAATTTCGGCGCGAAAAGATGTCAAATCGGTAAGATTCGACTTGAGCGTTTCCATTAAAAACTGGGGCAAGGCGATCTTTTGGGTGATTTTTTGGGATACCTCCATGGGTTTTAAAATTCTAAATTCTAAACCCTAAGCCCTAAACAAATTCAAAATTCAAAATCCAAACGTCAAAACAAAATTTTTCGTTCTTTGTTTTGAATTTTAAATTTTGGATTTGTTTGGTTCGCCGGCCGGCGAATTAGGATTTAGTGCTTGGGATTTTTTTAAAATATCCCACTCTTGGCCAAAAGTCAATTTTTTGCTTTAATTCGATTAGCGGTTGGTTTTTAAATTGCTAAAAAATGAAGCAAGACAAAATAATTTGCGTCACCAATTCGGCAAGCCAAACCAAAAAACTTGGTTTTTTGCTGGCTAAAATGATATTGGAGTGTCGGCCGGGCAAAACTGCCCGGGTTTTGGCGTTGCGCGGCGAGTTGGGCGCGGGGAAAACCAATTTTGTTCAAGGATTTGCCAAGGAGTTGGGAATAAAAGCCGCGATCACCAGCCCCACTTTTTCGATCATCAAAAAGTATCCCATTGGGAGCGATACTGGTTTCAAAACTTTTTGCCACATCGATTGCTACCGCCTGGATAATGCGAAAGATCTGGCACAACTTGGGTTCGCGGATTTGGCAAGCGATCTGTCAAACATTATCGCCGTTGAATGGCCGGAGATCGCCAAAGATATTTTGCCCAAAGATTTTTTGAAAGTTGAATTTGAAGTTGTCGGCCAAAATTCCCGCCGCATTGTTTTTAACTTTTGAGCTTGCGCCGTGCGCGCGGTCTTTGCAGCCGTTTTTTTGTTGACAAGGGCGGATGATCGAAGGCAATGATTCTTTTGAAAAATATCCTGTAGAAGATGAGCCGGAAAGTCCGGATCAAATTTTTGGTCGCGTTGAAGCGGCGATTTCAGAGCAAGAATCGCGGGGAACGCCAAAAGAAGTGGCGGGCGTAAAGCACGACCTGATTAATGTGGCGGCATCCTTTATTTTATCGGGATATGATCGTTATCAAAAGGGGCGGGCTTTATGCCCGCCTCTTTTTGATTTTCGCGGCGGCTGTGTTAAATTGACTTTATAATCATGAGATCGTTAAATTTGCTCGGCGCGGCCGCGATGTTTCGCGAAAATATTTGTCTCAATAAGTTTCGCGATCCAAAGGAATAAATAATTGATTTTAAAAATGAAAAAAATAAAAAAAATTGTTGTCGCGATTTTGTTGACAATGGCGGTGGGGATGGGTTTCAAGCCGGCGGCGGCGGAGCAGAATATGGGGGTGTTCATCGAGATCGAGCAGATGAAGCGGCAGATTCTTTTGTTGCAGATCGAACTTGTAAAAACTCAGATCGCCGTGTTGCAAAAACAATTGGCGCAAATAACGGGAAGCGCGGAGGGAGCGTTCATTGACGTGATTTCGCCCGCCGGCGGGGAAAGGATCGCCAAGGGCAGCGCCTATCGCGTTAATTGGGAATCGAAAGGTGTCAACAAGGTGGCCATCGAACTAAAAACTTCCGAAGTTGGCATTATTATTGCCAACGGCGTGGCGGCGTCTTCGGGTCAATATGATTGGCGGGTCAACGATGTGGCGGGCAATGATTTTAAGATAAGGATCTTTGACCCCGACCATCCGGAAGTGAGCGGGACTTCGAGCGGCAAATTTTCGATCGTTGATCGTGTTTCGCAAGATTGCGATGATGGCACGCGCAATGGCCGTTGTTCGGCGTCCAAGCCGCTTTACTGCGATAACGGCCGGTTGGTGTCGCGCTGCGGGGTTTGCGGTTGCGCGGGAAGCGACCAATGCTTGTCGGGCGGCGCGTGTCAAAAGGTTTCGGCATGTTCGGACGGAACTTTAACCGGCTCTTGTTCGGCGTCCAAGCCGCGATTTTGTTCGGGCGTCGAATTGAAAGATATGTGCGGCGTTTGCGGCTGTCCGGCGGGCAGTGTTTGCGGCCGTTATGGAATTTGTTATACTGCCGGCTCTTGCGGCGACGGCACGCTTGCCGGCCGCTGTTCGGCCAATAAGCCCAAGCTTTGCGTTGATGATGGCGTTGGCTTGATTGACGCGTGCAATTCATGCGGTTGTTTGCCCGGTAAAACTTGCAACACCGCCACCGGAATTTGCGAATCGCCGGCCGGCGCGAATCAATTTGTGGTCAACGACCAGTGCCGCTTGATCCACGAAGGCAGTCGGGATCATTCCAAAGCCATCAATGTGGTGATCATCGGCGCCGACGCGCTTTATTCGTCAACCGCGGTTAAATATTCTCAAAATTTTTCCAGGTTTTCCGCCGATGTCGAGCTTGCGATGAATAAATTTTTATCGATCGATCCGTTTAGCCGCCACAAAAATATTTTTAATTTTTACCGTGCCGGAAATATGGCTTATTGCGCCGAAAGCCCGATCCATGTGGCCGGGAAGGATTATTATCCCAAACCCAAAGAAAGCTGCCAAGGATGGCAAGAGGCGATCAACGCGTGCGGCATCGGCGCCAATCCGCTGATGGTGATCGTGGTGGTGGGCACCAACACCGGCGGCGCCAGCAATTCGGGAAGCTTTATCGTGGCCGAAGCCGACGGATTGACGTGGACGCATGAGATCGCTCATAGTTTTGGTTTGGCCGACGAATCCTATTTTGGCCAGTCCGGCCCCAATATTTTTAAAACTCAAGGCCGGTGCGTTTTGCCGTTGTGCTCCATGAGACCGGCCACCGCCAATTGGTTTTCGGGCAATGAATATGTGAGCGCTCCGGGAGGAACTTGCTGTTATCCGCTTGAAAATATAAATATTACGCCCACAAAATACAGCGATTATTACGCCACCAACGAGGGGTCGATCATGCAAACATCATCGTCGCCCGGACGCGCCGAAAAATTTTCGCTGGCGGCGCAAAATTATTTGGAAAAGGTTTTGGCCAAGATCGCGGCCACCGGGAGTGTCCAATTTTCGATAACAGCGGGGGCGTCGCCCGAGATTGCCGGGATCACCCGCAGTGTGGCCGGCGGCTCGGTCAACTACACCTTGACCACCGGCGCGCCCGCCAATTGCCGTTATAGCGTTGATCGGCGCGTTGGTTACGCGGCCATGCCCGGAAGGATGCTCACGAATAATATCGGCACTACTCACACCGCCAACATCGGCGCGCCCGGTGCCGGTACCCACACCGTTTATTTCCAGTGCACCGACGCGGCCAGCGACTCCGGCTTGGGCATTCACCGCACCGACGCTTTTAATTTTTGAAATTTAAAATGGAATTGAGTGTTAATCAAAAAGAATTATTATTACGCCGGAAATTTGTAGTTTTAGCGACCGCCGATTTGAACGCGAATCCGCGGGCGATTATTGTTGAATTAAATAAGGCCGAGGGCGATGAATTGATAATCACCGATAATGAAATGGATATAAGCAGAAATAATTTGCTGGATAACGGTAAAGTTTTTGTTTTGGCATTTGAGGAAAATTATAGTTTTGGTTTGAAAATTTCCGGCAAAGCGGAATATTATCGGGAAGGGGATTATTTTGATTTTGTTAAAAAATTGGAAACAAATAAAAATCAAACTCCAAACGGCGCAATCGTTATAAAAATCGATTCAATTATCGAGTTTAAATAAATTTTTGCCAGCGTGGAAGTGTTTTGTATTTTGGGGTCTAACCCCCGTGTAATCGCGGGCGGTTAGACCCCTTCAATAGCATTTGAATTTAATGGTTTCGTAATTTAAAGTAATATAACCACTGGCGGCAAAGAAATTTGCCATCGTTTTAAAAAACATGAAATTGTTTTTGACATCGGCCGGGATCGTGTCGGAAATTGCAGATGGATTTTTTAAATTGCTGGGCAAAAATTCCAAAGATTGCCGGTTGATTTTTGTGCCCACGGCCGCCGATCCGGAAACCGACGAGTGGTTTGTCGAATTCGTTAAAAAAGACAGAAAACGGCTGGTTGAATTTGGATTCGATGTTTGCGAAGTTGATTTGAAAAAGGAAACAGAGATTTCCTTGGAAAACAAATTCGCGGATGCCGATGTGGTTTATATCGAGGGCGGCAACACTTTTTATTTATTGGATTGGATTCGCAAAAGCGGATTCGATAAAGCGATTAGAAAATTTTTGAAAAGGGGAGGGATTTATGTCGGCCTGAGCGCCGGTTCGATCATTGCCGGGCCGAACATCGAGTCCGCCAATTGGGAACCGGCCGACAGGAATGTCGTTGGTTTGAAAGATCTGACGGCGATGAAATTGGTGGATTTTGCCATTACGCCGCATTATTGCTTCAAGTTTGCGGCTGCGGTGGGCGAGGCCGCGTCAAGAGCCGATTATCAAACAATTGCCTTAACTGACCAGTAAGCGGTTTTGGTCGATGGCGCCAAAACCGAGATCATCGGCCCGGGCGAAAAAACAATATTTGGCAATTGTGAAACTTTATAAAGTTTCACGATTTTTGCAATTTCATATAAAGTTTGCTATGATGATTTAAAATATCTGTCAATATGAATTTGCAAAAAAAGCTTGAAACAATTTTGAAAATATCCGGCAAAACCCAGCAAGGGCTGGCGCATGATCTGGGCGTGTCTTTTGCCACATTAAATAGTTGGATAAATGGCCGTTCGGAGCCGCGCGCCAAAAACTTGGCCAAGGTCGGCGAGCTTTATTTGCGTTTGACGGGGCGGGCGGTAATTCCGGAAAGCGAATTGCGGGCAAAAAAAGAATTGCTGGCCGGCCGGGTGCGTTCGCATAAAAATTTGATTGCCGAGATTTTGGAAAACATTGATATTTTCGACCAATTTGTTTTGTCGCTCACTTATCACACCAACCGCATCGAAGGCAGTTCTCTCACCGAAGACGACACGGCCGCGATCCTGTTTGACAACGTTTCTTTGCCCGGCAAAAGTTTGGCCGAGCAATTGGAAGCCAAAAACCACCAAACCGCGCTTAAATTTTTGTTCGAACATCTGAAAGACGGCGGAATTATCGACCAAAATTTGATTTTAAAACTGCACGGCATCTTGATGAACAGCGTGCGCGACGATGCCGGGTTCTACCGAAGGCACGGCGTTCGCATTGTGGGCGCCAATATTCCGACAGCGAATTATTTAAGGATTCCGGATTTGATGGCGGATTTGGAAAAAAAGATCGCCGCGGATGGCGATGATTTGATTGCTTGCGTTGCCGATGTCCATGCCGAATTCGAAAAGATCCATCCGTTCTCCGACGGCAACGGCCGCGTGGGCCGGCTTTTGCTTTGCGCGATGATTTTGCGAAAAAATTATCCGCCGGCGGTTATCAAACAGGAAAAGCGGCGCCAATATATGGCCTATCTCAACAAAGCCCAGCGGGACGGCGATTCCAGACCGTTGCAGGATTTTTTGTGCGACGCGATCTTGGCCGGCTTTGAAATTTTGGAAAGAAAATAATAGCGAATAAATTTTTATGCAGGTTTTTGAACATGCAAGCCGCCGGGAAAATAAGATCGCGCTCACGTTCGACGACGGGCCGAATCCGTTTTTCACGCGCAAGATTTTGGATTTGTTGGACAAATATAAAATTAAGGCGAATTTTTTCGTGCTGGGCGTTAATGCCGAACATTATCCGGATATCGTTAAAGAAATTTTCGATCGCGGTCACTTGATCGGCAATCATAGTTTTTCGCATGCAAAAGAAGGCGCGTTTGATTTTGAAAAAGCCGAAAATGTTATTTTCGGCATTACCGGTCAGCATACTAAATTCGCTCGCGCGCCTTATCTTGATGCGGGGCGGGGCGCCGATTGGGCGCCGATCAAAACCGATGCGGCAAAATTCATCAATGCCGATGTTTTTCCGCGTATCCATCTGTCGAAAGTTGAGATGGCCGATTTTGTAGTGGAAAACACCCAAAACGGTTCGATTGTTCTTCTCCACGACGGCAGCCGCAAACAAGAGGAACAAGAAACCCGGCCGGAGCAAATGTTTGCGGCCTTGCCCGAAATTATTGAGAAGTTGGCCGACAAATTCAAATTCGTCCGCTTGGACGAAATGAATTTTGGCGGTGATAAAATTTCATAAAGTTTTGTGATTCGTATTTTGGGGTCTAACCCCCGTGTACTCGCGGGCGGTTAGACCCCTTCAATAGCATTTGAATTTAGGTTTTGCGATTCGAAACATTTATATATTCTATGCGAAAAACAAAGGCGTGTTTGATAATCAAAAACAAAAACAACGAATTGCTTTTGCAATTGCGCGAAGAAGAACCGGAGGCGGGGAAGTGGGTGTTGTTTGGCGGAGGAGTTAAGGACGGCGAAACACCCGAAGCCGCGCTGGCGCGGGAGATCAAAGAGGAGCTTGGTTTTGAGATCGGCCGCGCGGATTTATTTGGCGAATATGTTGACCGCGGCATTAAGCAAATGATCTATGTTTTGGCCGAACCGGTGGAGATTGAAAATTTGCGGCTTGGTGAAGGCGCGGCCATGAAATTTTTTGCGCCCGCCGAATTGCAAAATTTGCCCATCGGCTTTAACTTCAAACAAATCTTGGCCGATTACCAAAAAATATCGGTTCAATAACGAATAGGCAAAATGGCCATATATTCCATTTGGAATATTTGCGAGTCGAAATATACAATAAATTGATTTCATGAATTTGATTTGCAAAAATTCAAAAAATGATCCGTTCGGCATCTTGGCGGCTGTGAACCGGGTAGAGTGAAAAGCTAAATTCGTTTTCACAAATGAAGATAAATTGGGGGTCATTGTTGAAGCGGTTGGGAAAAAATTAGAATCAGGGTTGGAGAGCGCCGAAACATCTTTTTGGAGTTTGGGCAATTTTGAGGATGATGTTCGGTTGGTATTTTTGGAAGATGTCGTTAATTTTTCTTTTTGGAGCGATGCGGGAGCGCCGCAATGGCGGATTACTTATCCCGATGGCGCGGTTAAAAGCGGCGGATGGTATTCTTTGGTGGCCGGATTCCGGCGATCGATCGAAAGGGGGATTCCGATTTTGGATGTCGGTTTTATGTCCGAATTGACGGTCGAACAATGTCGGGAAATATTTGTCGGCGATGGCGGCGTCGATATTCCAATGTTTGAAGATCGCCAAAAAAATTTAAATGAGGCCGGAAAAAATTTGCTAAAAATATATAACGGCCATTTTTTGTCGTTGCTCAAGAAAGCGGATTTTGACGCGGTAAAAATTGTTAAATTGCTTTATGATGAATTTCCATCATTCCGCGACGAAGCGGTTTATGGAGTCGAAAAGATTCCTTTTTTGAAAAGAGCGCAAATTTGCGCCAGTGATATCGCCTATATTTTTGAAAAATACGGCAAGAGGCCGATTATCAATCTGGATTTGCTCACCGCGTTTGCGGATTATAAATTGCCGCAAATTTTAAGAAAATTTGGCGCTATTGGCTATGCGGATGATTTGGCAAAAAGAATCGACGGTTTTATTCCGATAAACTCCGGCAGTCCGGAAGAAGTTGAAATTCGGGCGGCAACGATAGTGTGTGTCGAAAACATTCGCCGGCAATTGGAAAGCTATACCGCGGCGCAAATTGATAACGCTTTGTGGTTGATGAGCCAGGACCAAACCGGCATCAAACCCTTCCATCGCTGTCGGACGATTTTTTATTAGCGGGAGAACAATGGATCGGCGTGATATAAATTCGCCGCGCGCATTGGCCATATATTCCATTTGGAATATATTTTGTTATAATCAAGGCAACTCATGGCAAGTTTTCAAATTGGGTTGGTTAAATCGTAAAAAACATGATCAGCGATCATAAAGACGAATATCAAAAGATCGCGGCCAAATTGCGCGTGGCGCGGTTGGCGGTGGGTTTGAAGCAAGGGAAGGCGGCGGCTTATGTTGATAAAAGCCAGTCGTATATTTCAAAAGTCGAATCGGGGCGGATTTTTGTCGGCGCGGTTGAATTGGCGATGTTGGCCAAAGCTTATAAAAAACCGGTTGAATATTTTTTGCAATAGGGCGCTAATTATAATATATTCCATATGGAATATATCTGAACCAGAACCATTTATTAAAAACATGAACCAAGAAGAAGAAAAAATAGAAAAATATAAAGTGGCGACTGAGTTGATAAAATATTACAATGACAACCTGCGCCGCTCGATTTCCGATTTTATATTGATACATACGATTTTGCTTGGGTTTATTTTGGTCAAAGCATTTGACCGCTCCCAAGATTCGCATGAGATATTATTTTTGTTCTTGCTGTCACTATTTGGATTTATTTTGTGCTGGTTTTGGTATGGGAATTGTGAAAGGGCTCGTTGCCATCGCGCATTAAGATTTGCGCAGGCGGGTGCCGCCGAACCGGAAGAATGGAGTTTGATTGCGGGATCCGGAAAGCGATTTTCCGAAGGCAAGGTGGTTGAGATTGGCGGGAAAAGATATTGCATTGGTTGGCTTGGTAGGGTTATTCATAATCGTGATGTTATTTTTTTGATTGGTGGTTTTGCTTGCGTTTATTTGGTAATAATGTTTTTAAATCGCAGTGCCGTTATGTAAATATTCCATTTGGAATATATGGCATTATGGAAATTAAGGTTATAAAAGGGGATATAACCAAATTGGAAGTGGGGGGCGATTGTGGATTCGGCCAGTCCGGATCTTCTCGGAGGGTTTGGCGTTGATGGCGCGATCCACGCGGCGGCCGGGCAGGAATTACTATCGGAATGCAAAAAACTGGGCGGTTGCAAAACCGGCGAGGCCAAAATTACGAAGGGATATAAATTATCGGCAAATTATGTTATTCATACGGTTGGGCCGGTGTATGGCCAAGAAAACGGCAATGAGGCAAAGTTATTGGCAAATTGTTATAAAAATTGTCTGGAATTGGCCAGAGAAAACAACATCCGATCGATCGCGTTTCCCGCGATATCTACCGGCGCTTACGGCTATCCAAAAGAGGAGGCGGCCAAGATCGCCGTCAAAACCGTCAAAGATTTTTGCGACTCGAATCCGATCAGCTTCGACGAAATAATCTTTGCCTGCTTTGACGGTGAAAATTATAATGTATATAAAAATTTCAAGTTATGACAACAAGTTTTTTGCGGGTTAATACAAAAGATGAGTTGCGACTGGATGGGCTGTTTTTTGAGCCGGAAGGGGCGGGTGTCGATTTTTATATAATGCCAATGTAGATATTTTGGAATTATATATAATGGCAGTAGAGGTTTTAATGGCGAAAAACCAAAGAGTGACGGGCGGGATGGGAATATCCCTTGGACCATTCGGCTTGACAATTAGTGTACTCGTGAGTATACTACTCATAAGTATACTGATTTAACATAAATAAGGTGAAATTCATTAATCGCGGGCGAGAATTAAAGGCATTGGAAGAGAGGTGGGCAAGCAGGGGCGCGCAGCTTTTTATTATTTATGGCAAGCGGCGCGTGGGGAAAACCGAGCTTATCAAGCAATTTATCAAAGGTAAAAACGCGGTTTATTTTTTGGCGAGCCAGAGCACGGAAAAAGAACAATTGGAGGGGTTGGGCAGAGCGATCGGCGGTCAATTCGGCGACGCGGCGTTGGCGCGCAATGGTTTCGCGCGATGGCTTGATGTGTTTGAGTATCTTAAAAAAAATATCAAAGAAAGATTTATTTTGGCGATTGACGAATATCCCTATTTGGCCGAGGCCGATAAGGCGGTTTCTTCGCTGTTTCAAAAGGGGTGGGACGAGTTTTTAAAAGATAGCAATGTCTTTTTTATTCTTTCGGGATCGAGCGTCGCGATGATGGAGGCGGAAACTTTGGTTTACGGAGCGCCGCTTTTTGGCCGGCGCACCGGTCAATTGCTGTTAAAACCGCTTTCATTTCGCCAAAGCCGGCTTTTTTTCCCCGATAAAAGATTTGATGATTTTTTGGGAATATACGCGATCACCGGCGGGATGCCGGCTTATTTGGCGGAATTTAATTCCAAGTTTTCAATCGAAAACAATGTTTTGGGCAAAATATTTTTGCCGACAGCTTATCTTTTTAGCGAGGTTGATTTTATCCTTCGGCAAGAATTGAGGGAGCCGAAGAATTACGCGGCGATTTTAAAGGCGGTGGCTTTTGGAAAAACAAAACTGGGCAATATCGTCAACGAAACCGGACTTGATAAAAATTTAACGAATAAATATTTGTCGGTTTTGGAAAGATTGCAGATCGTGGAAAGAGAATTCCCGGCAACCGAATCTTTGGCGGCAAAATCAAGAAAGGGATTGTATAAACTTTGCGATAACTTTGTCCGTTTTTGGTTTCAATATGTTTTTTTGTATAAAAGCGACTTGGAAATCGGCCGTTATGACGAACCGTTGAAAAAAATGAAGGAAAGTTTTTCCGTGCTGGAATCGATCGCGTATGAAGATGCTTGCCGGGAGTTGGCGCGTGATTTTGAAAACAGATTGTTTTATTTCGAGCGATTGGGGAAGTGGTGGGATAAAAACGAAGAGATCGATGTATTAGCGCTTAATTCGGAGACAAAGGAAATTCTTTTTGGCGAGGTTAAATGGTCGCGAAAAATGATTGGCGTTGATATTTATGAAAATCTGAAAAGAAAAGCGCGGTTGGTGGATTGGAATTTTGGAAAAAGAAAAGAATATTATGCTTTGTTTTCCAAAAGCGGATTCACCAAAGATATGATAGCGCAGGCAAAAAAGGAAAATGTTAGGTTGATCCATCGGGATAAATTGATTTTATAATATGCAAACAAGATTGATTGAATTCAAAAATCAAAATGGTGAAATTTTAAGGGGGATAATCACGTCTCCGGATGATAAGCCGCGCGCGGGCGCGATTTTCTTGCAGGGCTTTGAACGCAACGCGACGGTTGAGAAAAAGTTCAAATCGATGGCGAGTGGATTGGCGAAAAACAGCATCGCTTCGTTGCGGTTTGACGCGGCCGGATGTGGATTGTCGGATGGAGATTTTTCCAAAATCACCATTAACAATCGGGCTCAAGAATTATTGAGAGCGGTGAAATTTTTTGAAAAGGAATCCGGCGGTATGAAAATCGATTTTATGGTTCATAGCTTGGGAGCGTGCGTCTTGGCAAAAGCATTGAACGATTTGAAATCGCAAACCGGCAAGATTGTTTTAATCGCGCCGGCTTTGAACCAAAAAGATCTGATGAGATTTTATTTTGTGCGCGATTCAATGAATCAAAAAGGGGAGCAAATAAAAATCACCTGGGACAATTACAAGCAATATTTAAACGAAGACAAGTTTTTGCAAGATTGCGCCCGCGCGGGTAAAATGACGCGGGAAAATTATATAAATCCCGATTATTTTTTGGAAGCCAAGGATATGGATTTTTCGCACAGGTTTGACGCGGTGAAAGAAAAAATTTTTCATGTGCACGGCGAATTTGACATGTCGGTGCCTTTGGAGAGCGTGAATGTTCAATTTCCAAACCGCATTATCGTGCTCGGAGGCGACCATGACCTGGAGCGGCCGGATTTTTGGGAACAGTGGTTTCCAAAAGCGGTTGAATTTTTAACCAAATGAAAAGGAGGGTTGTTGTTAATGATAAAATACAAAAAGGGTATGAGTATTTTTTGGTTGAGCCGGCGGGGGAGAACTTCGATGGAGAATTCAAGCCGGAATTGACGCCCAAGCAGATGCTGGCCATGGGGATATTCGGCGGCAAATATATGACCGATTGCGCCAAAGAATTTCCGGCCGACTGGTATAAAAACGCCAAGCTTTGCCCGAAATTCCACGATCCCAAACTGAATTATTTTGGTGTGAATGCTTCCCAGCCGTTAAGCGTTTGGCGGGCAAAGGGATGGATACATCCGGCCGACCCGCGCGGGTGGTTCCAGTGGTATTGCCGCTATTCTATGGGCCGGCGCCTGCCCGAATACGACCAATGGCAGATCAAGCGCTGGAAAGCGATTCGCCGCCACATCGCCCAGATCAAAAAAAATTGCGCGCCGCGCGATTTGAATTGCCGCCGCCGCCAGCGCCAAGCGATACTGCACTGGGCCTATGATGCGAGGAAGATTTAGAGTTATGAATCATGAATAATGAATAATGCGGCAATGCGTTTGAATAAAAAAAAGATGCACTTGCGTGCCTAGATTTTGCGAGGATTTGCCTTTTGCCGAGCGGGATTGCGGTTCATTCCAAGATCCAATATTGACTTTGCCGTTGCCGTGTCTTCGATAACAGACGTTACAGGATCCGTTTGGTCTGGTACCATTTGCAGGACAAAGAGCTTCATATGGCCTCTCATAGTTTAACCTCGCTTGTTATTAAATACCATTTTTAAAATTTTGTCAAATTGAATTTGGCATTTGAATTTGTTCTCCCTTTGGAAAAGGGAGCAGCTGAAAGCGAGGGATTTGTTAGCAAAATCTAAAATAAAAAGTTCAAATTCCAAAATAATCCTCCGCCTTTGTTAAAACTTCGGTTTTACGTTGCCATAGCTTTAGCGATGGCATGCGGACAAGTCCGTCTCTCGCTTCGCTCGGGCCACCTCCTTTTCTAAAGAAGGAATAATTTAAAATGCTAAATGCTATCGTTGGGGTCTAACCGCCCGCGAGTACGCGGGGGTTAGACCCCGAAATACAAAATGCAAAAAACAAAAAATAAAAAATATGAAAATACTAGTTGTGTTTTATTCGTTGAGCGGGAATACCAAGAAGCTGGCGGAAGCGGTTGCTAAAGCCGTGGGTGGGGAGGTGTTTGAAATCGAAACAAAGATCAAGTTTCCCAAGATCGGATTTTTGAAATATTTGGATGCCGGATGGCAGGCGTGCCGCAAGGAATTGCCGGTGATCGCTCCGTTTGGCAAAGATATCAATGATTATGATCTGATATTTTTGGGAACACCGGTGTGGGGCGATAATTTCGTGCCGGCGGTGAAATCATTTGTAAAACAAACAGCGCCCAAAAACAAAAAGATCGCGCTGTTTTGCGCGCACGGCGGCGACGCCGCCGGCCAGTCATTGGCCAACCTGGAAAAGGAACTCACGGGTAACCATGTCATTGCCAAAATTGATTTCAAAATGGATTCGATTTCCGAAGCGCAATTGGCGGAGAATTTAAAAAAAATCAGCGATTGGGCAAAAACCATTGCTGATAAATAAAAAAAGGAGACGTTGCCCGCCATAAATCTAAAAGGGTCTGAATTTATGTTCCTTAATCTCTCCAGAACCCCAGAACTCGATTGAAAGATCTTTTTTGCAAACCTTGCATCTCGGTTCGAGAGCTCTTGCTTCAGAAATAGTTAGTTCAGGCAATCAAACACTTCTTTTGCAAGTTCCGCATTCGAGCAACGCTCCTTCAAATATTTTTTCACAATTGGGGCAACTCCAAGTATTTCGGCCAGTTTCGCGGTTTTGTCCGAAAACATCAGCATCGCTTATTTTTCCGCATCCTGGGCAATTCATTTCTAATTCCTCAACAATAGGCTAACTTATTTTTTCTTTTTGTCAAGGGTTGAGAAAGGGGGCGGTTTTGCTATGGTAGAAGCGGGGAAAGAAACGCAAGTTTTGGCAAGGTTTCACCTTATCGGACATCTGAAAGGTGAAACCTTGCCAAAACCCAATGCAAAATACAAATTCGATGAATTCAAAAGAGATTCGGGGGAAATATTTGGAATATATGCAGAGGCGGGGGCACGCGGTCGTGCCTTCGGCGCGGTTGGTGCCGGATAATGATCCGACAACGCTTTTTACGTCGGCGGGGATGCAGCAGATGATTCCGTATTTGCTGGGTCAAAGCCATCCATTGGGAGCGCGGATCGCCAATTCGCAAAAATGCTTGCGCACCCAAGATATCGACGAAGTGGGCGACAACCGCCACACCACTTTTTTTGAAATGCTGGGCAATTGGTCGTTAAACGATTATTTCAAAAAAGAACAGCTGGCCTGGGTATTTGAATTCTTGACCAAAAAGGTTGGTTTGAATCCTAAAAATATTTATGTTACCGCTTTTGGCGGATTGCCCGAAGCCGGCATTCCCCGCGATCAAGATTGCGCTGAAATTTGGAAAGAATTGTTTAAGGGCGCGGGAATTGACGCGATTGATGTGGCGGGCGGCCAGCATCCGATAAAAGACGGCGAGCGGATATTTTATTATGACGAATCAAAAAATTGGTGGTCGCGTTCGGGCAAGCCGCAGACCATGCCCGAAGGGGAGTTGGGCGGGCCGGACAGCGAGATCTTTTGGGATTTTGGCGCGAGTTTGTTGTTGCATGAAAATTCGCCGTGGAAAGATGAGTTCTGTCACGTGAATTGCGATTGCGGCCGGTTTTTGGAAATTGGCAACAATGTGTTCATGAAATACGTCAAGCGCGGCGGCCAGGTGGTTAAAATGGAAACCCACAATGTTGATTTTGGCGGCGGATTGGAACGAATCGCGGCGGCGGCCAACAACAACCCTGATATTTTCAAGATCGGCTTGTTTAATCCGGTGATCAAAAAGATCGAAGAAATTTCCGGGAAAATTTACGGAAGCGACAACAAGACCACCGCGGCCATGCGGGTGATCGCCGACCATATTCGCGCGGCGGTGTTTTTGATCGCCGACGATGTTTTGCCGTCCAACAAGGCGCAGGGATATTTTTGCCGGCGGCTGATTCGGCGGGCGGTTGCCAAAGGCCAGCAATTGGGTGTTGAGAAAAACTTTTTGAATGAAATTTCGAATATGTATTTAAATGTATATTTGAATATATATCGATTGCCAAAAGAAATTATTATTGCCGAATTGGAAAAAGAAGAAACCAAATTTCGCAAAACATTGGCGCAGGGATTAAAAGAATTTGAAAAGCAAGCGCGAAAGGAAAGTGCTTTGGACGGCGTTCAATTGTTTGATCTTTATCAGAGTTTTGGGTTTCCCTTGGAATTGATCTTGGAGATGGCTAAAGAAAAAAATATCCAGGTGGCGCAAGACGCGTCCGAAGTTTTCGCGCAAAAATTAAAACAGCATCAGGATCTGTCGCGCACCGCCAGTGTTGGCATGTTCAAAGGGGGATTGGCCGACGATAGCGTTGCCACGACCAAATTGCACACCGCGGCGCATTTGATGCTGGCCGCGTTGCGACAGGTTTTGGGCGAGCATGTTTTTCAGCGCGGATCCAATATCACCGCCGAACGGTTGCGATTTGATTTCACGCACGACAAAAAAATGACGCCCGAGGAGATAAAGCAAATTGAATATTTTGTCAATGAGCGGATTAAAAACAATGTTCCGGTCATCAAGGAAGAAATGCCGTTGGCCGAGGCGCAAAAATCCGGCGCCATGGGTGTGTTTGGTTCAAAATACGGCGAGCGGGTGGCGGTTTATCGCATTGGCGATTTTTCCAAGGAAATTTGCGGCGGGCCGCATGTTGACAATACCGGCCAGCTTGGGAAATTTAAAATTACCAAAGAAGAATCATCTTCGGCCGGCGTGCGCCGCATTAAAGCGGTGTTGGAGTAGTGTTGCGGCAGATATTCACAGGGGAGCGCTTGCGGCGGATTTTTATTATTGATAGAATAAAATCATCAATAACAAATAATAAATCCCGGCAACGGGAGGAAAAACAAATCCATGAACAAAAAAACAATGGTTTACGTGGTCGCGGGCGTGGTGCTGGTGGTGGCGATAATCGTCATCGTTATCAGCCAAGGCATGAAAATGGAGCCGGCGGGCGGGCCGTCAACCCAGCCGGTTGTCAAGCAATCGCCCAAATCGGAAACCGAACTCAACAAGGAGATCGCCAAAAAATTGAATCTAAACGAAGGCCAATTGCCGTTAAGGGTCACGATGGACGACAACAACCAAACGGCGTCGTTCACGCCCGGGAAAAACATCACTTTGATGCTGGGCACGGATTATGAATGGACGCTAACTTCGTCAAACGAAAAAGTGCTTTCCAAAAGATCGATCTCGGCCGACGATCCACGGGTGCAGGGCATCTACCAGGTGGTGGGCGAGGGAAGCTCGGTGTTGAGCGGCCAGGGAAAATGCAAAAGCGGCGTTCAATGCGCCGCACCGACCGCGCAATTTAAATTCACGGTTGAGGGATTGGTGAGCGAAAATGTCAAGCCGGAAGACGCGGTTAAGTAAACGCGAAAATATCGAAATGAAATTGGGTATTGCCACGCGAAATAAAGTAAAGATCGAAGCGTTGCGGGAGGCGATAGCCGAATATGATTTTTTGAAAACCGCGTCAATCGAAGTCGTTGACGCGGTTTCGAATGTGAGCGACCAACCCAAATCGCTGGAAGAAACAGTCGCGGGCGCGCGAAATCGGGCCAAGTTTGCTTTTCAAAACAATGATTTGGGGTTTGGCGTTGAGGACGGTTTGATGGCGGTGCCGCAGTCGTTGACCGGGTTTATGAATGTTTGCGTTTGCGCGATCTTTGACGGGGATCGTTTTTGCTTGGGATTGTCGCCGGCGTTTGAGTATCCGCCGGCAGTGGCGGATTTGGTTTTTAAAAAAGACATGGATGTCAATCAAGCATATTATTCGCTGGGGTTTACCGATGATCAAAATATCGGATCATCACAGGGCGCGATCGGAATTTTGACCAAAGGGCGTTGGAATCGCAAGATGACCGCCAAATGGGCCATCGAAGCGGCGTTGATTCAAATCGACAATAAAAAATTATATTTATGAACAAACTTGTTATATTTTTATTGTTTTCGGCGTTTATGCTCACTTTGGTGTTGATCGCGATTTTGCCGGACATGGTGATTCCGAATTATGATTACGGCAACACATATGTCGCGAAGCGCAAAGCCAAAACCGCCGATTACCAAATCGAAAAAACCACCGATGTTGCTTGCGCGGTCGATTCGGAATGCGTGACGCCCGAAGAATATTTGCTGATGTCGCGCTGCCCGTTCACGTCAAAATGCATTGGCGGCAAATGCGCGGTGATCTGCCCGAAATTCTAAATCAAAGCCCCTCCAAAAGGAGGGGGTTGTTTTTTGCGGTTGGAAAGTTGCTGGTTATTGGGCGGCTTTGGCCATGATCGCTTTGAAGGTTTCCGGATGGCGGGCGCTCAATTCCGATAATATTTTGCGGTCGATGATGATGTTTTGCTTTTTTAAAGCGCCAATGAACCGGCTGTAGTTGGTGCCGTTGGCGCGGCATATTCCGTTGATATGGATATTCCACAAGGCGCGGTTTTCGCGCTTTTTGTTTTTGCGGTCGCGATAGTTATAGGACAATGCCTTCATCATGGCCTGTTTGGCCGCGGCCAGCTTGGATTTACGTCCCCATTTGAATCCTTTGGTGTATTCGATGATGTTGGCCCGTTTTTTGTGGTGGAGGGTACCTCTTTTTACTCGTGGCATGAAAATTCAAGGATATATGATATATGATTTATGATTTATGAATTTTAAATTCTTAAATCTTAAATCTTAAATCTTAAATCTTTTATTTAACGATAAGTTTGCGGATTTTTTTGGCTTCGCTTTCATTGAGCGGCACCCATTTGCGGCCGGCGCGGACTTTGTTGCCCGACATTTTTGAGCGCAAATGGCATGAACCGGTGGCGCGACGCAGGATCTTGCCGTTCTTGGTGATCTTGAACCGTTTGGTGATTGATTTTCTCGTCTTCATTGTTTTTGCTTATTTTGAATTTCGAATTTCCGTATTTTGTTTGAAAATTAAAAATTAAAAATTATTTTTTAGATATGATCATATTAAACCCGCCCATTTCGCGTTTTAGCTCCTTGTCGATTTTGTAAGGCGTGGTTTTGCCAAGAATATTTAGAAATTGATTAACTTTCTCCATCGACAGATCTCCGAATGCTTTTTGCCGGCCGCGCAAGCGCAATTCGATCTTGACTCGGTCGCCCTTGGCAAGGAATTTGCCGGCGGCCAAGGCGCGCGTTTCCATATCGTGCGGGGAAATGTTATAGGTGAGGCGGATGCCTTTGATCTCGCTGGTGTGAATGTTTTTTTCCTTTTTTTGCAAGGCGTAAAGGTATTTTCCGAATTCCGCGATCTTGGCCACCGGCGGGTTGGTTTTGTCGGTGACTTGGACTAAGTCGAGTTTTTTGCTCCACGCCGCTTCCAGCGCCTCTTTCAGTGAAACAACGCCCACCTGGAGGTCGTTTTCATCGATCAGCCGCACTTGGGCGGCCCTTATTTGGTTGTTGATGGGAGGTTTTTTGAACACTATCAGTTTATTTAAAAGTATATGCGCCCGGTAGAAGAATTTGGAATCGCTAAAGCGAAAGCGGCTTTGCCATTCCAAATTCTTCTACCGGGTTCATCGAATAGTGTATTTTTGGCCGGAAATTTTAGTAAAAAATTCCGAAATCGCGAAGCGAGCCAAAAATCTATTACTCGGTGGACAGGGTAGTAGATTTTCGGCCCGATTTTTTAGTAAAAAAATCGGAAAGTTGCTTCGCAAGCCGAAAATTCACTACCCTGTGGAGACGACGGGACTTGAACCCGTATCTGAAAAATCAAGCGGATAACGTCTACAAGCGTAGTTTGGTTTGTTTGGGATTTGGAATGGAAAACCAAACAAAAATTTCAAATCCTTTGCCCGGTTTTGTTTTTGGCGCGTCTTTGGGGCAGGGAAGGAACGCCTATCTCCAAAAGATTATGCCCGATAGATTTAATGGAGAATCCATCTTTCGGACACCCGATCGGGAAAGCCGTTAGGCGTAGACCAGTTCGGGAGCGCTAAACGCGAAAGTATTCGATTTGGCACTTTTGAAGTTTGGCAGTTTTTACAAGATCCGCCGACTTGGCTTGCGGTTGTCCGGCCGATTTCCCATCGAAGCCGTACATCCCCGAATTCCTAAAGCTCGAATATCGAAGCTCGAATATTCGAAATAATGTTCCAATTTCCAAAATCAAAATGATTGAAACGGATGCCGTTTTGGACATTTTGAAATTCGATATTCGAAAATTGTTTCGGATTTCGAAATTCGAACATTCGAATTTTAACCTCCGAAAGTTCTTCTGATTTCTCGTTCGATGTCGCGTTTTTTGAGCGCTTCGCGCTTGTCGTATTTCTTTTTGCCTTGTCCAACCCCAAATTCCAGCTTGATCTTGCCGGAATTGTCATAACGCCCTTTAGTATATAACCGAAGGGGGACAAAAGTCAAGCCCTTTTGAGAGGCAAAGCCGGCCAATTGCCGGATTTCGCTTTGGCGCAAAAGCAGTTTGCGGTCGCGCTGTTCATGGTAGTCGGCGCCCGCATTGGCCGGCTGGTAGGCCGGAATTTTGGCGCCGATCCAAAAAACACCGTCCGGTTTGACGATTATGTATGATCCGGCCAAGGACAATCCGCGCGTTTTAATCGATTTTGCCTCTTGGCCGTTCAATATCAAGCCGGCTTCGAATTTCTCCCCGATATTGTAATCAAACCCGGCTTTTTTGTTTTTCGCCAATTCTTTCATCTTCTTTTATTTTATCAGAATTTGGGTTAAACTGGAAAAATCGTAATTACATTACCATAAAAAATGATCAGAGAGCAAGTGGGTGCGATAGTGAAAGACGCGGTGAATAAGCTGGCTAATGCCGGGGTTTTTGGGTTGGGCGGAGCAGACGGGGAGATATTAAAAGGTGAATTGGCGAGCGCGTGCAAAGAGTGGGCGCATGGCGATTACGCGTCCAACGCGGCCATGCGGCTGGCGCGGATTGCCAAGAAAAATCCCATGGAGATCGCGCAAAACATAAAAGAAGAAATCGAGAGAAATAAAAAATCCCGCAAAATATTTTCAAAAATTGAAATCGCGGCGCCCGGATTTATCAATTTCACTTTATCGCCCGATCGTTTAAAAGCCGAAACGTTGAAGGTTTTAAAAGAGGGAAAAAATTACGGCAAAATAAATATTGGCAAAAACAAATTGGCGCAGGTGGAATTCGTGTCGGCCAATCCCAGCGGCCAGTTGCATGTGGGCAACGGCCGGAGCGCGTTTTATGGCGACGCGCTGGGAAATGTTTTGGCGGCCGCCGGTTATAAAATTGAAAAAGAATATTATATCAACGATGCCAAAGTTTCCAAACAGATCCAAACTCTTGGCGCCACGGCTCTGGGGAGCGGGACGGCTTATTTGTCGCCTTATTTAAAGGAAAAGATCGCCGGTTTGCAAAAAAAACTTTCCAAAATAAGGTCCGAGGCCGACGCCGGTTATTTTTTGGCCGGCGAAGTGTTGAAAGACCTCAAAAAATTCATTGCCAAGGATTTGAAGATCAAATTCGACAACTGGCAATCCGAAGAAGAATTATATGAAAAACGGCTGGTGGAAAAAACCTATGAATTTTTGAAAAAGAAAAATTTGGTGGTCGAAAAAGAAGGCGCTTATTGGTTGGACATGTCAAAATGCGGCCAGAAAGACGAAGTGCTGATGCGCTCCAACGGAACGCCGACCTATTTTCTTTCCGACATTGCCTATCATTTGGACAAAGCCAAGCGGGGCTATAAATTGATGATCGATATTTGGGGCGCCGACCACCAGGGCCATGTGCCGCGCATGAAGGCGGTGATGGATATTTTGGGTTATAAAGGCGAATTTGAGGTGTTGATCTGCCAGATTGTGACCATCAAGGGCGGCAAGATTTCCAAGCGCGAAGGCAATATTGTTTCCTTGAATTGGCTGATCGGCGAAGTTGGCGTTGACGCGGCGCGGTTTTTCTATTTGAAAAATTCGCTGTCGTCGCAAATGGAATTTGATGTGGAGTTGGCCAAAAAAAGATCGGCGGATTCGCCGGTGTTTTACGCGCAATACGCGCACGCGCGCATTGCCAGCATTTTGGAGAAAGCCAAAATCGGCAAACTTGCAAAATCCGCAGAGTCCGGGACTCTGCGAAGTTTGGAACACCCAAGCGAGATTGAGTTGATGAAAGAATTGGCGCGGTTTCCGGAAGTTGTTGCTGACACGGCCAAAGATTACCAGATCCAGCGGTTATGCTTATATTCCGTGGAATTGGCCGCCGAGTTCAACAAATTCTATCGCGACTGCAAAGTGATCGGCGCCGATAAAAAAACCGGCCAAGCCCGATTGGCATTGGCTGTGGCAACAAAGATTGTTTTGGAAAACGTCCTCGGCTTGCTGGGAATCTCCGCTCCCGACAAAATGTAAGCAGAAAATAAAAATTGCATACACCAGGTGTATGCAATTTTTAAAAAATTTATTTGATCTCTTTGAGGAATTCTTGGGCCAGGGTTTGGGTGTCGCTGTCGGACTGGTAGAAATTTTTCCAAACCACGGCAATGTCGGCGCTGTTGAAGAAGGCGCGCTGGACTTCGCGGGGCGTGTCGGCGCCGGCGATCGCCACCATAATGTCATAATTTCCCTTTATCCTTTGGACCTCGTGATAGGGGATTTGTTTTTCCTTGTTGAATTTTTCTTCATCCACCCCGCGGTGCAAAATAATCACCGCGGGCGGTTTTTTGAGCTTGCGCAAAATATTGAGCGAATATCCCACGTTCATCATGTCGATCATCGCGTCGATGTTTTGAATTTCGCATTCGGCGATGAAAGAATTCAAGGTTTCCAGGGGCGCTAATCCCATGGCCACCACCGCCGACGCCCCGGCGTTTTTGGCCAGACGCACTTCGGTGGTGCCGCGGTCGATGGTTTTGAGATCCGCCACGATGTAGGCCGGGGCGTCGATGCCGGCCGAAAATAGGCGGCTTTGCCACCAATGATTGATCCGCGCCACGGCATCGATCCCGGCCTCCTTGATGAGTGGCGTGCCGGCTTCAATGATGATGCGCTCGCTTGGCGGTAGTTGATTGATAATTTGCCGCGCGTCCGCCAAATCGCTGTTGAGCGCGATCTGCAAATACCTTGTTCTTGAATTTAACTTTGCCATGGTGGTGATTAGTTTCGATTGTTTTGATTATACCAAATTTCCCGCATTTGTATAAAAAAAGAGATGCTATCGGTTTATATTCGGATAGCATTTTATCGTGCTAAATTTGATTTAGCCTTTTTTGAATTTTTTTTAGATCTTTTTCTAACTTTGCCTTTTCTAACGGGCGAGAACTGCTTGCGCTCGCATAGCCGGTTGGTTCGCCGCGAACCAGATATTCCCCGGTTGCATTTACTTCCTTTGGAATAATGGCCCCACACCCATCGAGCTCATCAATGCTCCAGTAGCCATCGATGCAAATCGATTCATTGCATACGGTTGTGGTGGATAGTTCCGGAATTGATGGGATAAATGATGTTTGGAGCACGTTAACTCCGGCGGTATTTGTTATCGCAAACACTTTTAAATCAGAGTTCCCGTCATCCTTGAAAAAATATGTCTCGTTCCATGTATACCATTCCATTGGGCAAATCGCATTAACTTTTCCCGTTCTTATGTTAATTGTGTTCATCCAGCAGGGATCTATATTCTTGGATTCTATGGGAACAATAGATCCATCTTGGAATGTAATGTTCCAACCTTCCGTTGATTGTACGTTTGAAATCATTAATGTGCTGGCATTCCATAGTCCAAGCCCTCGCGGAGAGCTGCCGTCCCATGCGCTTGTGGTGGCAGAAAGTGCCAGCAAGCTAATCAAAGCCAAAATGGCTATATACTTCATTTCTTGACCTCCAGATTGTTAACGGTGATAATTATAGCATATTTTGATAAATTTGTCAAGATTGACGAGGGGATAAATATGTTGGTTGGTGATTGGCGGGCGGTTAAAAATGGGGGAAAAGCGTGAAAAAGGGCGAAAATTCGGGGTTTTTCACGATTTTGGTTGCCAAAAACGTGAAAATGTGAGATTTGACGGGTTGGCTTAATATGGTATAGTTTAAATATTGAGGCATACCATATTAAGAATTTAGTTAAAACTATGGCATATTTGGATTCGCAGCTGCAAAAAAGGATCGATGAAAAATTTGATCGTTTGCAAAAATTGCGGCCGTTGCTGGCGGACAAAGTGAAAAAATTAAGAGAACAATTCGCGATTGAAATGACTTATAATTCCAACGCGATCGAAGGCAATTCTCTCACATTGAAAGAGACGTTTTTTGTTATCAGCGAGGGAATCACGATCAAAGGCAAGCCGTTAAAAGACCATCTGGAAGCCAAGGACCATCAAGAGGCATTGGAGTATTTGTATGGTTTGGCTGACCAAAAAAATCAAAATGATATTTTGGAAACCACGATCAGAAATTTGCAAAAATTGGTGGTTAAAGAAACGGCATCGAATATTGCCGGATCGTATCGCGACGGGAATGTGATCATTACCGGCGCCAGCCATCGTCCGCCGGATGCTTTTGAAGTTCTGAATTTGATGCGAAGCGCGGTAAATTGGATCAATGCCGGCAAGGAAAATTTGCATCCGGTTGAGCTTGCGGCGTTGGCGCATCACAAGATTGTTTTTATTCATCCGTTTTTTGACGGCAACGGCCGGACGGCGCGGTTGTTGATGAATTTATTGTTGATGCGCGCGGGTTATCCGTTAGCGGTGGTTTTGAAAAATGACCGCAAAAAATATTATCAAACATTGGCGCAAGCCGACAAAGAAAATTTGGCGCCGTTTGTTGATTTTATCGCGCGGGCGGTGGAGCGATCTTTGGATATTTATTTGAGCGTATTGGCGCCGGCAACTTCAAGAGCTCAAAAATATCTTTTGCTTTCCGAGATTGCCAAATCAACGCCGTATTCGGAAAAATACTTGAACTTATTGGCGCGGCAAGGCAAAATTGACGCGCACAAAGACGGCCGCAACTGGCGAGTATCCTTGGAGTCGGTTAATGAATATATTAAAAACCGCCAGCGCCAAAGATGAAACGAAAAATAATATCAATAATAAATCTATGAACAAGGTAAAAATTTATAATACGATGACGCGGCGGGTGACGGAGCTGGTGACCATGGAGGCGGGTAAGGTCAAGTTTTTCGTTTGCGGGCCCACGGTTTATGATCTGTCGCATTTGGGGCATGCCAAAACCTACACGCAATTCGATTTTATTGTGAAATATTTGCGGTGGACCGGGTTGGACGTTTTTTATTTGCAAAACATCACTGATTTGGACGACAAAATCATCAAGCGCGCCGCCGAGCGAAATATCGGCTGGAAGCAATTGGCCCAGGATTTTGAAACCGCCTACAAAGAAGATATGACCGCGCTGGGCAACAACGCGGTGAGCAAATTCGCGCGCGCCACGGATTATATTCCGCAGATCGTGGATCAAGTGAAACGGATGGTCGACAAGGGATTGGCCTACCAAGCGCCCGACGGCAGCTGGTATTTCGAGATCGCCAAGTTCGGGGATTATGGCAAGCTTTCGGGACGCACCGAATTACAGGAAAGCGACGGCGTGTCGCGCATCGACGAAAGCGATTTCAAGCGCGGCTGGAATGATTTTTGCTTGTGGAAATCGTCCAAAGAAGGCGAACCGGCTTGGGACACCGAGATCGGCAAGGGCCGGCCCGGTTGGCACATCGAAGACACCGCCATCACCGAAACCGAATTCGGGCCGCATTATGACATCCATGGCGGCGCGATCGATCTGATTTTCCCGCACCACGAAGCCGAGATCACGCAAATGGAATCGATCGCCGGAGCGCCGCTGGTTCGTTATTGGATGCACACCGGTTTTTTGAACACCAACAATGAAAAAATGTCCAAGTCGCTGGGAAATTTCAAGACCATCCGCGATATTTTGAAAACCTATGATTTTCGCGTGTTGAGATTTTTGTTCATTGCCAACCATTACCGCGCGGCAATCGATTTCAATGACGCGGCCTTGGAACAGGCCAAAAATTCTTTGGCCCGCATCGACGAATTTATCTTTAACAAAGTGGATGCGAATTTCGACGACGCGGATGATGAAGCGGCAGTGGAGGAGGCCAAATCCAAGTTCCACGAAGCACTGGCCAATGACCTCAACACGCCGCAGGCGTTCGCGGTTTTGTTTGATTTCATCCGCGGCCAAAACCAAAAAGAAAAGTCCGGCAAACACACATTCGAATTCTTGAGCCAGATAAATTCGTTTTGCGGTTTTATGCAATTTGACCAAAAAAAATCCGATGCGTTCATCGAAGGGCTGATCGCCGAGCGCAACGCGGCCCGCGCGGCCAAGGATTTTGCCAAGTCCGACCAGATCCGCGACCGCCTGCTTTCCATGGGCGTGAAGATATATGATGCCAAAGAGGGGACGAAGTACCGGATGTAAATGTCAAAATCCGAATGTCAAATGTCAAAATAAGAACCCGCATCGCAAAACCTTGATTTCGCTTTGCTCAAATAAAATTCAAAAAATCTAAAATCAAAATTTAAATTTCAACAAGGACGCGGCAACGCGCCTTTTGTGTTGCTGCCCGGCTTGCTGCTTACCTTGTTACGTAACATGCTACTTACCCCGCGCGGATAAAAAAATTGACGGTGTATGTTATGCTGATCCGTCATTATTTCGTTTTCAATGAGCTTCTTTGGCTGCCATCTTGAATAAGGAATTTCTCCACTCTTCATCCTCGCCGAAGCGCTTTGGGTCTTTTTGGTGGTCCTGTATGGCTTGGTATTCATTGGGCGTCATTACTTCTTCGAGGGCGGGCAGATATTCGTCGAAAGAAATTACGAAATTGACATCCAAAGGCGCCGGCCAAAGCTCTTTTAAAGGTGAGTTGGCGAAATCAAGGCCAACCTTTTTATTTTCTTTGCCGCGGTCCAAGAAGTAAAAGACTTTATCACAAGCCAATTTGATTCCTTGTTGTCCGGCAACGTAGAGTAGGATAGCGCGGGCAATGATTTTGGAATCCAATGTTGTGGCCATATCATCAAAAACCGCGAAGCTGTCGCCATCTCTTAATCTTCCTTCAATAAGATCTTTTTGGCCATATCCTTCGACATTCGCTTCTTGCAGAACTTTCATTAATTCTTCGGGTTTGCGAACCTTCGTTTTTAAAGGTCGGGTGTAGGAAATTCTTTTTGGTATGCCCATATCCGCAAGCAAAGCGGCGACTCCGCCAACTAATGGGATACCGGCCATTTCCACAGCAAGAAGATTGTCGACATCTTTATGACCTGAAACCATCCAGGTCATTGCGCTGCAAACATCGTAGAAAAGTTCCGGGTCGTCCCCAAGGTCTCTCATATCAAAAAACCATGGAACCCAAAGATCATTTTTTTTCAGAGTCCATCCGGCCAGCCTATTTTTTTTGTTATAGGCATTCCAGATCGTTTGAATAAAGCGACCTTGGTAGAGTCGTTGGAAAATTATTGCAAGCTCATCGTCCATTTCTTATTCCTCCATTTATCGTTACCGATACTTGTTGATCAGGTTGTGCAGTTTTAATGTTTCTTTGCGTGCGGCCTCGGCGTAATCAGTCCCGTTCGAAGCAAATATGATGCCACGTGAAGAATTAATTATCACAATACTTTGACAAAAATGACTACAATTTTAAGTTAAATAGGAGTAAAATGAGGTTAAAACACGTTGCCGTCCCCATTTAACCTAATTTTACTTCCATGATCAACAAAATTATTTCAAAAATCAA
>JAXDBQ010000031.1:0-12175 GCA_034678605.1 Patescibacteria group bacterium | reverse complement strand
AATATTCCGCGAAAATTTTTGTTAAAAAAATTTCCGCGCGTTTGATACTATTATTTTTTCACGATGCGCAACTTTGTCAAGTGTGGATAACTAAAAAGCGCGAAACTAAAAGCGCGAAATGTAAAATAAAAATACAAATACAAAAAAATTTTCGCGCCGCGAAAATTTTTTTTCATTTCTTCTTTTCGTTTTTTAATTTAAATTTTAAATTTTCGAATTTATAATTTGCGCTTTTAGTTTTACGCTTTTCGCTTTAAACTTTTCGCTTCGCGCTTTTCGAATTTCTACTTTACGCTTTTAGTTTTACGCTTTACGCTCTCATACTTCCACGATTTCGATCTCCTCCTTTAAATCAACATTAAATTTTTCTTTGGCGGCGGTTTTTATTTGGGCGATCAAATTTTTCACGTCGCCGGCGGTGGCGTCGCCGCGGTTGATGATGAAATTTGAATGTTTTTCCGAAACCTGCGCCCCGCCGGAAATTTTTCCTTTAAAGCCGCAATCTTCGATGATCTTGCCGGCAAAAAAGCCGCGCGGGTTGGTAAACACCGATCCGGCCGAAGGATATTCCAACGGCTGGGCGGTGCTTTTTTTGGCCAGATATTCGTCCATCAATTTTTTAATCCTGTCTTTATCTCCTTTGGCCAAAGCCAGATTGGCGGCCGCGATCACCAAATTTTTGTTTTGCTTAAAAACGCTGTCGCGATAAGAAAATTTGCATTCGATTTTGGAAAAAGTTTTCAAAACAATTCCCGACTCGGAAATTTCCAACGCTTCCACCCGCCGCGCGGCTTCGGCAATATCGCCGTGGAACGCGCCGGCATTGCCCCGAATCGCGCCGCCCAAAGTTCCCGGAATGCCGGCCGCCCACTCCAATCCGGAAAGCGAATTTTCAAACGCGAAGTTAACCAGCGCGCCCAGCGGCGCGCCCGCGCCCGCCAAGATCAAAACCGAATTCTGATTTTCTTTGACGATATCGATAAAATTGTTTTCGATCTTCAACACCAAGCCCGAAAACCCCGCGTCGTCAAACAAAACATTGCTCCCCCCGCCCAAAACAAAAAACGGAAACTTGTTTTCCCGCGCGGTTTCCAAGCCGGCAATCATCTCTTCGGCGCCGGCGGCGAAAAACATCACTTTTGCCGGCCCGCCGATGCGATAGGCGCAATGGTTTTTGAGCGGTTCGTTTTGCTTGATCAACGCCATGTTTCAAATTAAAAAGTAAAAATGTGCGCCCGAGGCGCATCCGTCCTTGGCGGAAAATTTAAAACATACAATTGAAAATGTAAAATTAAACAATTTTAAAATTTGACAATTTTTAATTTTAAACTTTAATTTTTATTTTTTATTTTTAAATTTTTAATTTTAAAGGGGCGGCCCCTCGTATTGAAAATAATATAGGTGGCCGCCCGCTCTGATTTTATCAAAGCCGGTTTTGCTTGTCAAAAAAAACCAAAATCAAAAGCGGCAAGATCATTTTGGAGACGCGGAGGTGGCGGCGGCAGTTTGGTTTTTGAATTTTTCAATTCGGTCCATCGCCTCTATCGCCCGTTCATTGCCAAGATAAAGATCATGGGCCTGTTTTATCAACGCCGCCGCGTCATCAAGCCGCGACTGATTCAGCCGCGATTGCGCCAAATCAAAATAGGCCTGCTGGTTTTTTGGCGATATTTTGATCGCCTCGGCCAACGAATTTTCGGCCAAAGTGGCTTTCGACGGATCCAGTTTGCTCCATTTAAGATAAATCCGTCCCAATATAAGCCGCGATTGCAAATCCAGCGGCGACTCGCGGCCGCTTTTTTCCAACTCGCCGGCAAGAAAAGAAAAAACTTCTTCCGAATTTTTTTTGTCGATTTTTGAAGCCAACTCCTGATTTTCCAAAATTTGCAACCACTGGTTGGCAAAAAACAACCGTACCTGGTACTTGCCCAACGGCGACGCTTCCAGCGCCTGGCGATAGGCGCCAACTTGATTGGGCGTTCCCAACGCGGCCGCGGCGCGCACCGTGCTCTGAGCGGCCGTCATCGGCCCAAGGACAAAAAATATAAAACAAATCCCCGCGGCGGCGGCCGAAAAAACCGTGGCTTTGGCGCCAAGCGCCTGCGGCCAAACTTTATTTTTTTGGCGCTCCGCGTCCCAAACCCAAGCGGCAAACGCCAAACAAACAAAAAACATAAGATAGCTTGCCACCATGTCAAACACGGTCAAGTTTTGCAAAAAATAAGCGGCCAGCAACGCCGTGAAAATGCCAAATTCCCAAAAGCCGGTCTTGCCCGCGAAAAACCTTTTGGCCAAAACAAAAACCGCCGCCGCGAAAACTAAAAGATAACTCATAAAACCAACCGCGCCCGTCTCGACCAAGGTGTCGATGACGATGTTGTGGGCGCGATCATACCAAATCTCGGCCCCGCACTCCAAAGAACCCAAGCATGGATTGTAATATTTGGCAAACACCAGATTAAAATTTTCCGGGCCCCAGCCCAAAACCGGCCGCTCCAAAAACCCGCGCCCGCCGATTTCCCAAACCACCATCCGGCTTTTGATCGAACTCTCGCCGAATTTTCCGGTCAAAGATTGATAGAGCGCGTCTTTGTTTTGCCAAAAATCGACGCCGATCGCGGCGAATATCGTTGCCGCCAGTCCCAAAAATATCCAAGTGAAGCGGCGAACTTTTAAATTTTTGTGGCCAACCAGCCGCAAAAGCCCCAACAACAAAATTCCCGCCGCCAAAGAAATTTTGGCCGCGCGAGCGCCGGAATTAAAAATATCCATCGCCAAATTAATTTTAGGAAACTCCGCGCCGGCGTATTGAAAAATCCATTTCAAAAGCTGGCTGCCTTCAAGCAGCAAGCTGACCGCCATGATCGCCAAAACCGCGGCCGAATAAATTTTTATCCGTTTATGTTCGCGATATTTATGGGTTAAAAACAAATAAAGCGCGATGAAAATATTGAACAGCAAATACGATCCCCAAAAAGAATCATTGCCGATCAATCCCCCGCCCCGCGACTTTTCCTCAACCGTTAAAATCGCGTTGGCCGCCACAAACGCCGCCACGGCGACGCTCAAAAGAAACAAATTAACCCAATCCTTTTTTTCAAAAACCGAAACCGCCGCGACCGAAAACGCCGTTAAATGGCAAAGCATCAAAATCCCGCCCATGCGCTCGAACTTTGACCAAAAGCTGGCCGAAAAATCCGCGCCGAAAACTGCGGCTAAAAACGATATGCCCAAAAACAAAAGCATGGCCGCGATCACCGGATTTTTGAAATTGGGGCGATATGTTTTCCACCGCCAAGCCAAAACCAGCCACGCGAAAAACACGGCTTCGGCGATCGCCATAAAATAAAATCCCTTGGGAGAAACAAACGGAAAATAAAAATCAAAACTCTTGAACAGCGGGGTAATCATCGCCATGATCGCCGCGCCCTTGATGAAATTAGCCAAATATTTAGGTTCCATCTTTAAAAAATATTAATCTCTTGAATGGCGTTATTTCCCCCGCCACCAAAATTCGATCACAACCCAAAACAGCGACGCGAAAAAGAAAAATACTCCGGCGACGATCGCGTTGAGCAAGGAATTGACCCGCGAAGATTCGGTTTCAACCGCCGGCCTTATCACCAAAGTTTCGCTTGCCGGCGCGGTTTTGAGCGCGGCGGCAAAATTTTGGCTTTTTTGGCGATGATCAAGAATAATCAGATCGCAAGCCGCGGCCAGATAATCTTGAGCGTCTTTTGAATTTTTCGATTCGGCAGTCAAGGAAACCAAATTCGTGTTCTTAATCTCGGTGGCCTCCAATTTCACCGGCGCCAAAACCCCCGACTTTTCCTTGGCCGGCGCGGTATAAACGCCGCGATCGATTTTTTCTTTGATTTGCGCCGGCGATTCCACCAAAAGCGGCCCGCAACGGTTCAAACCATCTTTGGCATCGCCCATCGCCGCCAAAGTTCCGACCTCGATCACCGCTTCAACTTGATTTTTGGCCTGGTCTTTTGCCAAATAATTGCTCAAAATAAACGCCGCGGCCGCGCCGATCGCCGCCAGACCAAAAATAAATTTTTTTCGATTCAAAAAAATTTTTACCGTTTCGCGCAAATCAATTTCTTCGCCGCAAGATTGAACTTGCTGATTTTGATTTTCCATTTTTTTTGTTTTTCCTAACCCGAATAATTGGGAATTAATTTTTTAAAAATTTCAACGATCAGGGCTCGATTTTCCCCCTTCCCTTCAATAGATTCCAATTCGGCCAGCGCGTCCCAAAGCTGTTTTCCGTCAACCGGCGCCAAGCGCGCCATAAAAATTTTATCGCTTCGCGTGGCCATCGCTTTTTCTTTGTCGGTTAATAATTCTTCAAAAAGTTTTTCCCCGGGGCGAATGCCGGTATAAACAATGGGAATATCGGCATCCGGCTCAAATCCCGAAAGCCGGATCATTTCTTTGGCCAAATCAACAATCTTTATCGGCTTGCCCATGTCCAGCACGAAAACCTCGCCGCCGCGCCCCATGGCGCCGGCCTGGGCCACCAAAAGACAGGCCTCGCCGATAAGCATGAAATATCTTTTCATTTCCGGGTCGGTCACTTCCACCGGTCCGCCCCGGCGGATCTGCCGGCGAAAGATCGGAATCACGCTGCCCCGGCTTCCCAAAACATTGCCAAAACGCACCGAAACGAATTGGGTCGCGCCTCGCTCATTCAAAGATTGGCAAATCATTTCGCCGATTCGCTTGGTGGCGCCCATCACCGACGCGGGGTTGATTGCCTTGTCGGTGGAAATGAAAATAAAATTTCGCGCGCCGGAAGCGATGGCCGCCTCGCCCACGATTTTGGTGCCAAAAATATTATTGCGCGCCGCTTCGCCCGGGTTTTGTTCCATCAGCGGCACATGCTTGTAGGCCGCGGCGTGAAAAACGATTTGCGGCCGGCATTGCCCAAAAATTTCAACCGTCGTCTGCCGGTTTTGAATATCAGCCACGAATGTTTTCAAAATCAACGCGGGAAAATATATTTTCAATTCCGCGGCCAGGTTGAAGATTCCGGTTTCATCTTGATCCAACACGATCAATTCGGCCGGCGCGAATTTGGCGATCTGGCGGCAAAGCTCGGAACCGATCGATCCGGCCGCGCCGGTCACTAATATCTTTTTGCCGGCAATGAACGCGCCGATCGCGGCGGTGTCCGGCAAGACCCGATCGCGTTCCAAAAGATCCTCGATCTCGACATGCCGGATATTGGCCAACGCCACGCCTCCCGAAATGATCTCCGACAACGGCGGCACGATCTTGATTTTTTTCAAACCGGCTTTTTTGGAAAACCGCACCGCGTCTTTAACCGCGGCCGATCCGGGCGGCAACGCGATCACCACCTCCTCAATCCCGTGTTTGCCGGCAATCCGCGGAATATCTTCCAATTTTCCCAAAACTTTCACGTTGTGAATGATATTGCCCTGGCGCGATTGGTTGTTGTCCACAAATCCCGCGGCTTCATAGCGGCTGGCCGCGGTCCCGATAATACTGCGCAACAATTGCTCGCCGGTATCGCCCGCGCCGGCGATCAATATCTTGATTTTGCCCGCGCCCGAACCGGTTTTAAAAATATAAAAATAAATTCTCTTGGCAAAACGCGCCCCGCCGCACAAAATAAAAACAAAAAAACAAGTAATGAATATCGTTGACCGCGGAAATCCGGAAAAAAAATGGAAGTTTCTAAAAACATACAAAACCGCCACTTGCGAAAGCAATCCCAACGCTGCGGCGCGCGCCAGCAAGATCAATTCGGCCGCGCCCACATATGACCAGGAAAACAAATAAAGGCGATTAAACCACAGCGCCGGCAAATAAAAAATCCAGCTCAAAAACGCCAAGCGCGCGATAATCGGAAAATACTGCTCCGGAATCTGCGCTTCGAAGCGAATCATAAACGCCAGCCAAACCGAAAACCCGATCGCGAACGCGTCGATGGCAAAAAACGCCGCCTTTTTCCTTTTGGCCAAAAAATCAACCAACCCCATACTTTACTTTTAATTTGAAATCATAAAACTTGTTTCGCGAATATTTTCGCGAAACAAGAGTTTGTCAATTAAAAATTATTTCTTAACTTTTTTCGCGGACGAAAAATAATCACGCACGCATTTTATCACATAATCGACTTCGGCGTCGGTGAGTTCCGGATAGATCGGCAGGCGCACCAACTCTTTGGCGATCTTTTCGGTGACCGGCAGGTTGAAATGATCCAGTCCCAGCCCGGGCATCTTGTGATTGGGGGTGGTGTCGCGGATCAACAACTCCACCCCCTTGGCCCGCATATGGTCTTTGAACGCCCAGATATTTTTGACCTTGATAATATATTCTTGATAGATCTGTTCGGGCTGTTGCGACGGCAAACCGATGGGCAAGTCCTTCAACCCTTGGTTATATTTCATCGCGATCGCCCGCCGGCGGCGCAGCATGGCCGGATAATATTTTATCTTGATGTTCAAAATTGCCGCCTGGATGTTGTCCAAGCGCGAATTGTAGCCCCAGCCCATCACTTTGGGCGCTTTGGGTTGATGGCCCAAAAGCGCGTTTTGAGTGATGTTGTAGTGGTTGCGCAAAAGCAACATTTTTTCATAGATCTTTTTATCGTTGGTGACAATGCCGCCCGCGTCGCCCGCGCCGCCCAAGGTTTTGGGCGAAATAAACGAAAAAGTGCCGGTTTGCGCGAAAGTTCCGGCCGGTTTGCCGTTTAAAAACGCGCCCAGCGCTTGGCAGGCGTCTTCCACCACCCACAAATTGTGCTTTTTGGCGATGGCCATGATTCGCGGCATATCGCAAACTTTGCCCGACAAATGAACCGGCACGATGCCCACGGTTTTGGGAGTGATCGCCGATTCGATCTGATCAACATTCATCAAGCCGTCTTCGCCCACGTCGATTAGCACCGGCGTGGCGCCCAAATGCACGATCTCCTCGATGGACGCGATGAAAGTGTGCCCCACGGTGATCACCTCGTCGCCCGGGCCGCAACCCAGCGCTTTATAGGAAATTTTGAGCGCGTCCGTGCCCGAATTCACGCCCACCGCGTATTTGGCCCCGCAAAAATCCGCCAGATTTTTCTCGAATTTGTCGCAATCCTCGCGCAACACAAAATCCCCTTTGGTAAAACACTTGTCCAGCGCTTTCATAATTTGCGCCTTGTGCGCCTGATAATACCGCCGGTAGCTTGAATTGATGAAATCCACCTTCATATGTTTTTGATTATTTTGAGTTCGTTATTTTAAATTCGCTTAATTTGGATTATATACTTATTTTTCCCAAAAATCCACTTGACAACCAAAAAATCATGCGCGAATAAAAAAGACGGCGAATGAAATAATCAACGCCGCACTGTCAATTCAACCAAGCTGGCCTCGGGAATGCCGCCATACACATGGGATTTGTCAACTAATTCTCGCTGAAGAACTCTATTAGCCAACAAAAACAAATTTAAATCAGGATTGCATAAATAACGGTAAAGCAGTTTTTGCCTTTGACCAGGGAATGCCTCATTGTCAGGCAACGCTCCGTCACTGAATAACATTATTTTACAATATAAATCGCCATCGATCACTTGGTTTGAAGCGAAGTCCTCAAAAGCGGCAGTTCCATTCAAGATCACCACTTCTTCGGATTTATTGTTAACGGCGCGTCGGCTCTCCGACAAAAACCCGAAAAACTCATCCCACATTATGCCCTTATCGCCGCAGGTTTGAACCAAAAGTGATTGGATTTTCTCTTGGTGATACTGCTCGACTTGCCAATTACGATAGGGCGTTATTTGATACCCGCAACTCCACTCATAAATCGAACCCACATCGCAGGTTTGGAACATTTCCACTTCACGCGCGACAATATCGGTTTTAACGATTATTATCGCCGCTCCCGGAACTCGCGCCGCGTCATCAAGATCAATAAGCGGTAATTTCCCAGACCGATTGCGGTTTATCGCTTCCAATTTCGCGCGAAGAATTTTGTTCGCCCTCAAGGCGATGCTGGTCGTGGTTTCATCCGTCGCGGAAAAGATCGCCTCTCCAAACGCTTGCGCGACAATTTGATCGCCATGCGGCAACACTGCCGGATGCGACGGCGAATATACTTCTTTATGGGTATCCGCCAATCCAGCAATCACATTGCCGTCCGGCAATTGTTTTACAAACAATCCTTCCGTTTTGCCACCCGAAAAATCATGCAAAAATTCAATTTTGCATTTTTTCCCAAGCCATATCCCCGACTGCCTCGTCGGTCCAAACGAACATCTTTTCAATATCAATGAACTGCCTCCTTTTTTTTCTTGTTTATTATTTAAACATAAAAATCAATATCTGTCAAATTAGATTTAAATTCGGTTGGACAATTCCAGAAACAAAAAATCCCGGCAAGCGGGATTTTTGCGGACAGGGTGGTCCACATTCCGTTCAATCGAATGGTTCACGGCCAGACGATCAAAAGCAGACCAAAAATCACGCCCAAAATGCCGGCAAATTTTTTGCGCGTAAGCTCGTCGCCGAATAATTTCACGGCCAGCAAACTCACGATGGCCACGCCGGTGGTTTGGATGGCGTTCACATAACCCATGTTGGGCGCGGCCACAAACGCGTCCCACATCAAAATATTGGCAAACCCCGACGCCAATCCCATTAAAAACAGCAAACCAAATTGGTTTTTATATTTCATCAATGAAATTTTGCCGCGCCAAATTTCGGCGGCAAACAACGCCGTCGCGATCGCCACCGCCCAAAACAAAAACGCGGTTTGGTTGACGCCCAAAATCGCATTGGCATATTTCACCGCCATCGACCAGCCAGCATAACAAAAGAAAGCGGCAAACGAAAGCCAGATCCAGCGGCCGTCATGCAAAGGGTTTTTGCGCGAAACCTTGCTCACGATCAACAACTGGCTGGCCAGTATCAGCGCAACGCCCGCGATCTTGCGCCACGACAATTCCCCGCCGAACATCAAGATCGCCGCCAACGTCGTGAGCGCCACATAACTTTTGTTGATCGCCTGGCTGTATCCCGGATTGGGCGCCAAATTCAGGCCGCGCACGCTGGCCGCGTTGCCAAAATACACGCACAGACCGGCAGCCAGCACCAACCAAACATCCGCCCGCGCAAAAACATTGAACTCCCCCTTGGGTATCGCAAAAACAAACACTAAAAGCGCCACCGCGTAGGTAGCGAAATTGATCACCGGCGCCGGCACGCCCGCGCGCCAATTGTATTTGCTCAAAATGCTGGTTGAAGCAAACAGCCCTAAACTGATCAAGCTACCAATTACCCAATCCATAATCTTTATTTTTTTGAATTACAAAACGCTTTCTTGCATTTTGCATTTTCGGGGTCGTTCCCCCGTGTAATCGCGGGGGTGCGACCCCAACAACAGCATTCGAATTTAGGAATTTCGTAATTAAATACTATTTACAAATTTTAACTTACGCAATTCGATTTATCCGCAATGGTCTAACTATTGCGTTAACAATGGATAGACCATTGCTTTGCGCTCATTTCAAGTCAACTGTGTAAGTCAAGCTACAGCCGGATGTAGCAGGGGTTGGACGAGGCATAGGATTCCAGAATGATGCCTTTCACTTGTTCGGGTTTTTGGGCCAAATAGGTTTTAAAATTGGGCAGGTGTTTGAATATCCGAAATTCTTCGTCTTCCACGATGAGGTTGTGGCTAAATCCCAAAAATTTGTATTTCTCACTCCCCTTCACGCCCATGATCTTCACATTGGCATGGTGCAAACACACGGCATTGCGCACCGCTTCATAAGGGCGAAAAGCCACAAAATTGATCATGCTGTAAATGTAGGGCTTCAGGCCCTCCAACGCCATGCCCGCGGCAATGGTCATGGCGCTTTGCTCGGTTACGCCCAAATTGAAAAACCGGCCGGGAAACTTTTTTTGGAATTCCTCGATGTAGTTGAAACCCACATCCGGAATCACCAGCACGATCTTATCGTCCTTTTCGGCCAGCTCCATCAAGGCGTCGATGAATTCCCGACGCGTATCTTGTTGTTGGATTATTTCAGCCATTTGATTTTAATTTAGAAATCTTTCTTAATAAAAATCTCCAAGGCAATGAGGCAAGTGTTTCGCGGCGACCTGCGTCCGCGGCCGGCGGACGCCCAGAGCGAATTTTTAGAAAAAAATTCGCGCGCGCCGCGGAACGCTTGCCGAATGAACCTTAAATTAAAGATAATTCCTTTAACGCCGCTTGATATTCTTGCTCCGACGGCGCCTTGTAGTGATAAAGATTTTGCCCTTCCATGAAACTTACGCCTTTGCCTTTTGTGGTTTTGGCGATAACCACCGTGGGTTTGCTTGCCACCGGTTCATTGATAACTTTTTCGATTTGTTCGAAATCATGGCCGTCGATCTGGCGCACATTCCAGCCAAACGCTTTCCATTTTTCGGCCAGCGGTTCGATGTTTAAAATCTCATTCACCCCGCCCATGGCTTGCAAGCCGTTAACATCCACGAATACCAATAAATTGTCCAATTGGTGATGAGCGGCGATCAACGCCGACTCCCAAGTGGTACCGATCTGCATTTCGCCATCCGACATCACCGCGAAAATTTTGCCGCTCTCTTTCTTGGTCTTCTTGGCCAGCGCGAAGCCCACGCCGAAAGGCAGGCCAAATCCCATCGAACCGCCCGCGGCCGGAATTTCGGGAATGATCGGCTCGGCCAAACCGATGAATTTGCTCCCCGGCTGGCAATAACTTTCCAAGTCCGCCTCGGTGATCCGCCCCTTTTGTTTGAGAAAATAATAAAGCGACGCGGCCGCCCAACCCTTGCTCAAAATTATCTTGTCGCGATCCAAATCGAGATGCTCAAAGATCACCGCCAAAATGTCCACACAGCTGTAATTACTGCCGATATGGCTGGTTTGCGCCTTATACACCATTTCCAGAACCCGAATCCGGGCGTCATTAGCGATCTTTTTGTAATCCGGTTTTTCCATTGAAATATTTTTAATTCGATTTTTCAATCTACCACAAAAAAATAATTTTTGCATTATTGGCGCAATCCCGCCAACCCCGCCGCCCACCGCGCCGCGCTTTGACGGTCAATCAACCCCGCCTGCCAAAAACCGGCGATCATTTTGATGGTTTGTTCGATATGCTTGTTGATCGCCGCGGCCAGCGCCGCCGCCGACTTGCCGCTTGGCTTTTGCCGATGTTCTTCCAAAACCGCCAACTGGGTTTGCAGATTGGCCAACTTTTCGCGAATTTCGGTTTGGGCCGGGGCTTGAACCAAACCGGCCAAAACCGCGCGGTCAAAGTCGGCCAATAAATCATCGATGGCCAAATTGCCGTCTTGAACAATGGTTTGATCAATTTGCCCGTCATTGTTTTGATCAAGGTTGAGAATGGTTTCTTGGCCCAAAACCAAATTGCCCCGCGTGGATTCGGACACCGGCAAATTGGCAAACACCCGCCGCGCTTGGGGTTGGTTGTTTTCGATGGCTTGCGCGGTGAGCGTAAAAAAACCGGCGCCGGCGCCGATCAATTCGATTTGATATTGCTCGTTGCCGTCGTTGGGCAGATAAACAAATTTGTGATCGCCGATAAATTCAAAATTCGCGCCCGGGATTTGATTTTTAATGTCGGTGCCGTTTATCAATTCAACAACATTGCCGAATTGATCGGTGATCTTAATGTCTATCGGGCTTTCGATTTTGATGGTGGTACCAAAAAGCGCGCACAAATTGGGATTGGCCCGCAATTGTTCTTTGGTGATGATCTTGCCCGATTCAATCGGGCGATTGTCGTTGCCGGCGATGATGTTGACAACCTTTTGCTTCACATTGGCAAAGCTGGGCATTTGGCCGTGCTTGATCTTGGGGGCGTAGAATGTTTTTTGATCGCTGGCCAAGACCTGGTTGGCCGATTCAAAGATCACCGTGTCGTCGCCGGTGGCCAAGGGCCCAAAATCATAGCGGTCGTGGGTGCCGTCTTGTTTTTGCCAATCCTCGATTATGGAAAAAGTGCCGGCTTTGCAACCGGCAATATTGTAGGAATCAATTCCCCTGGCCCAAAAATTTTGCTGGACGAAATCGCCGTCAAGATCGCTTGAATGAAAATCGGCCGCGTTTCGCATGGCGGCGTTGCTCATGCCCGCGCCGCCCAAATAAATCCGAGTTTGGATGTAAT
>JAXDBQ010000030.1:0-4380 GCA_034678605.1 Patescibacteria group bacterium | reverse complement strand
TTAATTTCCCACCCCAAAAAAACGCTCGGCGGCACTCGCCTTGCCCCACACCCCCGCGGCCGACCCCGCGCCGGCCGCCGCGGCTTGGCGCGCCGCCAGCAACGCCTGAATGCGCGCGATTTCGATTTTGATGGCTTCAATTCGCGCCAGCAACGATTTGATCTTGGCCTCCTGGCCGCCGTCTTCGGCGATCACCGGCTGAGCCGCCGCGGTTTTTGGGTTGATCTCGATCCTCAAAGAATAAGGCACGCTGTTGGCTTGATAATCGTTGAATCCCAAAGTTTTGCCCGCCGAAAACGGCATCAATAACAGCGACGAATATTTTCGGCCAAAATCGGCCAAAAACAAACCGGCTTTGCCGTCGGCAAAAGTGTCCATGTCGCCGACAACGCACTTGCCGGAAATATCGCACAACAAATAAGGCACAAAAAATTTATCGGCCGGATCGCTGGAAAAATCAAGCCGCAGATCGCCGCCCCCGCCGGCGATCCTTTGCCAATTGCCGGAAAAATAATCGGTGTTATACATCACCGACAGCGAAAGCCGCTCGGAATTGGGCAAATAATTTATTTTGGGCGCCACGACAAAATTTTTAAGGTCGGCCAATTTATAGCAATAACGATCGCCCAAAGCGCAATCATTGGCCGCCAGCGCCACCAGCCAGTCGCGGAACAATTGTTTAAACGACAGGTCATGGCCGTTTTTTTTAAGCGCGTATTCCACGGCCGCGATGCCGGTTTTTTCGGTTTTCATGGTGTCGGCCGCCGCGTTAATGCCATAATGATCAACCAGATATTGAAAAAAAAGATGCGCCGCGCCGTAATTGGCGGGCTTATTGGCCCAGTTAACCAAACTTTTGGAAGGATCATTGGCAAACGACTTCACCCGCCGGTCAAAATTACTGCCGGCAAACAAATCGTCATAACCCAAGATCGTGGACGCGTATTCGGCGCGCGCCTCGTTGAGCCAAACTTCTTCGCGGACATGGCGCGAAATATCTTTTTGCGCCAATGTGATCAAATGGACGAACTCATGCGCCAGATACGCTTTGGCCAGCGGCGAATCCGCGAATCGCGAATTAAAATAAACCATTTCCCTTTCGTTCGAGGCCGGAACTTCGATCTTTTTATAACCGTCGCCGGTGTTGATATAGCCGCCGGCGTCTTTGATCATGGGATGGATCAAAACCGTGATCCGGCCGTCGCGGCTCACCGCCGGATTGACATCACTGCCAAAAAGCGCGGTGAGCTTGGGACGGATGTTGTTTGAAAATTCGTTGTCCAAATCCAAAAAAGCCGCCCGATATTTGCCTTGGGATTGCGCGTCCAGCCCGCCCCACCAATTATTGTCGGCATAAAAATAAATTCCGTTGCCCGCCAACACCAAACCGGCGGCCAAATTGCTTCGGCCGAATTCGTCATAGGATTTGTCGATGTTAAAAAAGTTTTGGTCGCCATAACTTTCGGCGCGCACCAAAAACGGCGCCAACGCCAACGCCAATCCGCAAAAAAACACCGCCGTTTTCATTTTTTTTGCCGCCATGATCAAATCAAAATCATCGGATCAAATCCGCCGATAACTTCAGGCAATTCTATGGCTAAATACTACTACAAAATCCCAAAAAATGAAATGGCGGGGTTAAAAGAGACTATACGTAAAAACCACGGCCGCGGCGGCATTGGCGGATGAGCTGTTAGAATGTTTGGAAAGCTGGATTAAACGACTTTTGTGATCATTGAATTTGTAAACATAATAATAATTGCCATAAGACAACCGGTCGCAACTACCACCCGCCAAATCACCGCCGATCAGCAACGCCACCGTATCGCCCGAATCTTGGCAAACAGAATTTTTCACATAAAGCCCCCACGACACTTGACGCATTGTGCCGGCCGCGGTCGCGGAAAAATCATCGATCAATACCGGCGCGCTTGTTGACGCGTTGATTTCGTTGGCCGCGATCGATTCTTTGACGATGGTCATCTTGGCCGCGTCCGGATAAGCAAAATTATAATATTTAATCGCCAAATCAGCAGGAATTGCCGCGCCAATCTTTTGCGCCGTGTCTTCCACGATCCGCGCCAACATGGTTTTTCCCAATCCCGCCGGATCATCCCAATCCACCAACCGCGCCGGTTCTTCGGTTCTTAAAAGATAGGCCGCTATCCAACCATCGGCGCCCACATAAATATGGAAATTAGTTTTGCCGTTTTGACTTTGATAATCCTGGCAAGTGGTATATTCCTTAACACCGATCGCGTGATGATTGCCATACGACTCAACGCTGTTAAAAAAACTTTCTTTCAAAATCCGCAATTTGTCGTCGCCGATCGCCGGCAGTTTCACATAGGCCGTAATCCCCGCCTTGTCGTCCGGAAAAGTCGCCGCCGCGCCGGCCGCGCCGGCAAAACTCAACCCGCCCAAAACCAACCCCGCGCAAATCATCTTTAAAACATTTTTTTGTTCCATATTTTTTTATTACTTTGAATTACGAAACGCTTTGCATTTCGGGGTCTAACCCTCGTGTAATCGCGGGCGGTTAGACCCCTTCAATAGCATTTGAATTTAATGATTTCGCAATTAAAAATTATTATTTCACGAAATCATTTATTTTTATTTTTTCTTTTTTTGAAATAATCGCGAATCATATCAAGTAACCAAGCGATATTGATAATCGGCCACGCAATCATCGTCCAAATTTGCGCCGCGTAAATCAAATCGCCGTCGCGCCCCAAAAGGTACGCAAAAACAATAAAATTGGCCATCACCGAAACCCACCAAACCGCCATTTTTTTATTTTCCTTGCTCCAAAAAATCAAACCGCCGACTAAAGCCGCAATAAACATTAAAACATAAGTCGCAATACCTAAAATTCGACCAACCCCTTCGTATATTCCCAACATATTTTTTATATTTACACATTTATTTTACCTTATTTTTATTTTAAACCAACATCAATAGTTCGCGTAGTGCCATCGTCAAGCACGGCGCCGATAGTCCAAAAGTATCCGGCGGGCAAATTTTTGGCGCTCCAATTATAAATATATTGTCCGGCATCGGCATCATAACGAAAATTATTTTCGCTTGCCGGCAATTCCGCAATTTGCGTCGCCTCAATTTCCGATAAGATTAATCCGCCTTTTTGCGGCGCGATCCACCGCGGCATCACCGCCGCGGGCGCGATATTCCCGGAATGATCTTTGAGCCGAAATTTCACCGGCATGTTATTTACTATTTTTTATTTTAACTTTAATCCCGCCAACCCCGCCGCCCACCGCGCCGCGCTTTGACGGTCAACCAACCCCGCCTGCCAAAATCCGGCGATCATTTTGATGGTTTGTTCGATGTGCCGGTTGATCGCCGCGGCCAGCGCCGCCGCCGACTTGCCGCTTGGCTTTTGACGATGTTTTTCCAAGACCGCCAATTGGGTTTGCAAATTGGCCAACTTTTCGCGAATTTCGGTTTGAGCCGGCGCCAAAACCAAACCAGCCAAAACCGCACGGTCAAAGTCGGCCAATAAATCTTCGATGGTCAAATTGCCGTCTTGAACAATGGTTTGATCGATTTGCCCGTCATTGTTTTGATCAAGGTTAAGAATGATTTCTTGGCCCAAAACCAAATTGCCCCGCGTGGATTCGGACACCGGCAAATTGGCAAACACTCGCGGCGTTTGGGGTTGGTTGTTTTCGATGGCTTGCGCGGTGAGCGTGAAAAAACCGGCGCCGGCGCCGATCAATTCGATTTGATATTGCTCGTTGCCGTCGTTAGGCAGATAAACAAATTTGTGATCGCCGATGAATTCAAAATTCGCGCCCGGGATTTGGTTTTTAATGTCGGTGCCGTTTATCAATTCAACAACATTGCCGAATTGATCGGTGATCTTGATATTTACCGGGCTTTCGATTTTGATGGTGGTGCCAAAAAGCGCGCACAGATTGGGATTGGCCCGCAATTGGTCTTTGGTGATGATCTTGCCCGGCTCAATCGGGCGATTGTCGTTGCCGGCAATGATATTGACAACCTTTTGCTTCACATTGGCAAAGCTGGGCATCTGGCCGTGCTTGATCTTGGGGGCGTAGAATGTTTTTTGATCGCTGGCCAAGACCTGGTTGGCCGATTCAAAGATCACCGTGTCGTCGCCGGCGGCCAAGGGCCCAAAATCATAGCGGTCATGAGTGCCGTCTTGGTTTTGCCAATCCTCGATTATGGAAAAAGTGCCGGCTTTGCAACCGGCAATGTTGTAGGAATCAATGCCCCTGGCCCAAAAATTTTGCTGGACGAAATCGCCGTCAAGATCGCTTGAATGAAAATCGGCCGCGTTTCGCATGGCGGCGTTGCTCATGCCCGCGCCGCCCAAATAAATCCGAGTTTGGATGTAAT
>JAXDBQ010000029.1:0-6617 GCA_034678605.1 Patescibacteria group bacterium | reverse complement strand
TTTGATTTTTTAATTTTTAATTTAAGTTATATGGCCCTTAAAACAAAAAATTTCGGCAAGGCAAAAGTTTCTTTGCCGTTGCCGTATTTGCTGGTGTTGCAAAAAGAGAGCTGGGATATGTTCTGGGGCAACGATTTGCGGGAATTGTTCACCGAGATCTCGCCCATCCGCGACTACACCGGCAAGGAAATGGAGCTTTGGATTGACGATTTCAAGCTGGACAAGCCCAAACACAAGAACGATCTGGACGCGCGCTTGAACAACGATTCCTATGAATCGCCGGTGCGGGTCAAGACGCGGCTGGTGAATCTGAAGACCAAAGAAACCAAAACGCAGGAGATATTTCTGTGCGATTTTCCGTTGATGACCGAAAGGGGCACGTTTGTGATCAACGGCGTGGAGCGGGTTTGCATCTCGCAATTAATCCGCTCGGCGGGCGTGTTTTTCTCCGCCCAAAACATCGGCGGCAAGAATTTTTTCGGCACCAAGATCATTCCCAACCGCGGCTCGTGGCTGGAATTTGAAACCGCCCACACGGGCTTTATCGGCGTGAAGATTGATCGCAAGCGGCGCGTGCCGGCGACCACGCTTTTGCGGGCGTTCGGCATTGACAACGACAACGCGATCAAGGAACTGTTTGCCGACGTCAACAACGGCGAAGTTGATTTTATTGAAGAAACCATCAAAAAAGATCCCACGCACAACCAGGCCGAAGCGCTGGTGGAGATCTATCAGCGCCTGCGCCCGGGGGACCTGACCACCGCCGACACCGCCAAGGAACTGATCTGGAATATGTTTTTCAATTTTGAAAGATATGATCTTTCCAAAGTCGGGCGCTGGAAAATGTGGAAACGCCTGCCGCAATTGAAGCCCAAGGACAAGAAAAACGACGTGGTGGAAATGAAGGATCGCGTGATGACGGTGGACGACATCGTGGCGGTGATCAAGGAAATCATCCGGCTCAACAACGATCCGGCCGCCAAACCCGACGAAATTGACCATTTGGGCAACCGCCGCGTGCGCACGCTCAACGAACTGCTGGTGAACCGCCTGCGGCTGGGCTTTATGAGGATGGAGCGCATCATCAAGGACAGGATGTCAACGCTGGATGTTTTGGAGCTGTCGCCCCTGCAATTGATCAATCCCCGGCCGGTGATGGCGGTGATCAAGGAATTTTTCTCGTCGTCGCAACTGTCCCAATTTATGGACAATGAAAATCCGCTTTCCGAGCTGGAGCACAAACGCCGTCTGGCGGCCACCGGCCCCGGCGGGCTCACGCGCGAACGCGCGGGATTTGAAGTGCGCGACGTGCAACCCTCCCACTACGGCCGGATCTGCCCGATCCAAACTCCCGAAGGCGCGAACGTCGGCCTGGTGGGCTATTTGGCGTCATATACCAAGATCAACGATTTCGGATTTTTGGAAACTCCCTATTTTGAGGTGAAAAAAAACAAAGTGACCGACAAACTGGTCTATATGACCGCCGACGAGGAAGAGAAATACAACATTGCCACGGCGATCGCGCCGCTGGACGAGAACAACAACATCATTCCCAAAAAATTGGAGGCGCGCATCAAAGGAGAGCCGGGCATTTGCGCCCGCGAAGAAATTGACTACATTGACGTTTCCCCCCAGCAGATCCTTTCGGTGGGCACGTCGCTGATTCCGTTTTTGCAGAACGACGACGCCAACCGCGCGCTGATGGGCTCCAATATGCAACGCCAGTCAACGCCGCTGTTGTTGCCCGAAGTGCCGCTGGTGATGACCGGCAGTGAAGAAAGGATCGCGCGCGATTCGGGGCATATCCTGCCGGCCGAAGGCACGGGCGTGATCACCGAAGTTGACGGACGGCACATCGCCGTCAAATACGACGACAAGGAACTGGGCGAAAAAACTTATTATTTGCGCACCTTTTTGCGCACCAACCAATACACGTGCTTTCATCAGAAAGTGGCGGTCAAAAAAGGGCAAAAAGTCAAAAAGGGCGACGCGCTTTGCGGCGGCGGCGGCATCACCGACGGCCATCTGGCGCTGGGGCACAACTTGCTGGTGGCGTTCACTTCCTGGCGCGGCGGCAATTTTGAGGACGCGATCTTGCTCTCCGAACGCTTGGTGGCGGATGATAAATTCACCACCATCCATATGGAAAATTTCGCCTGCGACGTGCGCGAAACCAAACTGGGTCCGGAAACCACCACCTATGACATCCCCAATGTTTCCGAAGAGAAATTGAAGGACTTGGACGAAGAAGGCATCGTGCGCGTGGGGGCCGAGATCAAGCCCAACGACATTCTGGTGGGAAAAATCTCTCCCAAGGGGGAGCAGGAGCTCACCGCCGAAGAGCGGCTCCTGCGCTCAATTTTCGGCGAAAAAGCCAAGGATGTCAAAGACACTTCGCTGGTGATGGAACACGGCAAGCGGGGACGCGTCGTCGGCGTGAAGATTTTCTCGCGCGAACAGGGGCACAAGCTTGATCCGGGAGTGATCAAGCGCATTGAGATTGAGGTGGCGGAATTGCGCAAGGTGCGCGCCGGCGACAAACTGGCCGGCCGGCACGGCAACAAAGGCGTGATTTCGCGCATTTTGCCGGTGGAAGAGATGCCGTTTTTGGAAGACGGCACGCCCGTGGACATTGTGCTCAATCCGATGAGTGTGGCGTCGCGCATGAACCTGGGGCAGATTTTGGAAACTCATTTCGGCTACGCGGCGCACAAACTCAGCTATCACGCGGTGACGCCGTCGCTTTCGGGCGCGACCGAAGCCGACATCAAGGCGGAATTGAAAAAGGCCGGCCTTTCCGAAGACGGCAAGGAAAAACTCTTTGACGGCCGGTCGGGATTGCCGTTTCCGGGCAAGATCACCGTGGGCTATATCTATATGATGAAGCTGGTGCATATGGTGGAAGACAAGATTCACACGCGCAGTATCGGCCCGTATTCGCTGATCACCCAACAGCCGCTGGGAGGCAAGGCGCAGTTCGGCGGCCAGCGGTTCGGGGAAATGGAAGTCTGGGCGCTGGAAGGATACGGCGCGGCGCACACTCTGCAGGAAATGCTCACCATCAAATCCGACGATATCGCCGGCCGCGCGGCAACCTATGAAACCATTTTGCGCGGCGAAGACATCCGCCATCCCAACATTCCGGCGTCGTTCAACCTTTTGGTGAGCGAATTGAAGTCGTTGGGATTGAGCGTGGAAGTAAAAGAGAGACCAGCTAGCTAAACTAATTTTCAATTATCAATTATCAATTTTCAATAAATTTTCAATGAGCCAATTTTTAAACAAACGCATCTTATTCGTTTGAAACATTGAAAATTGGAACATTCATTGAAAATTGGAGGTTTGAAGATTGAAAATTTTTTAACATGAGAGTAGAAGATTTAGAATCAATTCGGATCAAGCTGGCGTCTCCCGAGGAAGTCGTTTCCTGGTCCCACGGCGAGATCACCAAGCCCGAAACCATCAATTACCGCACCCAGCGGCCGGAAAAGGACGGCTTGTTTTGCGAGCGCATTTTCGGGCCGGAGCGGGACTATGAATGCTATTGCGGCAAATACAAGCGGGTGCGCTACAAGGGTATCGTTTGCGACCGTTGCGGCGTGGAAGTGACCAAGTCCAGCGTGCGCCGCGAACGGATGGGCCACATCAAACTGGCCTGCCCGGTGTCGCACATCTGGTTTCTGCGGGGAGTGCCGTCGCGCATCGGCCAGGTTCTGAATTTGCCGATGCTGGCACTGGAGAAGGTGATCTATTTTGCCGCCTATATCATCGTTTCGGTGGACAATGAAGAAAAAGAAAAGATCGCCGCCGAGATTGAAGCGGAATTCAACGAAAAAACCAAAACGCAAAAGCGGCTTTTTGAGTCCCAAAATCCGAACACGAAAAAAAGCGACAAAGAAACGCAAAAGGCTTTGCAGGCGATCCTTGACGAACTGCGCGATGCGCGCGACCGCGCCAAATCGGAATTGGCGTCCATTGAATTTATGCGGGTGATTTCGGAAGCCGAATACCGCAATTTGTCGCTCAAATACGGGCAATGTTTTTCGGCCGGCACCGGCGCGGAAACCGTCCGCAAGCTGTGCGAAAAGATTGATCTGGCCGAGGCGGTTAAAAACCTGAAAGTTCAATTGGAAACCGCGACTCCCGAGGAAAAAAGAAAAATTTACATCCGTCTGAAACTTTTGCAGGGAATGCATCAGGCCGGCATCCGCCCGGAGTGGATGCTGATCACCGCTCTGCCGGTTCTGCCGGCGGATTTGCGCCCGATCGTCCAGCTGGACGGCGGCCGATATGCCAGCTCCGATCTTAACGATCTTTACCGCCGCGTCATCAACCGCAACAACCGGCTCAAATATCTGCAGGAGATCGCCGCGCCGGAAGTGATCGTGCGCAACGAAAAAAGAATGTTGCAGGAAGCGGTGGATTCACTGATTGACAACGGAATGAGAAAAGGCACCACCACGCAGGCGACCACCGGCGGACGGCGGCTGTTGAAATCTTTGGCCGATATGCTCAAGGGCAAACAGGGACGGTTCCGCCAAAATCTTTTGGGCAAGCGCGTGGATTATTCGGGACGCTCGGTAATTGTCGTCGGCCCGCATTTGCGGCTCAACCAAGTGGGGATTCCCAAGAAAATGGCGCTGGAATTGTTCAAGCCGTTCGTGATCCACCGCGTTTTGGAAAAAGAGATGGCATTCAATGTCCGCGGCGCATCGCGGCTGATTGAAGCCGAAACCGACGAAATCTGGGCGATTTTGGAAGAGGTGGTGAAAGACAAACTGGTGCTGATCAACCGCGCTCCCACCCTGCACCGGTTGAGCATTCAGGCGTTCTATCCGGTGCTGATTGAAGGCGAGGCCCTGCAAATCCATCCGATGGTCTGCAAGGCGTTCAACGCCGACTTTGACGGCGATCAGATGGCGGTCCATCTGCCGCTGTCGGCGCTGGCGCAAAAGGAAGCGCGGGAAAGAATGCTTTCCAGCTTGAACTTGTTAAAACCCGCCAAAGGCACGCCGGTGGTGACGGTTTATCAGGATATGGTGCTGGGATGTTATTGGCTCACCGCCGAAGTCGCCGGCGCGAAAGGCGAGGGCAAGGTTTTTGCCGGTCCCGACGAAGCCGTGATGGTCTGTGAATTCGGGGATTTGGATATGCGCGCCAAGATCAAAGTGCGCGGCGTCAAGCCGTCGGCGCCCGGTTTTACCGAAACCACGGTCGGCCGAATTATTTTCAACCGCACCCTGCCGGAAGATTTTGCGTTCGTCAACCAAAAAGTGAAAGTCAAAGATTTGGAAAACATCGCCGAAGACGTGATCCGCCACTACAACGTGCAAACGGTGGAAGATACTTTGGACCGCATCAAGGAACTTGGTTTTGAATATTCCACATTGTCGGGAATTTCATGGGGAATGGATGATCTCCACGTGCCGGCGGAAAAGGCCGGCATCATCAAGGAGGCGGAAAAGGAGGTGGAAAAAACCGAAGATTATTATCAAAAGGGACTTTTGTCAAAAGACGAGAAGAAGAACAAGATCATTGAAATTTGGTCCAAAACCAAGGCGACGATTGAGAATTTGGTGCCCAAAACCCTGTCGGAAGAAAGCTCGGTCTACCAGATGATTGATGCCGGCGCGCGCGGTTCGTGGTCCCAGCCGGTGCAAATGGCGGGAATGAAAGGATTGGTGGTGGATCCGTCCGGAGACATCATTGAATTGCCGGTGAAAAATTCCTACAAGGAGGGATTGGACGTGTTGGAATACTTCAATTCCACCCACGGCGCGCGGAAAGGCACGGTGGATACGGCGTTGAGAACTTCCACCGCCGGCTATCTGACGCGGCGGCTGGTGGATGTCGCCCACGAAGCGATCATCAGCCAGGAGGATTGCGGCGATACCGACGGAATGGAGATTTATATCAAGGAATCCGAAGAAATCGGGCAGAATTTCCTGTATAAGGTCGTCGGCCATGTTTGCGCCGAAACCGTCAAGTCCGACAAGGAAACGATTATCAAGAAGGGGGGAATGATTGATTGGGAGACGGGCCGCCGGCTGATCGCCGCGGGGGTTGAAAAAATCAGGATCAGGACGCCGCTGTCGTGCAAATCCGAAAAAGGATTGTGCCAGAAATGCTACGGCTGGGATTTGGGCAACAACCAGATGGTGCGGCTGGGCGAAGCGGTGGGCATCATCGCGGCGCAGTCCATCGGCGAGCCGGGCACTCAGTTGACGATGAGGACTTTCCATACCGGCGGCGTGGCTTCGGGCACGGACATCACTTCCGGTTTGCCGCGCGTGGAAGAAATTTTTGAAGCGCGGATTCCCGGCGGGAAAGCCGAGATTTGTCCGGCGGACGGCACGGTGCTTGAAGTCATTTCCGAAAAGGGCCAAAATAAGATTATCAGGATCAAGATCAAATCCAAGGACGCGCCCAAAGACGGCAAAAAAGAAGCCAAAAAGCGGAAAAAGGCCGCCGAGGACAAGAAAGAAGACGTGCCGTCGCGCGCCGCGAATTTTCAGACGATTGAATTTTCGGCGCCGGGCAATGTTAACGTTTTGGTGCGCGCCGGCGACGAAATTACCAAGGGCCGGCCGCTTTGGGAAGGCAGTTTGGATTTAAAG